>JAIEPT010000053.1 GCA_019748295.1 Gemmataceae bacterium | reverse complement strand
AGGCGTCCGAAGCCGATTCGAGCACGTTGATAAACTGGTTCCCACGGGTCGCGAGCCGTCACGCGACGGCAAGTAGCGAGTCTTGGCGAAATGCAAGTATAAATACGTATGCGATCAAGCATGCGTCGCGTCCGGGGTGCGCGCAGAGTGGTCCTCACGCTCCCCGTGAGGTCAGCGGCGATGTAAGGTGCGTGCTGAAACCTCGCATCCCCGTGACCTCACGCGGAGCGTGAGGACTACTCTCTTACTTCCGCGGGGAGACGAAGGCGTTCAGCAGGCGGCCTTCGGGTTCGCTGAGGTCCACGTTTTGCGGCTCGGGGGTCACGGCGGCGGATTCGTTGCCGCCGAGGTCCTTCACGCGAAGGCGAAGGTAGACGGCGACGGGGAGACGGTCCGGCAGTTGCCAGGAGTGGCGGCCGGTGTTGCCGAGGTTGGTGGCAATCGGGCTCCACGGGCCTTCGCGTTTCTCCGCCCACTCGAGCGTGATCGGCGTCGGCGTCAGGTTCGCGTCCTTCGCGGCCCAGCGGAGCAGCAGCGAGTTGTTGCGGTGCGGATCCACCACAGGCTGTGCGAGCTGAGCGACTGGCGCGGTCGTATCCACTTCCACGCGAATCTCAGGCGCCTCGCCGGCACGCGGAGGCCGACGGCCCAGGCCCGCTTTGCTCTTCACGATGAGGATGAAGCCGAACACGCCGTCGCCCGGCAACGGCACGATGCGTTGCTGCCGGCCCGGCTTCGCCTCGACGTTCGGATCGTAGGCGTACATTTCCCACGTCTTGCCGTCGTTCTGCGTCCACCACAACTCGATGGCGGCCACGCCCGAGGGGCCGACTTTGGACAGTTCGTATTCGAGAGTGACCTCGGGGTTGTTGACGTACATCAGCGGCGGCAGCGATTGGCGTTGCGACACCGTGTTGGTGGTCGTCTGAACGGGGCCATCCGTGCGGGCGATGATCTTGGTTTCCTCGGCCGGCTCGACGACTCCCGGCGGCGGACCTGGATTGGGCACGCGCGGCGGCAGCGGGTCTTCGGCGAACGCGGGCGGAGCGATCGGCGGCTTCGGCTGGGCGATGGGAGGAAGCGGCTGATTTTGCGACGCAGGGAGCGGCGGATTCGCTTTAGGCGACAGCGGCGGCGGGATCTCGGCCTGAGCCGCGGGCGGGAAGGTTTTCGGTTCGACGAACGGCGTCTGCACAACCATCGGAGCGCCGGGCAATCCGCCAGCGTTCGGAGCAGGAGGCAGAGGCAGACTGCCGCCCGGCGTGGGCGTCGCATTCGCGGGGCCATTCAGGCTCGGCGAAGCCTCGTTGCCGGTCAATCCCATCGGAGCCGGTGGAGCCGGGAACGGCGATGGTGCGCTGGGCGTGAACTGTGCGGACATCAACCCGCCCTGAATGGGCGCGGCGGCCGCGGCCTGGGTGCCCCCCAATTCCGCGGACGCGATTTGCGAGTTGCCGGCCATATCGCGCAGTTGCAGCCGCACGACGACCGGACCTTGCGTGGGCGGAGTGAATCGCGCGTTTCCGGTTAGACCGGGGTTCGCGTTGACCTTCGTCCAAAACGGATTCGCGGCATCCTTCGCTTGATATTCGATCTGAAAGGTCGACCATTCCGGATGATCTTCCTGCAATTCCCACGAGACGACGACGTCATTCCCCTGACGCGTCGGCAAGCCGAGTCGGATCAGCGGCTTCATGCTGTCGATCGCCATCTTGATGTTGGGCGGTCCTTCGTAGAGGTTTTCCGGTTGCTGCTGATTCTTTTGATTCACGGTGGCGACGCGAAGCCAGTAGGAGCCGTCGGTCGGCGCGTAGAAGGCGAAGGCATTCTTGTCCGGTCCGATGACTGCGACTTGCTGCCACGAGGTGCCCTGATCGCGGGATGCGAAAAGGCGCAGTTCGCGGATCTCGGCCCGCGCCGCAGCGGGGACGTTGACCGGCACGGAGTGGTTGCGCTGGTTCGTGAAGAAGACGTCGTTGGGCGTTTGCGGAGCCTGGCCGAGCGTCAGCCCAAGGATCGTCGTCAAGAGTGCGCCTGCCGTCGTCATGCTCGCCTCCCCAACTAGCTTTCGTCTGTCTGCACCCGGCTCCAGCGAGCGACGGATCGCCGCTGACGGCCGAAAGCTGAGAGCCGATAGCCCTCATAGAATGTCGGCTGTATCGAATGAATCGGTTGCGCAAAGCCGAAACTTGAAAACTTCGGCGGCGAAATCGATTTTTCCTCAAGATTCGAACCGCTGCCGTCCGAAACGGGCAAGCCTCAAACCCCTATTTCGCCCAGGCTGGTATCAACATGTTGGAACCCGGCGATCTGCGTGAACTGCTGGAACAAGTGCAAGCGGGAAAGGTGGCCATCGACGCCGCTCTCGGGAAGCTGAACGCTCCCGCCGTCGCCGACCTCGGCTTCGCTCATGTGGACCTCCATCGCCGCGACCGCTGCGGCTTTCCCGAGGTGATCTTCAGCCAGGGAAAAACGGCCGAGTGGGTAGAGGGCGTCGTCCGTCGGCTCATCGAAGCGGGGCAGGATTGCCTGGCCACGCGAGTCTCGGATGAACAGGCGGCGCACCTTGCGGAGCGATTTCCGAACGCTCAACAGGATCGGCTGGCCCGCACCTTTTGGTTGCCGGTAAAGCCGCCCGCGCCGCCGAAGGGACGCGTCGTCGTGCTGACTGCGGGGACCAGCGATTTGCCCGTGGCTCAGGAAGCCGTGGTGACGGCGATGGCGCTCGGCTGCGAAACGCAACGGATCGCGGATGTGGGCGTGGCCGGCATCCATCGGCTGTTGCGGCATCATGCGGAGTTCGTGAACGCGGATGCGATCATCGTCTGCGCCGGCATGGACGGGGCGTTGCCAAGCGTCGTCGGCGGCCTGGTCGATTGTCCCGTGATCGCGGTGCCGACGAGCGTGGGCTACGGGGCCGCGTTCCACGGCGTGGCCCCGCTGCTGACGATGCTCAATGCGTGTTCGGCGAACGTCGTGGTGGTGAACATCGACAGCGGTTTCAAAGCCGGCTACGTCGCCGCCCTGATCGCGCGAAGGACGGCGTAGCCAAGGTAGCCCTCTCGCTCCGCGAGAGGATAGCGGATGGATGCCTTGCCGTTGCATGGCTCGCTGCCGCTTACCTCTCGCGGAGCGAGAGGGCTACATAGAATGCATCGCATGGCTCTTGTGCTCAAGGATTGCACGTCGGACGAACTGCACGCCCAATTCGGCGGCATCGGCCTTTCGCCGAAATTCGCCCGGCGATTGCAGGCGGCGATCTTTCAACGCCGCAGTCCCGATGTGCCGGCGCAACTTCCGGAAGTGCCGCGCCGCGTGTTGGACGAAGTCAGGCGACAAGCTCGCTTCCCGCGTCTGAAACTGCTCGAGCGATCCGTTTCGCCCGCGGATGGTTTCGCCAAGTACCTTTTCCAGGGGGATGGCCCGGAGCCGTTCGAAGCCATTCGCATTCCGCTGATGCATAGGCCGGGCGACCGCAAGTACATCGTCTGCGTCAGCTCGCAAGCGGGCTGTGCCCTCGGATGTACGTTCTGTGCGACGGCGAAGCTCGGGTTTCAGCGCAATCTGCAGCCGTGGGAAATCGTCGATCAGGTGCTGCAAGTCCAGGCAGACAGCGAGCATCCCGTTCGCGGCGTCGTCTTCATGGGCATGGGGGAACCGTTCCTGAACTACGATCGGGTGATGCGGGCGGCGGCGATCCTGTGCGAACCATGCGGCATGGCGATCGATGCGAAAGCGATCACGATCTCCACCGTCGGCGTCGTGCCGATGATCCGACGTTTCACCGAGGAACACCGGCCCTATCGCCTTGTTGTTTCATTGACGTCGGCCGACTCCGAAAAGCGCAAGCAACTGCTGCCGATCGAGCACACGCATCCGTTGCCCGAGTTGATGGCCGCGCTCCGCGAACGTTATGAAGCGACCGGCAAACGCATGGTGCTCGCCTGGACGCTGCTCGGCGGCGTCAACACGCGACCCGAAGATGCCCGCCAGCTCGCGGAACTCACGCGCGGGCTTCCGATCGTTTTGGATTTGATCGACGTCAACGGTTCGGTTGGCGGTTTCCGCAGGCCGACCGAGGAAGAACTGAACACATTCCGCGACGCGTTGACCGCGGAACTCGGCATGCCGGTGGTCCGCCGTTACAGCGGCGGCCAAGACATCGACGGCGCCTGCGGCATGCTGGCGGGCAAACGCATCTCATTGCTGTGAACGATCGAGAAATCAGTAGGTAACTCCCTCTGTGGCGTTCAATTGCAAGGAGGTAATTTCAAAACCTGGCAGGGGACCGGGAGGGCGAGGCCTCCCAGTCCTCGGCCAGTTCCGATTACGGTTTCGAAACAAGTTCGAAGCTAAGCCGCGAGCGGAAGATCTACGCGATGATCTTGTTCAGCGGATACTCGACAATCCCCTTGGCGCCGGCCGCCTTGAGTTTCGGAATGATGTGGCGAACGGTGTCTTCATCGAGGATCGTGTTGACCGCGACCCAATGGTCGTCCGAAAGTCCCGAGATCGTCGGATTCTGCAACGCGGGCAAAATGGAGAGGACGGCTTTCAAATCGTCCCGGCTCACGTTCATCATCAGGCCGACCTTCCCCTCCGCGGCCATCGCACCTTGCAGCATCAGGACCAGATCGTCCATCTTCTGCTTCTTCCACGGCTCCGCGTAGGCCTTCTCGTTGGCGATGAACCGAGTCGTGCTCGTCATCAATTCCGCGACGATGCGGAGATTGTTCGCCCGAAGCGAGCTGCCGGTTTCGGTTACATCGACGATCGCGTCGGCAAGGCGGGGCGGCTTCACTTCGGTCGCCCCCCAGCTGAACTCGACCTGAGCGGTGACGCCGTGCGATGCGAGCCAGCGCCGAGTCATGTTGACGACTTCGGTCGCGATGCGTTTGCCCTGCAGGTCGTGGACCGTCTTGATCGGCGAATCGTTCGGCACCGCGAGCACCCAGCGCACGGGCCGACGGCTCACCTTGCTGAAGACGAGTTCCGCCAACTCGACGACCTTGGCCTCGTTTTCAAGAACCCAATCATGGCCGGTGAGGCCGCAATCGAGCGAGCCGTCTTGCACGTAGCGGGCCATCTCCTGGGCGCGGATCAGCGTGCAGTGGATTTCCGGGTCGTCGATGGCCGGGTAGTAGCTGCGGCTCTGGAAGGCGAGCTTGAAGCCCGCCTTGCGGAAGAGTTCGCCGGTCGCCTCCTGAAGACTCCCTGCGGGAATGCCCAGGCGAATTTGCTGCGTCATTTCTTGTACACCTGCTTGGGATCGAACACGCGTTCGCCGACGGGCGTGAGGTTGCCGTCTTCCAGTTTGCGGAAGAAGCAGCTCTGATAGCCTTCGTGGCAAGCCGCTCCGCCGATTTGCTTCACTTTCAGCAGCACCGCGTCGTTGTCGCAATCGACGAAGATTTCCTTCACTTCCTGCACGTTGCCCGATTCTTCGCCCTTGCGCCAAAGCTTGCTGCGGCTGCGGCTGAAATAGACGGCCCGCTTCGTCCGCACCGTCTCCTCGAACGCTTCGCGGTTCATCCACGCGATCATGAGGACGACGCCGGAATCCGCGTCCTGTGCGATGGCGGAAACAAGCCCGCCGGCTTTGTCGAAATCGAGCATGGGAATCTCCCGCAGTCGGTGAGCACTGCTTGGCGAGCAGCCGCTGTTAGGCGGCTGGTAAGTCGCCTCTTGCGAGTCTCGTAAATTCCTCCCGCAACGTCTCCGCACTTGCGTGACGAGACTTGCAAGGTCGAACTACCAGCCGCCTAACAGCGGCTGCTCGCCTCCGAACAATTCGCCTAGTACGAAACCAAACTGAAGACGTCGTACGGCTTCAAATGTTCGCGCCCTTTGAGGAACGCCAATTCCACCGCGACCGCGCACGAATCGACGATCGCCCCAGCCTTTTCGACGAGCTGGCAGCCGGCCCGCATCGTGCCGCCCGTGGCCAGCAAATCGTCGATCATGAGGACGCGATCGCCCTCTTTGAATCCGTCGATATGCACATGCAGTTCGGCCGAGCCGTACTCGAGGTCGTACTGCAAGCTATGCGTGCGATAGGGCAGCTTGCCCGGCTTGCGGAGCGGCACCAGCGGCAGGTTGAGCGCCACGGCAAGCGGCGCGGCGAAGAGGAAGCCGCGCGCTTCCGCCGCCGCAATCGCGTCCAGCTTGCGATGTTGATAATGTTCGGCGAACATCCGGAGCGACGCTTGGAAAGCGGCGGGATGCGAGAGCAGGGGCGTGATATCCTTGAACATGATCCCCGGCTTCGGGAAGTCAGGGATGTCTCGGATATATTGCTTGAGGTCCATGATTCGATCCGTGGGTTTTTGGCCTCAGCACTTTGGTTTTCGCCGAAAACCGAAAATCGAGAACCCACTGGAAACTTAGGAAAAGACGAGGGCAAATCAACATGCTCATCCGTACCGCCAGCGAGGCCGACCTTGAGATGATCGTGGACTTCAATGCCGCTTTGGCCGAGGAGAGCGAAGGCAAAACGCTTGATCCCGCAAAGCTGAGACCTGGCGTGGCGGCGGCGCTGGCTGATCCGCACAAGGGCCGCTATTTCCTGGCCGAACACGGCGGTCGTGTCGTGGGCCAAATGCTGATTACTTACGAATGGAGCGACTGGCGCAACGGCTGGTTCTGGTGGATTCAAAGCGTCTACGTGACGCTCGACCATCGTCGCAAGGGCGTCTTCCGGGGGCTGTTCGACCACGTGCGGCAACTGGCCCTCGCGGAAGGCGTCATCGGCGTGCGATTGTATGTGGAGAAGGAGAACACCAGGGCACATGCGACGTATCAATCGCTCGGGTTGGATTGGACAAGTTACCTCGTGATGGAACGTCACCCCATGTGACGTTCCCAAGCCCAGGGGCGAACGTAGCGAGCTCCTGGGTTCCAGACCGCGAACGTATCGCTCTTCCGACACTCTGAACCCAGGAGCTCGCGGCGCTCGCCCCTGGGCTTGGGGAACGTCTCTCAGAGTCGCGTCAGCTCTTCCAGGCTCGTCAAAATCCGATCGGGTTTCGCCGCTTCGATGGTCGCGAGTTCGTCCGATCCCGTGGTCACGATCCACACCGTGACGCCGGCTCCGCGGGCGGTTTGAACGTCCACCACCATGTCGCCCACGTAGAGCGTTTCCTCTTTCGCAAGATTCAAACGAGCGATCGCCGTCTTCAACATGTCGGGCGCGGGCTTAGGGTTCGGCACATCTTCAGGGCCGATGACCACGTCGAAGAACGGTGCAATGTCGAGGTGCTTCAGCAGCTCCTGCGAAAAGATACGCGGCTTGTTGCTGCACAGGCCGATGCGGCGTTTCGATGCGTGCAGCGATTCCAAGGCACTGCGGGCGCCGGGCAATAGGCGCGTGAGCGGGACCATGACCTTGGGGTGGTGTTGCCGATAAACGGGAAAATCGACGGCGAATTCGCCGCTCGGGACCGTGCGTTGGAGCAAGTATTCCGGCCCCCGGCCAACGTGCCATTTGACCTCATCCACCGCAAGCGGAGGCAACCCCCGCGTTTCGCGCACATGGTTCACGCTCGCCGCGATCGCGTCGTAGCTGTCGGCAAGGGTGCCGTCAAAATCGAAAAGTACGGCAGAAAAGGACATAGGTGGAAGGATGAAGGAGGAAGGAGGAAAAAAGACAGCCGACCGCTTCGGCATTTGGGGTGTGTTGTATTTATTTCATCCTTCATTCTTCCTCGTTCATCCTTGGCGTCGCTCCGTTCATGAGGAAAAACCGGCGTTTTCCGGCCAAAATCTTGGATTCCGGGTTGCGGGATCGCCAAATCTCTTGGATTCCCTTGCTGCATCCGCAACAATCAAGAATGATCGCATCTCGCGGTTCTCCGCTTGAGGTCTGGCATGGCCCGACGAAAAAAAACAGACGACGATGACGACGACCGCCTCGACGACGAAGACGTTGCCGAGGAAGAGGAAGTCGCGGACGACGTTGGCCGCGACGACGACGATGCGCCTCGGCCCAAAACGCCGAAGCTCACGATCGTCTTGGCGTTTCTCAACGTGGCGGCTGCCCTCGCGTTTGCCTACCTGCTGATGATGGACTACCAGGTCCGTCAAACCTGGTCCTATGTCGGCTTGCTCCACGACTTGAAAGTCCAGGGCCTGCCCAGCGACGACGACGCGAAGGGGGATGGCCTCTCCGCCGGCGTCCTCACCCAAACGCGGCCTCGCCTTTCGTCCGAAATGCTGAAGGAAGCGTTCAAAGCTCGCGGCGGCAATCTCTCGGGCGATTTCCAGGCCATCGAGCAGGCGATGCGGACGCCGATCCGGATAGAGCAGCTCAGCGAAGACGTTCTGAAAGATCACTTCGGCGATGCCGGCGAACCGGTGGCCACGCTTGAAGCAGCGGTCGAAAAGTTCAAGGAAACGTTCCCCAAGGCCGTCTTCGACGCAGCTCAGGATTATGCGACCGCCAAGAAGACGGAAGCCGAGAAGCGCGATGCTCTGGGCAAGATCCTGCTGCCGCTTTCCACGAACATCATGCAGATTCGTTCGACCGCCAAAAAGGTCGCCGACGCCCCCGCCGCCAATCTTGATGCGATGTTGACCGAGGCGGTTCGCCGCAAGCTGTATCGCGATTTCCTCGCGCCGCTCGAACTGTTCCGCCCCGGCGAACTCGCGGGCTTCACCGTCAACAAGACGGGCGATCTCGACAACCTGCCGTTGGCGAATCTCGAAGACCGCGTCAAGCTTCGCCTCGATGCGGCCAAGAGCGACAAGCATTTCGGCAAGGCGTATTTCGGCGAAGCCTACGAAGGGAAGGAACGTTGGTCGATCGACAAACGCCAGCAGATCGCGTTCGTGTTCGTCGACGCCGCCAACGTCCGAAAACCGGACGGATCGCTCCTCTACCCGAAGGGGATGGATCGGGCCCAGGCGGTCAGCGGCCTGGCCGACTTTGTGATCGCTTGTCAGGAATTCTCGAAGACGTTCCCCAAGCTGGAGAAGCAAGCAATCGAAGCGATCCATGTCGATCGCGAGGGGTACGATATTACCTACAAGGGAAACCCGGATCGCACCCAGGGGTTTGCGGGGCTGCAAGACATCGAGATCCAGCGTATTCGCAATCTGACGATCCAATCCAAGCAGGACGAGGAACGTCTGAAGATTCTCGAGTCGCAACTCGATCAGGCGAAGAAAACGTACATCGACCGGGCCGAGTATCTCGAAGACGCCGTCAAGAAGCTGCTGTCGGCCCGCGAAAAGTCGGGCAAGCAGGCGGAAGAGTTGCGAGAGTTCCAGAAGCAACTCTTCCAGGCTCAACTCGAACTTTCCGAAGCGGCCGAGAAGAACTTCGCCCTCGAAGCCCAGCTCCGGGCGGCCGAAGGCTTGAAGGGAGCAACCTCCCCATGATGAACAAGCTTGGCAAAACGCTGATTCTGATCCACGTCGTCATCTGCGTGCTTTTGATGACGTGGGCGGCGGGGCTGTTTCTCAAGTTCTACGACATCGGCTGGAAGGAGCCGCGGAAGGATCTGAGCTTCTACGTCCCATCCGAAATCGATCAGCGCGTGGCCGCCTACTACTCGGTTCTGCGAGCGAAGGATGTGGTCGTCGCCCCGATCAAGCCGGCTCAAGATGCGTGGTTCGAGGCGACCAACAAGTATCCCGAAAATCACGAGTTTTATCGCAAAGAACTCGAACGACTGCGAACCGCCAAAGACCCGATCGAAATCAAAACCTTCGAGGTGAAGGACACCGGCATCGTCACCGACATGCCCGGCAAGCAACTCGGCAAGCCGGTGCTGAGCCAGCCGATCGACGGCATCGACAAATCGCAGGACAAGCTCTTTGCCGAGATGGCGGAGAGCAAGACGAAGCTGGAAGAACTGACGAAGGACATTCAAAGCCAGATCGCGAAGAATGCATCTATCGACGAGAAGCTGAAGGGAACCGCCGAGAAGCCCGGCATCTACCAGTTGCTGGACGAGGAGGCGAAGATCCAGGAAGCGATCCGCTTCGAACGCGAGTATTTGCAGCCGATCTGGGCCGGCGCGTTGGAAGAGGCCCGCCTCTTCACCGAGCGCTACGAGCGGCTCAAAGCGACGCTTGATCGGCTGAATCAAGCTCGGCAGGATCAGTTCAAGAACAAGAAAAAGATCTAGCAGCAAGCGCGCATTTAGCGGGCATCTTCCACTAGCGCGAAGCGTAACGTAAGCGAGGGAAACTTTGACCTCGCTTACTTACGCTTCGGGTTAGTGCAGAAGCTCCCTCACCTCGTTGTTCCGAAACGCCAAAGCGATTTCGACTTTTCAATCGCCTTCGGCTCACACCCGCAGCGCTACCGCGGAGCCTTGCAGCACCGCAGCGATGCGGACGGCGTCATGCACGTGTTCTTCCGTCAGCCCATGTTGCTGAACGCTCGCCTCATGCGCCTTGATGCAGTTTTCGCAGCCCGCGATGGCGGCGATGGCGAGGCTCATCAGCTCGAAGGTCGCCTTGTTCGTCTTCGGCTTCCCCATCCACTGCATGCGGAGGCGGGCCGGCTTCTTGGTGTAGCTTTCCTTGCCGACGAGATGGCGGAAACGGTAGTAGACGGTGTTCATCCCCATGAGGGTGGCCGCCGCCTTCGCGTCTTCGAGCATCCCTTCGCTGATGCCGTCGTTGTGGGCGTCGGCGATCAGGGCGCTGGTAAGCCGAGGCTCGCCGATGTAGAACGCGGAGGCGAGCGCGATGCCCCAGATCTGTCCCGCCTCCAGCACTTCGCTGGAAGCGATCGATCCGAGGTTCAGTTTCAAATCCTTGGCGGGTTCGCTGAACGTATCGCGAAGCGTATCGACTTGCGGCATGGAAACGGTTGCCATTGAAAAACTCCGAGTTGGCTGTGGGCCAATCGAGCAGTGGAGACCTGTCTTCCGCTTGCGGCTTAGCGTTCCGGTCAAACCCTGATCTCGCTAAGCCGCAAGCGACAAACTACTGAGACGGTCAGAAACGATATTCTTGCCGACAGCCACCTACACCTTGATCGTCGCCTGACCCGCGGTCCAGTTGCAGGGGCACAGCTCATCGCTCTGGATGGCGTCGAGCGTGCGGAGCACTTCCGGGATGCTGCGGCCGACCGATAGCGGGTGGGCGCAGGAATATTGGATCACGCCGCTTGGATCGACAAGGAACGTGGCACGCAGGCAGGCGTGGGCGTTGGGATCGACGATGCCGAGATCGAACGCCAGCTTCGTGGCGGCGATGAGCGGGTAAGGGAGATCCTTGAGGTCGGGATGAGCGTTGCGCCAAGCCTGGTGGCTGAACTCGTTGTCGGTGCTGCCGCCGAGGACTTCGCAATCGCGGTCGCGGAATTCCTTCAGTTTCTTGCCGAACTCGACGATTTCCGTCGGGCAGATGAAGGTGAAGTCCTTGGGATAGAAGAAGTAGCAGATCCACTTGCCTTCGTATGACTTGTTGTGGATCTTCGTGAAGCCGTCCTTGCCGTTGCCGACGCAAGCATCAACGTTGAATTCGGGGAAACGATCGCCGACGGTGAGCATGGTTCGCCTTTCAGGGTGCAGTGCGAGGAATGAAGTTGCTTTCCTCTATTTATAGGAGAGCAGATCAAGGGCAAAGCAATCGAAAGGGCGGTCGAGGCGAAGATTCGGGGTAAGGGAGCAGATGGGAGAATGAGGATCGGAGATCGGAGCATAAAGAATGAGAACACCAATCCGGCAATCTCCGATGTTCATTCTCCGATCTCCGATCGGGGGCTTCTGACTGATTCGCCTTCGCCTTGCTTCAGTTTGCCGTAAACGCTATGACCGGCCCGAGTTCATGCGGAGGCCGGCCATTTCGATCCTTCGATTTGTTTTAACGATCGCCCTGGCGGCCTGTTTCGGTTTGCCGGGGCCGACTCGCGCGTACGCTCAATCGCCTGCCGTGCAGCCTCTGGGCACGCCGGGCCCTGGCGACACCGTCGTTCCGCCGCCACCTCCTCCGCCTGCGGATATTCCGCCGCCCGCCCCCGTTTCGGATTTCACGTTGCCGACGCGTCCTTCGGGGGTGCCGCAGCTGAATATCGATGTGCCGAGCGTCCTCAAACCCACCGGCGACGCGATGCCGACGCCGCGAAGCCCGCAGCCGAAATCGAGCCGGCAGTACAACGGCCTCATCGCACTGCTCGTCAATCCGGAGTTCGGCAATTTTCCGGTGGTCGGAAACTACGAACTTTCCTGGCGTCCCCCGGCCGCGGTTTCGGGCCAACCCAGCGATCTCGCGTTCGTTCGCAATGCCTTCAATGTCCTGTTTCCGATCATGGAGGCGGAGAACGACGAAATCGCCGGGTCGATTCAGTTTCGCAACGAGAGCTTTTACAACACCAACGTGCTGTTGCCGGACAGCAACCGGGAGCTTCCGCACCAGCTGTGGGACTTTCGCTTCGGGCTAGGTTATCGCCATCGCTTCGACAACGGCTGGATCGCGGGGGGCAATGTGGTGACGGGTTCGGTCGCGGACAGGCCGTTCTATTCGTACCGCGAGTGGTACTTCGCGGTGAACGGCTACCTCGCGATTCCAAGGCAAGGCACGAACGACGCGTGGCTGTTTGCCTTGCTTTACAACAACCTCTCGCCGGTCAACTACCCGCTCCCTTCGATCGCGTATCTGTATCGTCCGTCCGAAAACTTCCACGCATCGATCGGCTTGCCGTTCACCGTCATGTGGAAGCCGGAAGAGCGGCTGACGCTCGATTTCTCCTATGTCCCTATTCGCACGGTGCGGGCACAAGTGCAATACATGATCGCATTGCCGTTGCGAGCGTATGCGGCTTACGAATGGGACAATGAGAGCTACTTCCTCGCCAATCGCGCGAGTTACTTCGACAAGCTGCAGTACTACGAAATGCGGCTTAGCGCCGGGACGCGGCTGTTTCTGAGCGCCCACTTCGGATTCGATCTTCAGGCGGGATACGCTTTCGACCGCTACTACTTCCAGGGCCGCGACTACAGCGACCGCCGCCAGGACCGCATCGATGTCGGCGCCGGACCTTACCTCGCGCTGCAAGCGCTGTTCATCTGGTGATTTGCTTATAGCAGTTTGCGGATGGAAATGGCGACCAACGTCGCGTTTTGCAGGGACCGCCCTCCGCGGCGTTCCGCCGGCCTGGACGCGTCCGAGGGAGTCGTCCCACATTCGGGCGCCTGTGTCCCGCTTGCGGCTTAGCGAGCCGAGGTTTTGTGCGAACGCTAAGCCGCAAGCGGAAGACCGGCGATTGCAAACAGGATTTCGTCGTTCGGACGCGTCCAGTTCGGCGGAACGCCACGGAGGGCGTTCCCTACAGAGCAATCTGCGAATCGGTCTAGAGTGGTTTAACGATCGAAAAGCATGTATTCACTCGCCGCAGGGGCCGGGACTTCCTGCCGACAAGTGTCGCAGCCCGCTCCTAGCAGCACGAACAGCCGAACCTGCGCCTTGTCGTAGTCGCGCAACGCATTGAGATAGCTCATGCGAGCGCCGAAGAGAGCGCGGTGGGCCAGCAGCACCTCGCTCGGCGAACGCCCCTTGATGTTCATCTTGAGCCGCTCCTCGCTGAGCCGAAGCGTCTCTTCGGCATGGTGGATCTGCTTGCCGGCAATGTCCATTTGCTCGAGCGAACTGTGCATCGTTTCATACGCTTCCTGCACGCCCAACGTCAGCTTCGCGCGGAGGTCCTGGTAGCTCAGGCGAGCCTGTTCCACCTTGGACTCGGCGAGCCGTTGATGGTGATGGGCGTTGCGCAGGTCGGTCAAGTTCCAGCGGAAGTTCATGCCCAGGTCGAAGCGGTTTGCCCAATTAAGATTCGTCCCAGGCCCGGCGCCAAAGCCGCCTTCCGCCGCGACGATCTCGAGGCTTGGCAGATATCGGCCTGGCCCGCCGACTTTCGCCCGCGTCGATTCGATGACGGTGAGCATTTTGTGCAGTTCTTGCACGCCGGGACCGTTGCGCTGCGCTTGTTCGATCATCGCTTGCAAAGGTTGCTGAATATCGACGAGACCGATCTGCGTGAGTTGGCGATCGAGAATCGCAACCTCTCCCGTCGGATCGGAACCGACGAGGTAAAGGACCTTCGAAGCCGCGCTGCGGGTTCCTTCGCGGAACTTGCGGACGAACAACCGCTGAGCGCCGAGTTCGGACTCGACGCGAATCGCCTCGATGCGAACGCCCGGATCGACCTCGGCGAGCTTCGTCGCCTGGTCCAGCAGTTCTTCGAGCCGTTTCTCCATCTGCCAACTCGCGACCTCGGCCGTGCGGGCGGCGAGCAGGTCGATGTAGGTGGTTGCGGCATCCAGCAGCTTGTCGCTGGCGACTTGGGTCAAGTCGCCGCGGCGCTGGTGGACCTGGCGTTCCGATTCGAGCCGGCGGAATTGACCTTCGCGCCAGTCGAGCTTGCTGCGGACTTCCGCCCCGGCGAATACGGAGCCGAAGTTCGATTGCAGCAGGTTGCCCTGGAAGTCCTGAATGCCGCCGTCGTGGCGGTAGAAGCTGGGGCCGACCAGGATGTCCGGCAGCCAGCGCGAGGTGTTCAACTCGTGTTGGGCCTGGGCTTCCTGCAGCTTTTCGCGAGCCAGCCGAATTTGGCCGTTGCGATCGCGGGCCAGGCCTAGCACCAGGTCAAGCGAAAGCCCCGTCGCGGGAACCGGATCGGCCACGGGCCGCATGGCGGGAGGTTGCGAGGCGCCCAGCGGGCGATGGATCGGCCTCGACACTGGCTTGGCGTCCACCGGGCCCTGAATTCGCGGATTGGGAATGGGGCGAGGAACAATGGTCGGCGGCACCAGATACGTGGGCGTGCCTGGGTTGGACGTCACGGTTTTCGGTTCGGGCAGCGTTTGCGGTTGCATCGGGGGCGTATCGGGTTCGGAAGTCTCTACGATCGCTTTCATTCCAAGCCGCGGTTGCGACGGCGGAAGGGGCAACGGGGTAAAGATGGGAGGCGCAGGTTGAGTCGAAGGGACGACCAGCGCAGGCAGAATCGTCGGTTCCTGGCCTGACGCCGTACCCGCCCAGAACGCCGCGGCACATGCCCAGCGACGCAAAGAGGCGAACCGAACTGGGCGTTCTCGATCCATGGGGCCGCCATCTCCGGTGCGAAGACTCGCGTTCGACTTCCCCTCAATCGGTTGGAAGGATGGCGAAAGTTGACCGGAAATGCCGCGCGTGCCGACTTTGCGGGGGCATTGAGGTGCGGGAGTTTTTGCACTAACCCGAAGCGTCAGCGAGGTCAAAGCCTTCCCTCGCTGACGCTTCGGGTTGGTTTGAGAAGCCTATTTTCAAGAGGACTTAAGTCGAAGGTGCACGATCCTCCCAAAGGGAGAGGGATCGGAACGAAGGGGAATCGCCGTCGGACTTGCTCGCCGCGCGTTCCTTCGCTTCGCACAATAACAGCACCGCCGACACGTGACTTTTGAGCAAGGACCGCCCCCATGGCGAAGCGCCCCGAACCGCAGCAAGCAACGATCGAGAAGATGCGCCGCTACGTCGAGAAGTATTGGGAGAAGAGTGGTACCGTCGGCCATCCGGACGCCGAAGTCACCAAGGCCGTCGTCCTTGGTCTTGCGGCGAACACCGAAGAATGCGGCCGACCGCTCTGTCCGTGCAATTTCTATCCGGACAAGGAAGCGGAGCTTCGCGAGCATGGCCGGCGTTGGATCTGCGCGTGCGATGAGATGAAGCAGTGGAAGTATTGCCACTGCCTGCTGTTCGTCACGCCCGAGGGGATGCCGATCACCGAGTATCTGCCCGAGGACCACGAAGGGCGCCAGGTGTATGGCGTCGTCAAAGACCCCACGCCGGACAAGGGACGGGAATCACGCGACTTGGCGAAGTGAAGTCGGTTAGCCGCGCCGCGCCGCGGAGCGCGGACTGCGTGCCGCGCAATCGCGAGACGCCAAGTCCGCGCTCCGCTGTGCGTCGCGGCTAACCGGCGGCGTGGCGGAGCCAACTTCGCTTGCTCCGTTTGCCTGATTTGTCTAATATCCGCCACGGCGACGAATGACAGGAGAAGGGAATCCAGTGAGCTTCACCGTTCGGCAATTGGCGGACCTGGTTCAAGGACAGGTCGTCGGCGACGGCGAACGCCTCGTCCTTCATGCCCGCACGCTGGCGGAGGCTCGGGAAGGGGACATCTCCTTTCTGGAACACGACAAATACCTTCCCCAACTCCTCGCCTCTCAAGCATCCGTCATCGTCGTCTCGCCGAACATTCCCATTGAAGGCAGGACGCTGATCCAGGCGAAAGACCCGCTCGCCGCTTTCGTCGCCATCGTCAAGAAACTGCAGAACAAACCGGAACTGACACCCATGGGGATCGACCCCCGCGCGGCCGTTCATCCTTCCGCCCAAGTCGGCGCTGATCCGAGCATTGGGCCGTTCGCGGCCATTGGCGAGCATTGCATCGTCGGGGCTCGTTGCCGCATTCATCCGGGCGCCGTGATTGGGCCGAATTGCAAGCTGGGTGACGACGTCGTCATCTATCCGAACGCCGTCCTGTATGAAGGCGTCGTCCTCGGCGACCGCGTCATCGTTCATGCAAATACCGTTCTCGGCGCTGATGGTTTCGGATACCGATTTCGAAACGGCAAGCATGTGAAGGTCGCCCAATTGGGCGCCGTCGAAGTCGGCAACGACGTCGAAATCGGCTCCTGCACGACGATCGACCGCGGCGCCTTTCAGGCGACCCGCATCGGCGAAGGGACCAAGATCGACAACCTCGTGCAGATCGCCCACAACTGCAACATCGGCAAACACAACCTGCTCATCAGCCAGATGGGCATCGCCGGCTCCAGCAGCACGGGCGACTATGTGGTCATCGCGGGGCAGGTCGGCATCACTGACCATGTGCATATCGGCGAGAAGGCCGTGATCGGCGCCAAGGCGGGCGTGACAAAGGACATCCCCGCCGGCCAACGCACCCTTGGCGCTCCGGCAACGCCCGAGCGCGATCAAAAACGCATTTTGATAAGCCTAGAGAAACTTCCTGAGATGCGGAAAGACATCCGCAAGATCAAGCAACAGCTTGGCATGGACATCGAAAAGGAAGAGGGGTAAGCCCGAATTTCAAATTGCAAATTGCAAATTGCAAATTGCAAATTTCAGATTGCAAATTGAGGAATGGGCCGAAAACCGAGCAATGCTGCAAACAGGAATCTCCGATCAATTTGCAATCTGAAATTTGCAATTTGAAATTTACCTATGTCTATCCAGTCCAAACCACCACCGATCGGATTGCTCGCGGGCGGCGGGCGTTTCCCGATCGCATTCGCGGAAAAAGCAAAGCAGCTCGGGTTGCCCGTCGTTTGCGTCGGCATCCATGACGAAGCGTCGCCGGACCTTGTTCCGCTGGTGGACCGATTTCACTGGGCGGGCCTCGCCAAGTTGGGCCGGATGATCCGGTGCTTCAAGAAGGCGGGTTGCAAGCAGGTCGTGATGGCGGGCAAGGTTCACAAGGTAAAGATGAACACCCCAATGCGGTGGCTTCGTCTTCTGCCCGATTGGCGAATGATCCGCTTCTGGTTTCGCCGCACTCGGCGGGACAATAAGGACGACTCGATTCTCCTGGGAGTGATCGAAGAATTCAGAATGGACGGGCTCGATTTCGCCTCGGCCCTGGATTTCTGTCCGGAGTTGCTCGTGAAAGCTGGATTGCATACGCGACGGGCCCCCTCGACCGCCGAGTCGGAAGACATCGATTTCGGCTGGATGCTCGCGAAGGAAATGGGCCGGCTCGACGTCGGCCAAAGCGTGATGGTGAAGGAGAAGGCCGTCCTCGCCGTCGAGGCGATCGAAGGAACGGATCAGGCCATCCTCCGCGCCGGCACGCTCTGCCCCCGCGGCGGATTTACCGTCGTGAAGGTCGCGAAGCCGCAGCAAGACATGCGTTTCGACGTCCCCACCATCGGCGTCAAAACGATCGAGAACATGAAGACCTCCGGCGGCGTCGTCCTTGCCGTCGAAGCGGACAAGACGATCATCATCGACGAGAAGGAAGTCGTCCAACTCGCCGACCGCTACGGCATCACCATCCTCGCGAAGTGACCGCTTTGGCGTTTCGCGACAACGGATCTCTCCGCGAAGTGTTTACAAGGAAATTGCGTCATTATGTGGAAATTGCGCCTTACGCGTTGTTTGGCGACAATCATCGGCAGTTTCGCGCCGCTATTGCTTTTTTCATGGTTTCTGTCGTCCCAACTCCCATCGGACGCCGCGAATCCATCCCGGCCTGTGTCAAGCATTCCCAGCCCCACAAAAGCTCCCCCGTCGCTCCTGTCCCCTGTCGATGTTCTTGTCGCTATCGAGCCTTGGTTTGCCGGCGTTATCGTCTGGTGGATGATAGGGGCCTTTTTGGCGGCTACTCTGCTCATTATCATTGCTATTCGGATGCCTTTTCGCGAGCGGACACTCTTGCGATTCGTTCAGTGGGCGTTTATTTCTCTCGCCTTTGGCGTTGTCGTTGCCATTCCATGGATCGTTGCATTTGCTCGGCTTGAGAACCGATCCTGATGACCGGTTCAATCAGACTCATGTAGAAGCCGCGTTAAGGCTAATCCGGCTCGCATACAATGGCATAAAGACGTCTCCTGGCGTCCGCTTGTGGGGCCCGCCATGCTCCGCTTCTTCCGCTCCATTCGCGATATCCTCCTGCAAAGATGCCCTCAGTGCCGCATCGGCCCAATCTATCGCCGCGGCATGGACATGCACGACGCCTGCCCGCAATGCGGCGAAGTGTTCGCCCGCGAAGTCGGTTACTTCGTCGGCTCCATGTACGTCAGCTACGCCCTCGCCAGCGTCCTCATGGGGCTCCTCACTCTCGCCGGCAGTTTCATTTGGCCCGAGGTCGATTTGAGCTGGATCGTGCTCGGCGCGATTGTGCTCTTCGCTCCCTTCGCCCCGGCAGTCGCTCGCTACTCGCGCATCATCTGGATTTACGCGGACCGCTGGATTTGGCCGACGGACGCCGAGAAGGCGACGGGAGCCCCACGTCGTTGACCACGCTTCGCCCGGCTTGAACCGCATGGGAAGCGAGCCGGTTTTTTCGGTGCGAAGTCCGAGGATATCCGCTATTCTCACTGCATCCCGCCTTGAGCGCGTTTCGCGCCATCGCCATCGAGGTCCTACCGGATGCAGGCCTTCTCTCTCCGCTGGCTCAGCGTTGTTTCGCTGCCGTTCATGGTTCTTTGCGTCGCCTGGCTGGTTGGAGCCCAGGAGCCGCCGGCCTCCGCCGATCGCTCGGCCGAGTTCGCCAAGGTCGTGCAACCGCTGCTCAAGCAATACTGCCTCGACTGCCATTCGACCAAAGCAAAGAAGGGAAGTCTCGACCTCCAGCGCTTTGCCGCGCTCGGCGACCTGCGCAAGGATGTGAAGCCCTGGCAAGGAATGATCGAGCAGATCGAAACCGGCGAGATGCCGCCCAAGGGGAAGCCGCAGCCGACGGAAGCGCAGAAGAAGCAACTGCTCGATTGGGTGCATCGCTTCCTCGAAGCCGAGGCGAAAGCACGCGTCGGCGATCCGGGTCGCGTTCCGCTCCGCCGGCTCAGCAACGCGGAGTACGACTGCACCATCCGCGATCTCACCGGCGTCGATCTCAAGCCGACGCGCGAGTTTCCCGCCGACGGCGCGGGGGGCGAAGGTTTCACGAATGCGGCCGAATCGCTGAGCGACATCTCACCGGCCCTGTTTTCCAAGTACATGAGCGTCGCGAAAGACATTGCCGATCATGCGGTGCTGTTGCCGGACGGCATCCGCTTTTCGCCCTCCACAACGCGGCGCGATTGGACGGACGAAGGAACCGCAAAGCTTCGCAAGTTCTACAGCGGACTCGCGCCAGCGGACGGCAAACTGACGGTGCTGCCGTACCTGCAGGCGACGCTTCGTCATAAGGAATTGCTCGCAGCAGGCAAATTCGAGGAAGCGGCGGCCAAAGAGAAGTTGAACGCGAAGTATCTCGGCATTCTTTGGCGGACGCTGAACGACGCAACGCCTTCGGAGCCGCTCGATTCGATCCGCGCGAAGTGGCGTGGTTCATCCGAAAAAGACGCAGCCGCACTCGCAGCCTACGTGATCGCTTGGCAGAACGAACTGTGGAAAACATCCGGCGTCGGCAACTACATCCGTGCGAGTTGGGGAGCGGCGCCGGGCACTGGTTATCAGGAAAGTCTGACCCGACAATACGCCTTCGATTCGCCCGCGGTTTCGTCGGCTCCTCTTCGAGTGGCCGTCAAGCCGGCGCCAGGGCAATCCGAAGTCGTCCTTCATCTCGCTGCCCGAGAGTTCGGCAAGCCGGGGCCGATCGTTTGGCATCGGCCTCGTTTCGAGGGCGCCGGCAAGCCGACGTTGCTGTTGCGCGACTACGCGGATTTCGGCCCTTCCTTCGAGGTGGACCATCGAACGGCATTCATCGATGCCGCGAAGTATCTGGCTGCGGTGTCTCAACTTGCCGGCGGAAAAAACTCGCCCGACGCGATCGCGGCCGAGCAAGGTCTGGATACCGCGTTTCTTCGACAATGGGTCAAATTGCTCGATCTGCCGACTTCCTTTGGCGCCGTTGCGTCCGCGCGCAAGGCCGCTCCGCTTACGTTGCTCGATCAGAAGACGGGGCCGAACCCAAATCATCCGCCGATCCTCGGTTGGGTGAAGAAGGGCGTCGATCTGCCGGTCGTGCTCGCGAACAGTTCCGACAAAACGTTGCAGATTCCGGGTCGTGTTTCGGGTTGGACCGTCGGCGTTCATCCGACTCCGCAGGAGTTCGTCGCCGTCGCATGGAAGAGCCCGATCGATGGGACCGTGCGGATCGATGCCCGCGTCTTCCATGCCCACCCTGCCTGCGGCAACGGCGTAGCTTGGCGGCTCGAACACCGCGCCGGCGATCGCGCCACGCTGCTCGGCGAAGGTTCGCTCGATCTGGGGAAAGACGTGAAGGTTCCGCCGCGTTCGCTCAAGGTGGCGAAGGGGGACCTTGTTGTTCTCGCCGTCGATCCGCGCGATGGCGAACATACCTGCGACATGACCGAAATCTGGCTGACCATCGCCGACGAGGGGAACCCGAATCGCGTGTGGGACCTCGGCAAAGACGTCTCCAGCGACATCCAAGCCGCCAATCCGCATGCCGACAAACACGGGAATGCCGAGGTGTGGCAATTCGTTCGCGGCCCCTCCGCAAAGGCAGGCGTCGCGCCTAAGGCCGCAACGATTCCTCCGAATTCCATCCTTGGACGGTGGCGTACGGCTGCCGCGAGTCCGGAACGCAAAGCCGAGGCAGACGCGTTGGCCAAGGATGTCGCGAAAGTGTTAAGCGGCCCTCGGCCGAGCGAGAAGGATGCGGACCGTCCGCTCTACGATCGTCTGGTCGCGGTCGACAGCCCGCTCTTTGCCGGCATCGAAGTCGCGAAGATCGCGAAGCATACCACCAACGCGGCCTTTGGTCTGCCGAAGGATCGCTTCGCGGAACCGGAACGCGACAGTCTCGCCGCATCGAGCGATGCGACCGTCGAAGTCCGTCTTCCTGCGGCGCTCTTCGTCGGCCGCGAGTTCGTCGTCGATGCTCGCCTCCCGGGCGAGGCGGGCAATCGCTTGGTCCGCGTGCGAGCCGCCACGAACGCTCCGGATGCTGCCACACGTTGGGATGGACCGCTGCTGGGTTCGTCCGAGAACCCAGCGTACAAGCGACTCGTCGCCGGCCATGCCGAGTTCCGCAAAGTCTTCCCGCTGTTCGCCAGCTTCCCGCAAGTAGTGCCGACGGACGAAGTCGTCACGCTCAAGATGTTCCATCGCGAGGACGAACCGCTCATTCGCATGTTTTTGAACGAAGAACAGACTAGGGAACTCGACGGCCTTTGGAAGGAGCAGCGATTCATCAGTCGGCAACCGGTTGCGGAATACGATTACTTGCCCCAATTCATGGGATTCACGACGCAGGATACGCCCAAGGCGTTTCAGCAGTTCTTCATCGACCGCAAGCCGCAGTTCAAGAATCGGGCGGACGAATTTCAGCAGGAGGAAGCGGCGGCGATTCCGAAGCATCTTGATGCGTTGCTCGCTTTCGCCGAGAAAGCGTACCGCCGACCGCTTGCGGAGAAAGAGAAGGCCGAACTCCGTACGCTTTACGCCACCATCTCGAAGAAGGGGGCGGCTCATGACGAAGCGTTCCGCGGCGTGCTGGCTCGGGTTCTCGTTTCCCCCGCGTTTCTCTTCCGCATTGAGCGAGCGCCCCAGGGGAAGGAACCCGCCGCGATCAGCGATCAAGAACTCGCCAGCCGGCTCAGCTACTTCCTCTGGTCCAGCATGCCCGACGACGAGCTTCGCACCCTTGCAACGGCGGGAAAGCTGAGCGACCCGAAGACGCTCGAAGCGCAAACGCAGCGGATGCTCAAGGACCGGAAAACGCGTTCGCTCGCCATCGAATTCGGAACGCAGTGGATCCATGTTCGCGGGATCGATGAACTGAAGGAGAAGAACGAAAAACTTTTTCCCACGTTCGATGCCAAGCTGCGAAAAGACATCTACGAGGAAGCGATCCTCTTCTTCCAGGACCTGTTCGCGGAAGATCGGCCGGTCGCTAACGTGCTGGAGGCCGATTACGCGTTCCTCAACGAAAGCCTCGCCAAACACTATGGCATCCCAGGCGTTGCCGGCAGCCAATGGCGTAAGGTGGACGGCATCCGCAAACAGGGCCGCGGCGGCATCCTGGCGATGGCCAGCGTCCATGCCAAGCAATCCGGCGCGTCACGCACGAGTCCGGTCCTACGCGGCAACTGGGTCGTCGAGACGCTGCTCGGCGAAAAGTTGCCGCGCCCGCCCGCCAATGTGCCGATCCTCCCCGATGTGGAAGGCGGCACGGACAAGCTGACCACGCGGCAAATGGTCGAACGCCATGTCAACGACGCATCATGTGCTTCCTGTCACGTCCGCATCGACCCCTTCGGCTTCGCGTTCGAAAAGTTCGACCCGATCGGTCGTATGCGGACCGCTGAGGCGGGAGGTTTGCCGATCGACGCCAAGGCGAAGCTCCGCGACGGCACGACCTTCGAAGGCATCGACGGCTTGCGTGATTACCTCATGACGAAGAAGAAAGACGTGATCGTCCGCCTATTCTGCCAGCGTCTTCTCGGGTATGCTCTAGGACGAGGGACGACGCTTTCCGACACGGCCCTGATCGACGAAATGGCGGCGGCACTCAACAAGCAGGAAGGCCGAGTTTCCGCCGCCGTGCTGACGATCGTCCGCAGCCCCCAGTTCCGCAAGATCCGCGGCGCGGACCACGAGGACTGACGCCGTTTGGCGCGGAGCCGTAGGCGACGTTGAGGAAAATAACAATGAAGATTCGCTGGCAAGACTACATCGAAGAGAAGCCAGGCGTCATGTGCGGCAAACCGGTTGCAAAGGGAACGCGGCTAACTGTCGAGTTCATCCTTCAACAGCTTGGTGCTGGGGTAAGCGAAACAGAAATGCTGGAAGAATTTCCTTCCTTGAAGCCGGAGCATATACGAGCCGCGCTCCTATATGGAGCCGCAGTCGTTGGCATGGACGAATCCATTTACGCCTAGACGTTGAAAATGAAGATCCTTGCCGATGAAAACGTTGCGAAAGGCGTAGTGCGCTGGTTGCGGGATCAAGGCCATGATGTGCTTCATGCTGTAGAGGTCCAAAGAGGCGCCGACGACGAAAGTTGGGCACATCGCGCTGATTTGGAAGATCGCCTTCTAATCACGTGCGACAAGGATTTCGGAGAGTTGGTGTTTCGGCACGATTTGGCGAAGTACGGCGTATTGCTTCTCCGATTGCCGGATTGCAGGACGCCACCCGTCCGGGCCAAGCTTGAAGAGATCTGGTCGATCGTCGAAGCGAACATCCCTGGCCACTTCATTGTGGCAACCGTCTCGAAAGTGCGTGTCCGGAAACTGTCGGACAACTGATTTTAGGATGAGCTATGACACGAAAAATTGCGCACCCGCTTTCTCGCCGATCCTTCCTGAAGGGCATCGGCGTCAGCATGGCGCTACCCTGGCTTGAGTCGCTGCCGGTTTGGGGCGATGCCCCGACTTCGACCGCCACGCGTTCCTCGGAGCCGCCGGTGCGGTTCGCGGTCCTCTTCAGCGGCAATGGCTTTCATTCGCAGGAATGGTGGGCACGCGGCGAAGGGGCGCAGATGCAGCTCGGCAAAGTGCTCGAGCCGCTCGCTCCCTTTCGCGAAAAGATGGTGTTCCTGAAGGGGCTCTACAACCAGGAGGCGCTCATCGGCGGCATTCATAGCTGCCAGACCGGCAACCTCCTGAACGGCGCCCATCTCGCCCCCGGCGGCGAGATCCGCTCCGGCGTCAGTTGCGATCAGGTCGTGGCTGATCGGCTCAAAGATCAGACGAAGGTTTCGAGCCTCGTGCTTGGCTGCGAGCCCTCGATTGCAGCGATCCACAAGAATTACTCGATGGTCTACAGCTCCCATATCTCGTGGAGCAGTTCGACCACGCCGACGCCGTTGGAACTGTATCCCGCGCTCGCGTTCGACCGCCTCTTCCGCGACGATGTGGGCCGCGCCGACCGGAGCGTGCTCGATGCCGTCCTCGAAGATGCCCGCAGCCTTCGCGGCGGCGTGAGCCGGGCGGATCAGCGCCGGCTTGATGAATACCTGTCATCCGTCCGCGAAGTGGAACAGCGCATTGATCGGGCAGGGCAGGCGGGCCGGCTTCAGGGTTGGCGGCCCACGCTCACGCAACCCAACATCCCGCGCCCCGCCGACGGCATTCCGCAGGACATCGACCAGCACATGCGGCTCATGTGCGACATCCTTGTCCTCGCATTCCAAACCGATACGACGCGCGTCTGCACGCTGAAGCTCAACAACGACCATTCGTCGCTCCGCTTCCCGAATCTGGCCTCCGATCGCCCGATGCAGCGGATCGACTACATGATCCACCATCTGCTGTCGCATACGAACAACGGCGATTGGCTCCGCGTGAATCAGTTCTTCGCGCAACAAGTCGCCTATGTCGCCGAGAAGCTCGACAAGATCAACGAAGGCGGCCGTACGCTGCTGGACAATTCGATGATCCTCTATCTGTCGAGCATGATGACCGGCAACCACGAGAACCATCAACTGCCCGTGGTCATGCTGGGCCGCGGGGGCGGGCAGATTCGCACGGGCCGAGTGCATGACTTCCTCAACAAGCCGAACCGCAAGATGTGCAGCCTTTATCTGTCGATGATGGACAAGGCTGGCGTCCGTCTCGATCGCTTCGGCGACTCGAATGAACGGCTCGACGAAATCTAAGCGAGATCGCCGCGTTCTGTAGGGAACGCCCTCCGCGGCGTTCCGCCGAACTGGACGCGTCCGAGGGAAGTAGTCCCACGTTCGGGCGTCCGTATTCCGCTTGCGGCTTAGCGAGCCGAAGGGGACGCAGGAACGCTAAGCCGCAAGCGGAAGGCCGACGATTGAATGGGAACGCATGCCTTCGGACGCGTGCAGTTCGGCGGAACGCCACGGAGGGCGTTCCCTACAGCGGGTCACGCTTTCCGCGAGATTATCGTCACTCAAGAACGAACATGACCAAATCAATTCCCCTCTCTGGCTTGTTCGTCTTCCTGCTGGCGCCGATCGGCTTCGCGCAGGAACCATTGCCTGCCGCGAAGCTTTATTCGCGAGACAATCTCGTCGCCTGGTGCATCGTGCCGTTCGACAGCAAGAATCGAACTCCGGTGCAGCGGGCGGAGATGGTGAAAAAACTGGGCTTCGGCAAAGTCGCTTACGATTGGCGGGACAGCCATGTGCCGACGTTCGAGCAAGAGATTCACGAGTACAAGAAGCACGATATCGAGTACTTCGCATTCTGGTCGACGCATGAGAAGGCGTTCGAGTTGTTCGCGAAGCACGACCTGCATCCGCAGATTTGGCAAATCGCCCCCTCGCCGGTGGGCAAGACCAACGAAGATCGCGTCGCCGCGGCCGTCAAGCAGATGCTGCCGCTCGTGGAACGCACGGGCAAGATGGGCTGCAAACTTGGGCTCTACAACCACGGCGGCTGGAACGGCGAACCGGAAAACTTGGTTGCCATGTGCAAGCTGCTCCGCGACCAGCACAAGGCGGAGCATGTCGGCATCGTCTACAACCTGCACCATGCCCACGACCGCATTGCCGATTTCGACAAGGCCCTCGCGGCCATGCGCCCCTATCTGCTGTGCCTCAATCTCAACGGCATGACGACCGATGGCGACAAGAAGGGGAAGAAGATTCTGCCGCTGGGCGTGGGCGAACATGATCTCGCGATGCTGAAAACCATTCAAGCCTCCGGCTACCGCGGCCCAATCGGCATCATCGGCCACACGGGGGACGATGTCGAGCAGCGTTTGCAGGACAATCTCGATGGCCTCGATTGGTTGCTGCCGCAACTCGATGGAAAGCATCCTGGCCCACGTCCGCGATTCCGCACGTACAAAAATTAGCAATGCGCCGCGGGACGTGATCCATCCACGTCTTCCGCTTGCGGCTTAGCGATCAGACGCTGCGGATCGCGAAGCCGCAAGCGGTGATCGCGAAACGGGAGTATCGGCGCTCTGCGCGCCCGGTCCCGCGGAACGCCACGGAGGGCGTTCCCTACAGGCGATGACGGTTCCACCTTGGTTCGAGACGTCCCATGCGTTGGCTCGTTGCTCTTGGTTTCCTGTCGTTTGTGGGCGGTGCGTGGGCCCAATCGCCGCCCGCGAGTCCGTTCGCTCTGAAGTTCGACGGCAGCGGCAAGATCCCTTACAGCGCCGACCTCATCCAAGCGATGATCGCCGATGCCATGAAGCATGGCGACGCCCGGCGAGGAGCGATCGTCTTCGGTGCTCATACCTCCGCTTGCATGGCGTGCCATGTGGTCGGCAAGCATGGCGGCGAGGTGGGGCCGAATCTGACGTTGGCGGGAACCTGCAATCCGCCGGAAGCGGTCGTCGAAGGCGTGTTTTGGCCGAACCGTACCGTGAAGGACGGGTTCAACGCGATCGCCATCGAGGACAGCAAAGGGCGGATCATTCAGGGCATCGTTCGGGACGACACCGCGACCGAAATCGTCCTTAAAGATGCAGCCGGGAAGATGCATCGGATCGCCAAGAAAGAGATCGAGGAGCAACGCAGCATCGGATCGCTCATGCCCGAGGGACTGACGGCTCCGATGACGGTCGAGCAACGCCGCGATCTGATTCGCTACCTTCTCGAACTCGGCAAGACGGAAGGGCTGCACCATCTCTCGCATGAGCCGGTGAAGTTCGAGTACAGCCGAGAGCCGTTGCGGCCCGAGGATTGGCCGAACGCGAAGCATCGCGTGAACCGCGACCGCGTTTACGATTTCTACACGCGCGAAGCGATGCACTTCCGCGGCAAGAAGCCGTTGCCGTTGCTGTTGCCTGAATGGCCTGGATTGGACGGCGGCAAGTACGGGCATTGGGGCAACCAAAACGACAACGTCTGGAAAGACGATCGCTGGAACCAGTCCGACCTCGGCTCCGTGCAGGCCGGCGTCTTTCGATCCGGCAATCTCACCGTCGCAAGGGCCGTGTGCGTGCGCCTCGGCGAAAACGGCGAAATGGCGGCTTGCTTCAATCCGGACACGCTGCAGTTCGAGGCACTCTGGAAGGGCGGGTTCGTCCGCTTCTCCGATCGACGATTCGGCTTTATCGAGGGGCTGCGTCCCGACGGCGAACTGCTCCCGACGCCGGAAAAGCCGAAACTTTCGCAGCCATTCGTCTACCGCGGCTTCTATCGGCACAGCAAGCGGACGGTGTTCGCCTATCGCCTCGGCGACGTGGAAATGCTCGACGCCCCTTGGGTGGAGAACGGCAAGTTCATCCGCGAAGTCGCCCCGGCGGACAAGCATTCGCTCGCTTATCTCACGAAGGGGGGCAAGGCCCAATGGCCGCAGGTGCTGGCCACGCGCGGTTCGCTCGGAGCGGGCCGGCCCTACGCGGTGGATTCGATCGAACTGCCGACGAAGAACCCATGGAACGCATTGATGCACATCGGTGGCCACGACTTTTTCCCGGATGGCTCGGCCGCCCTTTGCACGATGGAAGGAGACGTCTGGCGGGTCGAGGGTTTGGATGCAACGCTGGAGAATGTCCGCTGGCGCCGCATTGCGTCTGGCCTCCATCACGCGTTGGGCTTGGTGATTGCCGAGAAGTCGATCTGCGTCCTTGGACGTGATCAAATCACTCGGCTCGTCGATTTCAATGGCGATGGCGAAACGGATTTCTACGAGTGCTTCTCGAACGCGTTCGCCACTTCACCGGCCGGGCACGACTACATCTGCGGGCTCGAACGCGATGCAGCGGGCGCGTTCTATACCGCCTCCGGCAATCAGGGCCTCGTGCGGATTTCGCCGGACGGCAGGAAGGCCGAGGTTCTCGCGAACGGCTTCCGCAATCCCGATGGCCTCGGATTGACGCCGGACGGCCTTCTTACGGTTCCGTGTTCCGAGGGGGAGTGGACGCCGTCGTCGATGATTTGCGAGACGCAGGCGAAGGGCAAACGCCGGCCGCACTTCGGATACGGCGGCCCGCAAGGGGGCAAACCGCCGGAGTTGCCGCTCGTCTATTTGCCGCGCGGGCTCGACAATTCGAGCGGCGGGCAGGTTTACGTTTCCAGCGCGAAATGGGGTCCGCTGCAAGGCCAGCGCGTTCATCTGTCGTTCGGCGCCGCCAGTCATTTTCTGCTGCTTCGCGATGAGGTGGACGGGCAAGCTCAGGGCGCCGTCGTTCCCCTGGCGGGCGACTTCCGGTCCGGCGTGCATCGCGGACGGTTCAGTCCCGCGGATGGGCAACTCTATGTCAGCGGCATGGCGGGTTGGGGGACGTACGCGGCCGAAGACGGTTGCTTCCAGCGCGTGCGCTGCACCGGCGATGCGGTGCAGTTGCCCAAGCGGTTTCATGTCCATCGCAATGGCGTTCTGGTCGAGTTCACCGCTCCGCTTGACCGATCGTTCGTCGAGAAGGCGGGAAATCACTTCGCGCAGAGTTGGAACTACCGCTACAGCGCCGGTTATGGGTCACGCGAGTTTTCGCCGAGCCATTACGGGATGCCGGGGCATGATCCCGTCCCGATCGCGTCGGTGCATTTGCTTGCGGATGGCAAGACGCTGTTTTTCGAGATGCCCGATTTGCAGCCGGTGAACCAGTTGCATCTGCAAGTCGGCATCGCGAAGGATCAAACGCGTGACCTGTTCGTCACGGTCCACAAACTCGGCGAACCGTTCCGCGAGTTGCCCAACTACCAGGAACGAACCCACCCGATTGCGGCCCATCCCATTCTCAAAGACCTCGCGTCGGCAGCGAAGCGAGAGCCGAACCCGTGGCAGAAACCGATCGCCGATGCTCGGGCCGTTCAGGTCGAAGCGGGAAAGAACCTGACCTTCGCCACGCCGATTCTTCACGCCAAAGCGGGGGAAGCCCTTCGGCTCACCTTCAAGAACCCCGACGTGGTGCCGCACAATTGGGTGCTGATCAAGCCGGGGACTCTGAAAACCGTCGGCGAACTTGGGAATCTGCTGATCGGGGATCCCGACGCGGTTGCGCGAAGCTATGTGCCGAAAAGCGAAGACGTGCTCGTGTATGCCGACGTCGTCGATCCGCAGGCTGCGGCGACGGTTCATTTTCAGGCGCCGCGCCAGCCTGGGCGGTATCCCTTCCTGTGCACGTTTCCTGGCCACTGGATGGTCATGAACGGCGAGCTGATTGTGGAGTGAAACCCCGTTGCCGCGTGGCGAGCAGCCGCTGTCAGGCGGCTGGTAGAGCGCAGGCAGAAGTCTCTTGTCGACAGACCGGTCAATGCTCAAGACCCGTCTGAGCATGACGAGACTTCTGCGTGCGCTCTACCAGCCGCCTAACAGCGGCTGCTCGCCGCAAAGCCGATGCTCGCCATCCGCGCAAGGAAAAACCCCGCTGGGACTCTCCGAGGAAAGACCAGCGGGGCCGGAACAGAGAAGAGGCAGATCAGACAAATCCAGAGTAGCCTATCCGCGGATTCGATCAAGAAAAAACACGGCCTAATCGCGGCTCGAACGGGTCCAAGGTCGGGTTACGCCTTCTTTTCCAATCGTGAGGTCGAGAGGCTAAGCGTCTGTTCACGCGGGACGGCGGCTGAGGGGCAGGCACATGATCCGCCGCACCCGGAGGAGTTGGGCCGAAACGTGCGCCAGCCGCGCCAGGTCAGGTAGACGATGGCGAAGGCGACGACGATCAGAACCGCGCTGGTTTGCAAAGTCATTGAATCACCGACTACAGAAACAATCGGCCGATCTGGTAGGTGGCCAAGGCGCCCACGTAAGCGAGCACGGTCATGTAGGCGAAGGTAAATGCCGGCCAGGTCCAGCTTGCGGTCTCGCGCCGGATGACCGCCAGCGTGGAGACGCACTGGCAGCAGAGGGCGAAGAAGACCATGATCGAAAGGGCGGTCGGAATCGTGAACAGCTTCCGCTCGGGTTCGTTAGGCCAGGTCGCTTCGCGGAGCGCGTCGCCGAGCGAGCGCTGGTAGTCGTCGCTCCCCGCATCGCCTTCCCCCTGATCGAAGACGATGCCGAGCGTGCCGACCATGACTTCGCGAGCGGGGAAACTCGCAAGGGCGGACATGGCGATCCGCCAATCCCAGCCCAGCGGTCGCACGGCGGGTTCGATCGCCCGGCCCATCCGTCCCAGGATGCTGTTCCCCTTCCACTCCTGCAGCAGATGGTTGAGCTTCGCTTCGTCCGGTTCGATGGCCTTTTTTCGTTCTTCGAGCAAGCCCTCCAAAGCCGTTACGTCCGCGTTTTCCATTTGGCCGCGCTCGATCTTCTCTTGGGTCTTTTCGATCTCGTCACGCGGTTCCTTGAGCTGCGCCTCCAGGGCGGCGGTTTCCTTCGCGTAGTCGGTTCCGTCGGAGCCGATGGTCGGGAAGTAGAGCATCGCCCAGATGAGGATCATCGTGGCGAGAATGATCGTGCCCGCCCGGCGAACGAACATCCAGCCTGCCTCGAACGAACGCCATGCAATTGCACGGATCGAAGGCAATTTGTAGAGCGGCATCTCCATGACGAAAGCGGGCGTTTCGCCGCGGAGCAATGTTCTTTTCAAAAGCAGAGCCATCAGTGGAGCGACGACGAGCCCGAGGCAATACATGAGGAAAATGGCCAGGGCGGGGGCCCATGAACCGTAACCGCCAAGGAAGGCGCCCGCGAGGAGGATGTACACGGGGAGCCGAGCGGAGCAACTCATCAAGGGCGCCACCATGATGGTCGCGAATCGATCGCGGCGATTCTCGATCACCCGTGCCGCCATGATGCCGGGAACGGCACACGCCATGGAGGAGAGCAGCGGGATGAACGACTTGCCGTTGAGTCCCGCCCGCGACATGAGTCGATCCATCAGGAAGGCGGCTCGGGCCATGTAGCCGCAATCTTCGAGAAAGGCGATGACGGCGAACAACAGCAGGATCTGCGGCAAAAAGACGACGACGCTGCCGACCCCTTCGACCACGCCTTGGCTGAGCAGACTCCGCAGCGGGCCGGGTTCCATGTTGGATTGGACGAGTTCTCCGATCCATTTCTGCCCCGCCACGATCCGGTCTTTGAATGGCTCGGCCCACGCGTAGATCGCCTGAAACACAAGGAACATGATCGCGAGAAAGATGAACGTGCCCAGGAAGCGATGCGTCAGCGCCTTGTCGAGTTGGTCCGTGAAAGTGATGGCCCGTTGCTTGGGGCGTTGGATGCAAGGCGCGGTCGCCTGCCGAATCCATGCGTAGCGAGTGCGTGCCTCGATCGCGGGGATGGGGCAGCCGGCCTGGCTCAGGCGTTGTCGGGCAGCGCGCACCTCTTCGACGATGGCGTCGCCATGGAGGGCTGCCGCCGATATCTCCATCTGCCCGCCGACGTCCAGCAGCAATCGGCGAGCGAGGAAGATCGGGGCGTTGCCCGAGAGCCGGTCGCGCAGGGTTTCGGCCTCGCGGTCGAAAGCTTCCGGGAAATGCGGGCCGTGCGTCGGCGGGGTCATTTCCATCGCAGCGGCCATGGCCCGCTTCAACTCTTCCAGTCCTTTGCTTTTGTTCGCCTGGATGGGAATGACAGGCAGCCCGAGCCGTCGCGAGAGCTGCGGGATGTCGATGCGAATGCCCTGAGCCTCGGCCACATCGGCCATGTTGAGGGCGACGATGACCGGCAGGCCGACTTCCATCACTTGGGTGACGAGATACAAGTTGCGGTCGAGATTCGACGCATCGACGATTGCGACGACGGCATCGGGCCGCGGTTCTTCCGCCTTCTGGCCGAGGATGACTTCGACGGCCACCATTTCATCGGGGCTGCGGGGGGCGAGACTGTAGGTGCCCGGCAAATCGATGACGTCGAAGGTCACGTCGCCGCTGCGGCATTTGCCGCGCTTGGTCTCGACGGTGACGCCGGGATAATTGCCGACGCGCTGATTCATGCCGGCAAGGGCGTTGAACAGGGTCGTTTTGCCGGTGTTGGGATTTCCGACAAGGGCGACCGAAAAGGTTCGCAGGGCAACCATGAGGCGGGATTTCTTATTGAGACGGAGTTTCAATAACGGACATGGGCATTGTAGGACGAAGTCGCATCAAGGGGAATGGAACCGCTCAACTCACCATGGTCCGAATAGGTCGCGGCAGTTCTTGCCAAGTCGCTTGGTAGGTCATTTCGAGCGGCACGAGCCCATGTTCGCCGGGCGCGAGAAAAAGGGGCATGTCAGGCAGCGACTGCGACAGGTTCGATGAAGGCGGATACTTCAGGCACAGCCTCATAGCTTGCCAGCGTCAATCGTTTGCCAGACGGAATCGCCCTGCCGTCTTCGAACTCGTCCCAAATCACTTGGTGGATACCTTGGGGATCGCGACGCGACGGCGGAAAAAGATCAATGACCAAAAGGTGGATTCCGTTACGCAGGAACTCAAGCGCCTTTCGGACGAACGAGGCGATCGCGTTCTTGAAATCCTTGTTTCCGGGCGACACGATTTCGACAATCGCGACGACATTGCCGAGATGATGCCGAATAGCGATGCGGTTCGCCTTTGCGACATACCAGGAAGAATCGGACTTCAGTTTCAGGGAAATAGACGTCTGGGGCGGCGTCAACACCGAGGTCTGCACGTTCTCGGTTGGCCCGTGTTCGGTCTCAACGGCAAACACGTCCGGTTCAGGGCCTTCCACACGCTGCTCGATGAGGGCATCGTAATGCTCGCCTAGGATTCGGCGATTGAGCGCCTTCGCAATCTCGATCGCACACGTGAATCAGCCGGGCCAAGGTCTGAACGTGAACTTCGCGGACCTGAAATTGCCGAACCTTTTGCCCGTTGTTCACCCCGAAGCGGCTTCGCCCGAAGCGGATGAACATAGGCTGATGGAAATCGGGAAGGAATGGATCCTCGACCTGGAGCAAGATCGCACCACGAAGCTCTACAATTCCATGTCGCCTGAATTTCGCAAGAAGATGCCGCGCGATATGTTCGAGATGATGATTCATGACGCGAGCTAACTGACGAATCGGTATGAATCGTCGGATTGCCGCGACTATCGCTTGCGCAAATCGCAACAGACGGCCGCGAAATACGAGTTCTATTTCACGGGCCGCGAGCAAGCGTCCCCGCAGCGCAAGGTCAATGTGACGATGCTGATCGACAAGGTTGAAGGGGAGTGGGTCATCAACGATTTGGAAATCCAGGTCCAGAAAAAGAGCTGACCCATGAGGTCCGCGACAGCAAGGAAGACGGATGACGGATTCGGAGCGAGGCGAATGGCGGGAAGAAATCCGCGCGGCGATTCGCGGCCCGGACTTTCGGCGAGCGACGTTCGGCGGAATCGTTCGCGGCAACGGTTCTCTTTGGAAACGCGTGGTGGTCAGGCCCGTCTCGGTCCGCGACCAGGTGCAGCTTCAGTTCTCCTATTTCGACGAACGCAAAGACGTCACGAAAAACGCCGCGGGCGAAGAGGCGGAAATCCGCCTCGATGAGGTGTTGGCGGCCGGCTTCTCCGCGGTGCATGTTTCGACGGCTCGCGAAACTCTCGATGTGCGGATCACCAAAAAGGGGAAAGCGATCGTCGGCCGCGGCAAGGCGGTTGCAGAAGACGGCGTCGAGCTTTCGCACAATCGAGAGAAAAACCTGCTTTTGCCCGAAGGGCGTGCGGATCGACTGCTGCAAACGATGGGGATCATGACCGGCGAGGGGAAGATCCGCGCCAGCATGCGCGGCAAGTTCGCGCAGATCAACGAGTTCCTCAAGCAACTCTCTCATGTGCTCGAGGACGCCGGCCTTGGGTCGTTGGGTCGCGAGATCGTCCTCATGGATTGCGGCTGCGGCGCCAGCTATCTCACGCTCGCCGCCCACCATTATCTCGGCGAAGTGCTGCACCTGCCGGCGAAGATCCTGGGTGTGGACGTCAACGATGAGGTGATTCGGAAAAGCATCGAGCGATCAAAGTCGCTGAATGCCGAAGGCCTCGAGTTCGCGTGCGGGCCGATCGAAGCGTTCGACGCGAAGCCGGATGTGGTGGTTGCGTTGCACGCATGCGACACGGCAACCGACGACGCGATCGCGCGAGCCATCCGCAGCGAGGCGAAACTGCTTCTCAGCGTGCCCTGTTGCCATCACCATTTCAACGAACGCATCGCCGCCGAAGGCCCGGCTGTGCCGCTGAAACCGATTCTCCGCCACGGCATTCTGCGCGAACGCATGGCGGACCTCGCCACGGATGCGTTTCGAGCCGCGATTCTGCGGATCATGGGGTATCGGGCGGAGATCGTCGAATTCGTCAGCCAGGAGCATACGGCGCGAAATCTACTGATCCGCGCCGTGCGGACCGGGCGGGTCGGCGATCCGAATGCCGTTGCGGAATATCGCGCGATGCGCGATTTTTGGCGGGAGACGCCGTACTTGGAATCGCTTCTCGGAGCGGCTTTTCAGAGCCTCATCAATCAATCGCATTGAGCATCGCGTCGGCCAACTGGCCCGCCACTTCCGGCCGATTGTAAAGCCCTTGGGCCAGCTTCTCGGCGGCTTTCTTGATCGCGTCGGCTCGCACTTCGGGCTGGTCCCGCAGCATGTTCAGCCAACGGCGAATCTCGGGGGACAGGACGAATGCGGTAACCTGGGCGGCCGCGGGGGTGTTGCCCGCGTTCGCGGCGGCGTTGGTATTGGCGGAGGCGGTCTGCACGTCGGGACGCGGGTCGATGGCCTTGGATGACAGGCCTACTTCGTTGATTTGCATCGTCCGATCCTCCCGCGGGGGAAGTCCCGCACCGTCTACATCGAAGTTCTTCGGTGCGACATGCGGATCGAAAGCCGGTTTCAAGAACTTTCCGGCAAAAAGTCGATAAAAGACGCGGAAGAGAGTGCGATTGGGAAGACTTTTCGGAGTCGCGACGATGGACACCGGGACACCGGAGCATGCGTCAAGCGCCGCGCCCCGGCGTCGTGGAATGCTGCGCCGGTTGATTCCGGTCGCGGTTTTGCTCGTCCTTTTCGGAGTCGGACTTGGTTTGGGCAAGGTCTTCAGGCCGAAGCCGAAACCCGAAGAGAAGAAAGAAGAGCCTGGCCATTTCGAGACGCCCGAAGCGGGGCTCAGTCCACTCGATCTACGCAAGAAAGCGGATCGGCTGCTGCTCGCGGGTTCGCCGGTGCAGGCGCTCGATCTGCTGAGGACGCTGAAGCCGGATGGCCGCAAGCTTCGGGCCGCCCACTTGCACTATCGGGCCGGGCTTTGTCAGGAAATCCTCGGAAAGAACGAACTGACGATCGCCGCCTATCGGCAAGCTGGAAACGAGGACGGGGCGGAGACGTTGCGTCCTGCCATCCTGCTCGGGCATGCTCGTATCCTCTTCCGCGAGAAGCGATACGCCGAGGCTCGCAATCTGGTCCAGACATTGGTGCTCGACGAGCAGGATCGCGGCACTCCGCCGCTGTTTCGCCAGGACGCCCGGGTGCTCGCCGCCTTCGCCTTGGCGGCGGAGCAATTGCCTGCAAGCGATCGCTCCGGTCTGGGCGACGCCTTCGACGCCGATCGCATCTTTGCGGCGTATCGCTACGCGGACGAACTGCCCCCGTTTGCACCTTCCAAGACCGAGGCGAAAAAAGCGGCGGAGCACCTCGAGATCCAGACCGCGGAGGGCAAAGAGCCGAGCGTGAAGTCGGCCAGCTTGGCCAAGAAAAACGCGGTCGAAATAGTGGAAGCAATCGCCAAGGCGAGCGGATGGAAAACGGAATGGTCGGAGAAGGCGAAGGCCCGCGCCGCTGAACGGGAACTGACGATCCACGTGAATCAATGGACCTCTGCCGAACTGGCCCAGAGCGCCGCCGATGCCCTCGAAATCACGTGCGTCGTCGAGAAGGAACTCTTACGGCTGCGGAATCCCGAAGAGTTGTCGGCCAGCGACGCGGCTCACCATCGTGAGGCGTTCGCAGACCGCATGTTGCAAGCGGTGTTGCGAAGCGACCCGGACCATCCCGGCGCCGGCTTGGCGACCTTACGCTTGGCGGACCTTGCGATTCATCGCAACAAGCCCGCGGATGCGGAAATCTGGCTGAAGCGACTCGTCGCGGAGCGGCCGTTTTCCACGTGGTCCGTTCCTGGGCACTTCGGTTTAGCTGCCATGCGATTCGACGAAGGCAATCTCGTCGCGGCACGTCGGCATTTGTTTCAAGCGATCGACCTGGCGCCCGGAAACGATGCGACGGCGCAAGCTTATCTGCGGATCGGCCAGACGTTTCTTGAAGAAGGGGACGCCGCCGCCGCAGCCCGTCACCTGCGGCGCGCTCAAGGTTTGTCCGTCGGTTCGCCGCTGCTGCCGCGGGCTACGTTGCTCGCGGTTTCCGCCCATTTGGCGCTTGAAGAGCCAGGAGCCGCGCAGCGTCTGCTCGCCGCACAGCGTCCGCTTCTTCGCAAAAACGAATTCGAGCGTGCCTACGCGTTTCTGAACGCGCTAACGCAGTATCGAGCCGCGAAAGCGAAAGGGATGGGCCGCCGCGAGAGCCGTGACCTGTATGAGACGGCAAAGGCGCAGGGCGATGAGCCCATCTTGGGCCGTTGGGGCCGGTATCTGCAGGCACGTGCTTTCCTCGATATGAACCTGCCGCTGGAAGCGTTGCCGATCACGGAAACGACGCTCGGGTCCGCCAAGGGCCCCATCGTCGATCCGCTCCGCTATGCCCGCGGCGAAGCGCTCTTGCAACTCAGCAAGAAAGAGGACGCGGCGAAAGACTTCGAGATGCTCGAAGCCTCGGCGACCGATCCGTGGAAACGACAGGCCGTGTGGCAACTGGCGCAAATGGATCTTGAGCGCGATCAACTCGACGATTGCATCCGCCGCTGCCGCCAACTGGGCCCAGATGCGCCGAACCGCAAAGAACTGCTCCAAGTCTGGGGCGAAGCGTACCGCCGCCAGGGGGATTTCGCCAAGGCAGCCAAAGCCTTCGGCGGCACTCCCCCCGATTAGCGCGGTTTGCAGATGGACGCAGCATTCATCGACAGCCTATGCCGTGACGTCGCGTTCTGTAGGGAACGCCCTCCGTGGCGTTCCGCCGGACTGGACGCGCGTCCGATTGTTGGTAATCCCTGACCGACTCCCCCGCTTGCGGCTTAGCGTTCGCATAAATAATCCGGATCGCGCTAAGCCGCAAGCGGTGATCGCGGAAATCGGCGAATGGGTTGTACGTGTTCATTCAGGCGGAACGCCACGGAGGCGTTCCCTACAAAACACAATGTTCGCTGATACACTGCCGAAGCGGCGAAAATTGCGCATGGAACCGCTCCAGGATCGCGTCTTCATGGATCGAACGAACCGACAAGCTCGCTGGATGCGAATCCTCCTTTGGACCGCACTCGTCTGGTTCGCGTGGGCCGCTCTTGCGTCCGTGCATGCGGACGAACCGCAGGTGTCGGCGCCCAATGCCGTCGAGCCGGCTTCCGAAGACGGCTTCTGGTATCAGCTTTTCACCAGCCTCTTCGATAGCCGCAAGCTGCTGAACGTGTTGAAACGGCCCGAGTTCATTGTGCCGGCGTTCATCGCGGTCAACCTGATCGTTTTCGTCGAAACGGGCCTGCTCATCGGATTCTGTTTGCCAGGCGATTCGCTGCTCGTCACCGTCGGATTTATCGCGTCACCGGACGTCGGCAACTGGAATCTGCCCCTCTTGCTGCTCACCCTGTGCATCTCCGCCGTCGTCGGCGACAGCGTCGGCTATTCGATCGGATGGAAAACGGGGCCACGCATCTTCAATCGCGAGAACTCGCTCTTCTTCCACAAGGACCACTTGCTGAAAGCCCAGGCCTTTTACGAAAAGCACGGCGGCAAAACGATCATCATGGCCCGCTTCGTCCCCATCGTCCGCACCTTCGCCCCCGTCGTGGCGGGCGTGGGCCGGATGGAATATCGCCGATTTTTGATGTTCAACATCATCGGCGGCATCGGCTGGGTCGTGAGCCTCACGGTCTTCGGCTACTACCTGCCGAGCGTGATTCAGCCGTTGCTGCGGCCGATCTTTGGGGAACATTTCGAGGTACAGGATCATCTGGAGAAAGTGATCCTGATCGTCGTGTTCGTTTCCATTTTGCCGATCATCATCGGGGCCATCCGCCACAAGCTGTCTTCGCCGCCGTCTACCCAGGGGGGAGAGAGGTTGGCTCCTCTTCCCCCCTCGCCGCTTGGGGGAGAGGGGCTGACCCCGCTTCCCCCCTCGCCCCTCTCCCCCAAGGGGCGAGGGGAGTCGGATTCGCAGCCCCTTACCCCGTTGGGGCGAGGGGAGCCAGACACGCCATGAGGATTTCGTACGTCACTGCCGGCGCTGCGGGGATGTATTGCGGCAGTTGCATGCATGACAACACGCTAGCAGCCGCGCTCGTCGGCCTTGGGCATGACGCTCTGCTGATTCCCACTTACACGCCGATCCGCACCGACGAAGCGGACGTCTCGCAGAGCCGGGTGTTCTTCGGCGGCATCAATGTCTACCTGCAGCAGAAGTCGTCCCTTTTCCGCAAGACGCCCTGGTTCCTGGATCGCTTGCTCGATTTTCCCCGCCTCCTGCGTTGGATCTCGCGGTTCGCCGTCAAGACGCGGGCGGATCAGCTTGGCGACCTCACCATCTCCATGCTCGAAGGGACGCATGGCCATCAGAAGAAGGAGATCGAGAAGCTCGTCGCCTTTCTGAAGGACGAAGCGAAGCCGCAGATCTTGCACTTCACCAATGTGCTCCTCTCGGGAATGATCCCTGCCATCAAGGATGCGCTCGGCGTTCCCATTCTCGCCATGCTGCAAGGGGACGACGTCTTCCTCGACATGCTGCCCGAAAAGGACCGCATGCGATCGCTCGAACTGATCCGCGAAAACTGCAAGTCGATCGACGGTTTCGTCTCCACCAGCCGTGATTACGCGGACTACATGGCCGGCTACCTGGGCATCGATCGGCAGAAGATGGAGGTCGTCTATCCCGGCATCAATCTCAAGGGCTACAGCGTCCCCGCGGCCCGGCCGGATCGCCCCTTCACCATCGGCTACTTCGCCCGCATCGCTCACGAGAAGGGTTTCCATGTGTTGATCGATGCCTACCTCCGCTATCGGGCGGATGCGTCGTCCCCCCCTTCACGGTTGCGGATGTCCGGCTGGTTGGGCGAAAATCAGAAGCAGTACTTCAACGAGCAGATGGCGAAGCTGAAGGAAGCAGGATTGGCGAACGAAGTCGAACATGTCGATTCGCCGGACCATGCCTCGAAGGTTCGCTTTTTGCACAGCCTGGATGTGCTGTCGGTTCCCGCAGTGTTCCGCGAACCGAAGGGGCTTTACGTGCTCGAAGCCTGGGCCAACGGAGTGCCGACGGTGCAGCCGCGGCATGGATCCTTTCCCGAGCTGACCGAACTCGGCGGCGGCGGATTGATCGTCGAAAACAACAACCCCAATGCCCTCGCTCGCGGTTGGCTCGAATTGGCTCGCGACTCCGAGAAGGCGAAGGCGATGGGCCGGCGCGGACGAGAAGCAGCGGAAACGAAGTTCAACGCCGCCGCCATGGCCGAGGCGACGCTGGCGATTTATCGGAGGTACGTGACATGACCCCTTTCCGCTGCAGCCGCCGCGTCGATTTCTGCGACACGGACATGGTCGGCATCGTCCACTTCGCGAACTATTTCCGCTACATGGAATTCGCCGAGGTCGAGTTTCTCCGCTCGCTCGGCCTCTCGGTCAAGCTGCTCCATCAAGAGGTGCCGATCGGCTTCCCGCGCGTCTCCGTCGGCTGCGATTACATCCGTCCGCTGCGATTCGACGACGTCGTCGATATCGATGTCGCCATCGAACGCATCGGCTCCAAGTCGATCAGCTACCGCTTCGCATTCACCCTCGCGGGCCAACCGATCGCGACTGGCCGTTCGACCGCGGTCTGTTGCCGGATGGCGGAGGAGCAGAAGATGGAATCGATGGAGATTCCCGAGGAGATCCGGAAGCTGCTGCAATCGCGCGTGGATGGGAAATGAGTTCCCTCAAAGCCCAGGGGCGAGCGCAGCGAGTTCCTGGGTTCACGGTCCGGAACCCAGGAGCTCGCTGCGCTCGCCCCTGGGCTTGAAACCACTCCTGTCTCTTCGCGCCGCGTCCCGCTTCGACTACCATCGAACGCATCCATCTCCCCGCATGGAGCCCGTCATGCGTTTCGCCTTCGCTCTCGTGTCGCTCGTCGTCCCCCTCATCGCCAACGGTCAGCCGCTCGACGATGGCCCCAAGTCGCCGCAGGATTCGCTGAAGTGCATCAAGGTTCGGCCGGGGTTCGTGGTCGAGCTGATGGCCCATGAGCCGGTGGTGCAGGATCCGATCGCCTTCGCGTGGGGGCCCGACGGCAAGTTTTGGGTCGTCGAAATGGGGGACTATCCGCTGGGGACGCCCGACAAGAAGGGGGGCGGGCGGATCAAGATTCTCGAGAAATCGCGGGCGGATGGGCCTTACGACAAGGCGACCCTTTTCATGGAAGGGCTGTCGTTTCCCACCGGCGTCACGCCTTGGAAGAAGGGCGTGCTGGTCACCTGCGCCCCGGACATCTTCTATGCCGAAGACGCGGATGGCGACGGCAAAGCCGACAAGAAGGAAGTGTTCTTCACCGGCTTCAAGGCAGGGAATCAGCAGCATCGCGTCAATGGGCTCGTCTATGGCCTCGACGGCTGGTACTACGGAGCCAACGGCGATTCGGGGGGCGAAGTGACGTCGGTGAAGACCGGCAAAAAGGTCGATATCCGCGGTCGCGATTTTCGGCTGAAGCCGGACACGGGCGAGTTCGAGACCGCGACCGGGCAGACGCAGTTCGGCCGTTGCCGCGATGATTTCGGCAACTGGTTCGGCTGCAACAACACAAATCCGCTCTATCACTTCGTGCTCGAAGAGCACTACATGAGACGCAACCCGTATCTCATCCCGCCGGCGGCGAAGATCGACGTATCGGCGACGCCGGGCGCCTCGCGCGTGTATCCGATCTCGAAGCCGCAACCGCGATTCAATTCGCCGGCCGGGCTCAACCATTTCACCTCCGCCTGCAGCGCGATGATTTATCGCGACGACTTCTTCGGCCCCGAGTTCTACGGCAACAGTTTCGTCTGCGAACCCGTGCACAACCTCATCCACCGCGAAATCATGGAACGCAAAGGAATCACCTTCACCAGCCGACGGGCCGCGGACGAAAAGGAATCGGAGTTCTTGGCATCCAGCGACAACTGGTTCCGCCCCACAACCGTCGCCCTCGGCCCCGATGGCTGCCTCTGGATCGCCGACATGTACCGCCAGGTGATCGAGCACCCGGAGTGGATCCCGAAGGACTGGCAGAAGAAAGTGGACATCAGGGCGGGGCACGACAAGGGCCGCATCTATCGTGTGCGGCCAATCAAATATGCGCCTCGGGAAGTGCCGCAGCTAGTAGAACCACGTTCACGTCTTTTGGAAGAAGCCTTAGCGCATCCGAGCGGGTGGGTTCGCGATCACGCGGTTCGGCTGATCGCCGAGTATCCCAGTGCCCTCAGCCGAGCGAAGATCGTAACGCTGCTTGCAAAGCATCGAGAGCCCAAAGTTCGGGTGGCCGCTCTCGCCGCTCTTCCGCTTGGTGATGATTCGGCCGAGGTCGTTATGAAGGCCCTCGACGACCCGTATCCAGAGGTTCGCAAGGCGGCACTCGCAACCTTCGATTTGGGACGCGCCCGCTGGGATATCGGCTCCTTGCCCTCCAAAGTGGGCCGCTTGCTATTTGATGACAGCCCGGTGGTACGTCAGCAAGCTGCGGCGCTGTGCGGCCGATTGGGCATTCACGTCCCAATGGAATCGCTTGCCGAATCCACGGCAAAGTTCCGCAAAGAAGCGGAGTTCGTTGCCATGGTCCTGAGTTCGTTGAATGCGAACACCGCACCGCGTTTTCTATCCAACTTTCTGCAGAGAACGGATGAGGTTCCCCAGGCAGTGATGCTATACGCTGCTCGTCTCGGTCCTGAGCCCGTGCTTGCCATCGTCGCACATCGGTTGTCCAAGAAGGACTTGCCCGATGAAGAAGCAATGGCATCGCTCATCGCGGCTGCATCCCTCCTCCCCAAAGGCCCGAAGTCGCCTGTCGATTGGCTTAAGGAAGCTGTCGGAAAGCAAGACGCGAATATCGTGAGCCAGGTTTTGGCACTTGCAGATCGAGCACGCACCATTCTCCAGGATGAAGCCGCCACCGAAGCGAAGAGGATCCGTGCCATCGAGTTTCTCAACGGGCTTGGAGATACGGTGGACGACATTCGCTTGATTGCGCCTTTCTTGGGCGCCCAAAATTCCGGTGCGCTGCAGGAAGCCGCCGTCACGGCTCTTGCACAGCCCGCCGACCCGGCGCGAGCGATCTTGGTCTTCAGGAGTTGGAAGGTGCTCAGTCCGAAACGACGAACGACGGTTCTCGACTATGTGCTTTCTTCGCCCTTATCCACCCGCATCTTACTCGACCAACTTGACTCCAAACATATCGCCCCCGCGGAGATCGACAGCATTCGCCGCACGAAATTGACGGATCATCCGGAGCGTGCCATTCGGGAACGGGCGCGGAAGCTGTTTGGGGCGGCGACGGATGCGGATCGGGCGAAGGTCGTCAACGACTATTGGCTGCATCAATTCAAGAAGGTAGACTCGGCCTCCGGAGCGAAGATTTTCGCCAAGCATTGTGCCGTGTGCCACAAGTTCGACGGGAAGGGGCAGGATGTGGGGCCGGATTTGGCGTCGGTCAAGGATCGCTCGCCCGAGGCGCTCTTGGTCGCGATCCTCGATCCGAACCGTGCCGTGGAAGCACGCTACCTCAACTACGTCGCCGTCACCAAGAGCGGCAAAACGCTGACCGGCATCCTCGCCCAGGAGACCGGCAACAGCATCACCCTCGTCGCCGCCGACGGCAAACGGCATGACCTTCTGCGAACCGATCTCGAATCGCTCGCCAGCACCGGCAAATCGCTGATGCCCGAGGGGATGGAGAAGGAACTGCCGCCCCGCGATTTCGCGGACTTGATTGAGTATCTGAGGAAGTGAGAGTAGTCCTCACGCTCTATGAGAGTGGTCCTCACGCTCCGCGTGAGGTCAGCGGCGACTTCGTCTGCAGCCCGCGAATCTCAATGCAGTCAGAATCAAAGCGACTTTGAGTAGGTCACAAACTCGCCGTCTTTCAGCATCGCTTTTTCCGGGTTCTTGGCGAAGTATTCCCGTAAATAATCGAACTGTGCCTGTGACCTGACCAGATGATCGAACCCATCCTGCTGCCAAAACCGACCCTTCGTTGAAGTAGGCGATTGATCTTTGATGCGGTAAAGTGCTTCCACGACTCGCACTGATCCAGCATGACCTGTTCGTTTGGAAAAGCAGCCATTAAGTGCACGTGATTGGGCATGACGACGAAGTCGGTCATGTCGTATCGGTCGCCGTCAAAGTGCAAAAGGCTCTCGCCGACGATTCTTGAAAGATCAGACCGGCGAAACGGGCATGCTCCATGGCAAGCATCCAGATGCTCGTTCCACCGATCCGAAAGCATTGCGGCGAATTCCGATCGCAAGTTCGCATCGAGCTTTTGCAGCTTCACGTTCCAGTCAGCCGATTGCGGATCGATGCTGTGCTTGCGAAGCCAATCGCTGCGATCGTTCTGCCGCTGTGCAACGACTGCCGCGGGCAACGAATCCCATGTTCGCCAAGTGATGAATGCAACGGCGCCGGCTTGCGACCAGTGGGGTAACCGGCGTTCAATGAGCGACACGGATTCAGACGGATCAAAGAATTGCATTGGGTTGCGATTCATGGACGATTCATGTTTTTGGGTCAGTTGACCAAGTCGCGCCTGACCTCACGCGGAGCGTGAGGACCACTCTATTCTCGCTCCGATGGCAATTGCTGCAAGCGCTCCAGCAGGTGCTGGTAGCGCGCAAGCGGATTGCGGCTCATGGGGCGTTCGGGGTGGTTGACGCCGAACCAGTTGACGAGGCTGAAGTGGTCGCCGGGCCAGGCTTCGAACCAGTCGCCGAACTGGGCGGATTTCAGCGACACGACGCCGTCGTTGGGCCCTTCTTCGCTGTGAACGATGTGGAACGGCAACAGCCATTCGGGCCGGCGGAAGGACGCCTCGTAGGCGCCGCCGATCGATTGATAATGCACGGTGGGACAATTGGGCGTGTCTTCGTCGAATCGGCGACAGCGTTCCGTCATCAAATCGTAGAAGCCCTCGGACGGAATGCCGAGCATCGTCAGCGCGGGGCGGACGACGCGTTCCACTTTCCGCACGGCCCAATCGGCGAACGGCGATCCCCGATGCGGCGTCCCTAGCGTCGTCAAGGAAATGACGTGTTCCGCCATGCCGAGCTTCGAGATCATATAGCGGCTATCGAGCCCGCCCATGCTGTGGGCGATGATGTGGTACGGGCCTTCGACGTCGGAGCTGAGCAGGAATCGCTTGAGCTGCATCGCGCGATCGGCGATGGAGCCCGTTGGGCTCAGAGCCGGGATGAGGACGTGGTTGCCGGCATTCGCCAATCCCTCGGCAATGCCTGGGAAATAGCTCATGAGGGTGAGATGGCCGAACTTGACCCGGTCGAAACCGAACAGGCCATGAACAAGGACGATAGGCGCCCGCAGGCGAGGAATCATAGGCAGGAACTCACAAAGCGGCGTTAGCCGAATTCTATGTCGCAAGCGAGGGGCTGGCGGCATTTGCATTTCTCCCTCTCCCCCCGGGAGAGGGTTGGGGTGAGGGTGCCTTTTTGTGGTGCAACGCTTCGTCGCACGCCCTCACCCCCGGCCCCTCTCCCGGCTCTCCCGGAGGGAGAGGGGAGAAATGCAGTTCTCGCCATCCATAAGCAGACGTTTGAGACGGACGAACTTGCGTTGCGTAAACTATACGCAGCGGCGATGGGCCGCGTTGCAAGGAATGCCATGGCATCGGACGCTGCCGCCCCCCTTCGTTATCTGCATCTGCCGGCGACGCAGTCCGCCGCGCTGGATTCGCTGTCTCCGCAAATCGCCGCCTGGTTTTCGCACTCGTTCCCGCAGCCGACTCTTGCACAGCGCTTCGCATGGCCTGCCGTCGCTCGCGGCGAACATGTCCTGCTCGCAGCCCCGACGGGCAAAGGCAAAACGCTGGCGGCTTTCGCTCCGATCCTGTCCCGCATGATGACGGAGGGGGACGGGCATGGAACCTGTCTTTACGTCGCGCCGCTCAAAGCGTTGGTGCGGGATGCGAAGAAGAATCTCAAACGGCATCTCGTCGAGGTTGCGGACCTTCACGGGCTCGATGCGATCGACATCTCGGTCGGCGTTCGCACGGGCGATACCTCCGATCGCGCGCGGCGCAAGATGTGGGACGAGCCGCCGCGCATTCTGCTGACGACGCCGGAAAGCCTGGCGACGATGCTGACCCATGCGCGGGCCATCGGCTTGTTTCGGTTCGTGCGTTGGGTCGTGATCGATGAGTTGCATGCTCTCGCGGTGAGCAAGCGAGGAGCGGACCTGGCGCTCTCGCTCGAACGCCTCGAAGCCATGGCGGAAAGTCCGCCCCAACGCATCGGCCTAAGTGCGACCTGCCTGCCGCTCGCACGGGCCGCGGTTTACCTTGTCGGCCCGCAGCGATCGTGCACCGTCGCGCAAGCGGATGACGAAACTCCGCTGGAACTGACCATCGAACCGCTCCCTCCGGGCGATGACGATGTGCAGGCAGGCTTCATGCGGCGGCTGCTCGATCGCCTGCACCCGGAACTGACGCAACGGCGGACGACGCTGATCTTTTCCAACGTTCGCAGCATGGCGGAACGGATCGTGTGGGCGCTGAAACGCCGCTATCCCGAGCAGGCGGAGTTGATCGCGCCGCACCACTCGTCGCTCTCGGCCGCGGTTCGCCGGCAGACCGAGCGGCTGATGAAGCAGGGGAAATTGTGGGCAGTGGTCAGCAGTGCCAGCTTGGAACTGGGCATCGATATCGGGTCGGTCCAGCAAGTAATCTTCATCCATCCGCCCGGCAGCGTCGTCCGGCTTCTGCAACGCGTGGGCCGCTCGGGACGAACGCCCGGCGAGCCGCGGCGCGGCCTTGTGCTGGCCGCCCATCCGAGCGAGTTGCTCGAATCGGCCGCGACGGCGATTTGCAGTCGCATGGGGCAGCTCGAATCGCTCGCCATCCCCGAAGCTCCGCTCGATGTGTTGTGCCAACATCTGGTCGGCATGGCGATGGAACGGCCCTGGACGCGCGAGGAGGCCCTTGAGGTGGTGCGTCGCGCGGGGCCGTATGCGAATCTTTCGGAAGAGGATTTCGATGCCTGCCTGCGCTACCTGAGTGGAGCATCGGCGGAACGGTCCGACTGGTTGCCGGCTCGCCTTCGTTGGTCCGCGGACTCGTTCTCCATTGCGTCGCCCGCAGTCGCGCGATTGATGCGGCGCAACATGGGAACGATCATCGACGATCAGCCGTGCCAGGTGCGGATCGTCCGTAACGAGGATGAGCCGACGTTGCTGATCGGCGAGTTGGACGACGTGTTCGCATCGCGATTGCAAGAGGGAGATCGTTTCCTGCTCGGTGGCCGCTGCCTCGAGTTTCAGAGTCGCCGCGGGCGAACATTCTTGGCTCGCGAGGCGATGGTGGGCCCCGCAACGCCGACATGGACGAGCGGGCCGATGTCGCTGGCGCCGGAGTTGGCGGAGCGGCTGTTTCTGTTTCGCAGCCAGGCGGCCGAGGCGGCGCGGCATGGCGAAGCGTCGCTCACGGCTTGGCTTTCCGCAGAAGCGGAGCTCGGTCCTGCGGCCGCTGCGGAACTTGCCCGATTCCTCGCGTTGCAAGAAGCGGTCAGCGAAGTGCCGGACCTGGGATCCGTCCTCATCGAGCAGGTGGACCGCGGCATGGGGACCGAAGTCGCGATGCACCTTCCGCTTCCTCGGCCCGCCATCGAAGCGATATTGCAACTGGTCGACGAACGGCTTCGGCGTGACGGGCATCGAACATTGCAGACGCTGGTCGTCGATCTGGGTCTTCTCTTTTTCGTGGATGGCGATCCGCGCCGGCATGCGTTCGATTGGGCGCGCTTGCTCGATCCGACGAATGCCGAGGAGGAGCTTCGGCGGTTGCTCGAAGATCACCCGCTCCTTCGCGAGCGATTCGCGGCCGTGTCGCGGATCGGCCTCATGGTGCTTCGCAATCCGATCGGCGGCCGACGCGTCGTCGGCGGACGCGATTGGGAAGAGCGCCGGCTCTTCGAGGAAGTGCGAGCCGTCGATCCCGATTTTCCGCTGGTGCGTCAGGCGCGCCGGGAAACGTCGACCGACGTCTGCGATGTGGCGACGGCGTTGCGCTGGCTGCGTCGCATGCCGCAATTAGCGATACGTCAACGCTGGTTGGCCGATTCGTCGCCTTTTGCCGAAGCGTGGCTCGCCGGCATGACCCAACCTCGTGACGTGGCGGAGGCCCGTGCATGAACGCCGAATGGATGCTGCTCCCCGAACGCCTCGCCGTGCATCTGACGACGCGAACCGCCGTCGCCGCCGATTTGCACCTGGGCTACGCCGAGGCCCGCAGACGCTGCGGTGATGCGATCCCCGCAGGCACGACGGCAGACCCATGGCTGCCGATCGCGGATGCGCGAAAACGCTTTGCGTTCGATCGATTGGTGGTCGCGGGGGACATGTTCGAGCGTGCCGTGGACCTCGAACTTGCGGAGCGTTTTCGGGCGTTCCTTCTGTCCATCGACGTAACGCTTAGCGCAATCGTTCCGGGCAATCACGACCGCGGTTGGCGGAAGCACGAAGACCGATTGCCGTTCGCTCCCGACGGAGTCGAACTCGGCGAATGGCTCGTCGCGCACGACGCACCGGATGATTCGCGTCCCGTGATTCAGGGCCATCATCACCCCGCTTGGCCCCTTCGCGGTCGTCGCGTTCCCTGTTTTGTGGCGAGCGCCAAGCGAATTGTCCTGCCCGCATTCTCGCTGGACGCCGCCGGGGGCAGCGTCGCCTCCAACCCGCGCTGGTTCGGCTGCCGCGCTTACGCATGCGACGGCGACGCGGTGCAGGATATGGGCGCCATCGGTTCGATCACGAATCGCAGGCCGCGCCGATTGCTGGGACGAACGCGACGCTAAGAACTTGCGCCGAAACCACTGTCTTCCGCTTGCGGCTTGGCGTTCGGAGAAAGCCCTGTTGTCGCTAAGCCGCGAGCGGAAGACCTGCACGCACGGTTTCGAAACAATCTGAAAGACGGGAACGAAAAACAGCATCGGCGGCGTCGGCTAGCAGGGATTGCATGCCGACGCCGCCGAGGTTGATGCAGGGTTTTCCCGACCCTGACTGCCGAGACCCGGCACGGTTCTCTCAAGCGTTCTCTCTTGTCCTTGTCGAACAAAAGCGCGAAATGAGCCGGGGCCGGCGTAACTCGCGCCGTCGCGAAACGCGACCGCGGAGCCTTCGTGGAGTCCCCTTCGAGCAGATGAAGGCGGCCTGGCTTTTCTGCACGCACTCGAGCGATTGCCGTCGCCGCGAACGCGCGCTCCCTGTGGCCCTGCCTGGACTCCGCTGACGCCGATCAACTCATCGTCACCGCCTTTCGCTGGGTAAGGTGATGTCCGATCGGCCCCGTCTCCGATGTGGCGCCTTGAGGAGACGGGACAGGTTCGATTATGCGCCGCAACTGACCCTAATGCCAGTGGACACCCGTTGAGAATCGCCCTCCCGCGGCTTTCCGAATCGGCATGATCGGCCAGCGCCGCGCGTGCCGATAACGAAGGCAGAGGGGCTCGGATCGTCTGTTTTCCAAGTACGGACGCGACGGCGCGAATTGCGTCTTTCCGCCGCCTTGGCCCGTCGATCCGGCTTGACGCCATTTTCAGAGATGGCATAAACGCACGGGTGCTGTTTTCTTTTTTCCGAGGCTCACCATGAACAGGCTTCAGCTGACCGCGAGCATTCTTGCCCTGGCCGCGGCCCCCCTGACCGCGGCCCCCTTGGCCCAGGCCGGTCCGGTTCACTGGTCGGTCGGCATCAACGTGGGACCAGGATGGGGCGGACACCACGGGCCCTACTATCACCCGTATCCCTATTACTACCGGCCTTACGCGATGTACGCTCCGCCGCCCGCCGTCATCTACGAGGCTCCGCCAGCCGTGGTCGTGCGTCCTTCCGCCGTCGTGGTCCCCAGTTACAGCTCGCCGGTGTCGCCCGAACCGCCGACTTATCAGGGCCCGGTCGTGACGCCGCTGCAATCAAACGCCCCAGCACCCAACGTCGTTCAAGCAGGAGTCGAGCAGCCGGCGCCGACACGTTTAGTCTCAGCTGAGACATGGCTGCAGCATCTGGGCAATCCGGATGAAAAGGCAAGAATGGACGCGGTGATGGAGCTAGGACGGATGCGTGCCGAACGGGCGGTGGAACCTTTGACCGCGACGCTTGCCGGCGATCGCAGCCCCGCCGTACGCGATGCGGCCGCTCGGGCGTTAGGACTCATCGGCTCGCCCCGATCGCTTACCGCGCTCACCCATGCGGCCCAGGCTGACGCCGATCGCGATGTTCGCCGCAGTGCCCAGTTTGCGGCCGAAGTCATTCAGGCGAATCGACGCTGATTCCCAGCGAATGCCAAATCTCCGGCAAGGGTGCGACGATTTCGATCGGTTCGAACCGGATTGGGTGCAGAAACGTCAAGCTGCGAGCGTGCAGCGCGATCACCCGATCGCGCGGCTGCTCGGCGGCGGGGCCGAACGGCAAGTTCGAACCATAGATCACATCGCCGCGAATCGGCACGCCGTGAAGCGACGCCTGCAACCGAATCTGGTGCATGCGTCCCGTTTCCGGCAAAAACTCCATCAGCGATCCGCCCTCGCACGATTGCAAGACGCGATAGCGCAACACCGCACGCTTCGCCCCCTCCGCATTCGGTTCCGCCGGTTCCGAGCGGGCCTGTTCTCGCTGCTTGCGGAGCCAATTCTCCCAAAGCCCTTCGCTTGGCTCCAGCGAGCCTTCCACGACTCCCCAGTACACCTTCTTGATCGTCCGCTCGCGAAATTGTTCCGCAAGCCGCTGCGCCGCCTTCGTGCTGCGAGCAAACGCGATGACGCCGGACACGGGCCGATCAAGGCGATGCGGAACGCCGAGGTAGACGTTCCCCTTCTTGCCGTATTTGTTGCGCAAATAATCCTTCGCCATCGCTTCCAGGTTTGGAACGCCGGGAGGGCCCTGCGTGAGCAGAGGCGCGGGTTTGGCGACCACCAGGCAGTGGTTGTCTTCGAACAAAACTTGCAGCGATGAGTCCATCATTCGTTCCAACATCATCCATGGAGACGATGCACTGTGAGGGTGAGCCAGGATCGTTGCAGCACATCAAAACCCATGGCCGCGATCTCTTTACGCCAACGGCGTTACAGCGCACAGCCCAGGGTTGCGAGCGCAGCGAGCTACCCTGGGTCACGCAAGAAGAGAACCGGACTACCCCAAAGGGGTTGGAACCGCAGATAGCAACGTGTTGCTCGAACCCCTTCGGGGTACCTCGGCCTACTAATTGCCGTTGAACCCAGGGTAGCTCGCTGCGCTCGCAACCCTGGGCTGTGCGCTGTAACGCCTTTGGCGTAAAGAGCGGTGCGTTGCCGTTTTCTTGGAACCGAAAAACTCACCGCAGTGGAGTTGTACGTTTCCATTTCGCGAGGGACGAATGCGAAACGAAAAGGCCTCCGCCCTGAACACTTCATGGCGGAGGCCGTTGTTCGACTTCGATCCCGATCTACTTCTTCTTCGGGCCAAACAGATCTTGCAGGAGGATCTCTTCTTGCACGCGTCGTTCTTCCGCGAGCAATTTCGCGGCATCGCGTTGGTCCCTTTCCTGCTGGATCGCGATTTCGAGAAGCTTGCTGAAGACGATCCCTTCTTCCATGGCCGCGAGGATGCGGTCCATCGCTTGGAGCAACTCTTCCATCTGCTTCTTCGTCGTGCGGGCCATCGTGCCGTGTTGGTCGCGGGTGGATTCCGTTCGCTTGGCGTTGACGTCCTCGTCCAGCTTCTCGTAGAGCTTCTGCACCGAACCATCGACGTCGGCGAAGTGGCCGATCGTGGGGTTCACCAGTTCTTCGAGCGGCAAGACGATCTTGTTCCGCATTTCGGATTGCTTTTCGACGCGGGCGCGGTTGATTTCCAACTCGCGCAGAATTTTCGCTGACCCCTGATGCACCTCACGGGTGCCGGAGGTCGCGTCAAGCACTGCCTTGCGGATTTCGTCGATGCGGATCAAGACGAGCGAAGGGTCGCCGGAGGTCGAGAGCTTGACGATCTGATCGTCGAGAGTGATCAGGGCGGTCTTCATTTTCTGGTGCTGCTTTTCCAGCTTTTCGCGAAGCAATTCCTCTTCCATCGCGATTTGAGCGAGCAACTCGTTCTCCGTGACGATAAGGAACGTCACCGGGGTCTTGCTGCGGCCGATGCCCGGCCCGGTTTCCACGTTGTTGTCCGCGGCGAGGATCGACAGCTTCAGGATGTAGTGAAGCTGTGCTTCGCGGGTCGCATCGCGAGCCTTGAGCTTGGGCAGATGCTTGCGGAGATCGAAGACTTCGTCGCCGTGAAAGTTGTATTCCTTCAAGTGAGGCTTTTCCTTGGGCGCCTTGCCGACGAGCATCTCTTCGATCTGGTTGATCGGCATCTCGGTCACGCCTTGCAACCGCTGAGCAACACCCAGGATCGGCGTCGTCTCTTCGAGGCCGCCTCGCTTCGCTTCGAGTTCGAGCAGCCGAGCGGTCCATGCGGATTCGACGGCGGCGCCGTAGGGCAGGGTGGGGCTGATGCGAAGCAGGCCGCTCGCGACGACGGCTCGGCGAGTGCGGGAGTTTCCGACCATCGGCACGTTGGCGACGGGTTCCTTCGTCTCCTTCTTGCCGATGCTCGATTTGGAAGCCAGCTCGAACTCGGCTTGTTCCAGTTCGATCGCCCAATCGCCGCGCGTCAGGCCGATATCGTCCCGAATCACGCCGTTGAACGGAATGACCGCATCGGGAGTAATCAGCAAGCCGTCCGAGGGGATGCCGATCGCCTTGTTCGGATCCTGGAACTTCGGCTTGCGAAGCTCCGCACTCGGTTCGAAGACCAGCACTTCGGGAGGCTGATCGTCGATCGGGCGAATGCGAATGCGGCGTTCGCCGCGGACGTTGTCCTCGTCGAAAAAGTTCACGATCAGCGGTAGGTGTTTTTCCACGCGAGGGAACTCGGCGCGGAAGCCCTTGCCGTCGGCATCCCGCACGAAGACGCCCGGGGCGCCGGTTTGGGCGTCCTTCATGCCGGTGGTGTCGAGCTTCACCAGCATCGTTTCCTTGATCTTGCGATCCACCTTGCCGGTGATGACCAGGCTGGCGCCGAAGGGCACGTCGATGGTCGTGAGGTCGCCGGTGACGGAAACCTCGAAGTCCTTGAAGATCTGCCGTTTTCCCTTGAGGGCGACTTGGTTGCCCTGCACGCGGTAGTAAATGTACGCGGGCTCTTCCTTGTCCGCGAACATCTTGACGACGACCGGCGGCGGAGCGAGCACGATCGAGCGGGTCGGCGTGAACGCGTCGTTGCCGCGGACGTGGAACGTGGACGACTCGGTCAAATCCTTCAGCGGCAGGATGAACTTGTTGTCGCTCGACATCTTCGTCGTTGTTTCGCTCTTCGTCTGCTCGCCGCGGAAGACGGAGTGGACCTCTTTCGGAATCTCCAGCTTGCGGATGCTGCGGCTCATCGACGTTTGCGACGTCACATCCGCAAGTTGCTCGAGCACCAGCCGGAACTCGGCTGCTTCCTTCTCGCTCAGCTCTTGAAGGACGCGAACATCATCCATTTGCAGTTCGAGCCGATCGACGGTCCACTGCTTCCAGTCGAGCATCGATTCGACGGCTGCATTCGCCTTTGCTTGCGTGATTTCCTGGCGGATTCGTTCGTCCTTGGCGATGGCTTCGCGAATCTCGCCGCTGGTCTTGCCATGCCAGCCTGCGGGAAGCACGCCGTTGGGGATGCTGCGATCCAGTTCGTCGAGATCGATGACCCAGGCCTTCGAGTTGCTCGGCGTTTTCAGGCCGGCGAGCGTCTCTGCGGGGAGGTAGTTCGACAGTTCGCTCACCTTTAGCGAGCGCCAGCCGCCCACGACGCTGCGGTCGGCCACGGCCCACTTGACGGCGCGAACGGTCACGTCCGGCCGAGCTTCGTCGCGGCCGATGCGCATCTCGCCCGGGTGATTTTCGCTGTCCTGGAAGCGGACGAGCTCGATCAAGCTGTTGCGATGCCAGTAGGAGTTTTGCAGGAGCAGGTTCCGCTCGCTCCAGATCGTGGAGGTCTGGAAGAACTTGCCGAAGTGGTCGCCCGGCGAATCGATCCAGCCGAACCACATCGAGAAGGCGATGCTGACGGCGGACACGACGAGGAACACGCCCGCCGTCATCAGGACCGCGTAGGTCCAAAGCCAGCGCAGGCGAACCCAATCGAAGACGCGGGACACCGGCAGCCGGCTCACACGTTCGTGGGCGTCGCTGATCGTCTGCGAGATGAAGGCGGACGAGTAGCCAAGCTTCGGCCCCATGTCCGGGTTCGCCAACTCGACCGCCGTGATCAATCGATCGCCGAGGTCGCGCGGGAATCGGCGTTCGAGAACAAGCGCCACCGCCTGATCGCTGAACTCCGTGAACATGCGGCGAACGACTTTGCGATGGAGCATCATCGCCAGCCCGCTCGCGGCGAGCAGAAGCAGCACGATGCGGACGGCGAGCGACGCCTGCCCCGCTTCGTCCATGAAGTTGAGTTCGAGGATCCAGTCGTAGTGGAACAGCAGGAACAGGCCGTAATCGAGGATCAGGCCGAGCCAAAACGCGGCAGCGAGGTAGATGATGCCGAGGGCGATCCCTTCTTGCAGCACATACGAGCGAATGTAGCCGCGCACCGCCTGCAGCGGATGCCGAATGCGCGTCGAAAGAGTCGTTGGTGCCGTCGCCATGATTCGATCCTCAATCTTCTTCTGTCGTGGTTAGCCGCGACCTGCAAGGGAGCGCGGACAGATTGCCACGCGATCGCTTGTCGTCCAGTCCGCGCTCCGCTGCGCGTCGCGGCTAACCAAATTCATCATCCAACCAATGCGGAATCACGCCAATTTCAGCAGTTTGCGCGTCAGCCATTCGGCGCCGAGCAGCAGGGTCACCACGACCACGATGTGGGCGAAGTGGACCGGGATGATCGGCCAATCGATGCCGAACAACAGGTGCGACATCACCACCGCGACCGAAACGATGCCGAACCCAGCGAGGAACAGCGAACCGCCCACGGGCTGGCTCAGGAACCACAGAATCGCGAAGCCGAGCAGGCCGAGCGCCAGCGGGAAGATCCAGGCGAGGTGGAACGACGAGACGTTCCAATCCGGCTTGAAGCCTGAATCCCAAAGGTCCTCGGGCCGGCCCTTGATGCTCTCGCGGCGCGGCTGCACTTTGTCGAGGCATTGCAGGATCGTTTCGATCTGATCGAGCCGGAAGAACAAGCGAGCGGGCTGCGTCGAGGCGTTGTTTTGCTCGCTGGCCGACGCCGGCTGCAACACCTTGAGGATGTCCTTGCGGACGGCAGGATCGAGCGATTTTAGGGTCGGTTCCGCGTCGCTGGCGATCAGATGCAGGAAGTCGAAGTTGTTGCGCACGTTGTCCAGTTCCGGGTTCGGCCGACGCACGGTCTGGCGAGCGGTCAGCACCTCGGTGGTGCCGGGGACTTGAATCCGATACTCGTATTCGCCCGGCTCTTTGGGTCGGAAGCTGTTGCTCTGGAACCAACCCTGCCAATCGGCCGAGGTCGCCTTCGCCTTGATGTCGAAGCTCTGCGGCTTGAGTCCTTCGCCTTCCTTGTCGAGCCGTTTCACGATCACGGTCGGCTTGAAGTCCTTGTTGAGCGGGAGCAGGTCGGGGCCCTTGATCTGAGCCTCGAACGCCACCGATCGGCCGGCCACTTCGTTGCGGGCGATCAGGATGCGGCCGTACTTTTTCTGCTGCGTGGCTCCTGCCGAGGCGTAGCGTGAAAGCTTGATCCAGAAGCGTTCGTGAAAGCCGTCTTTGAACTGGCGAAGCCGCCAGGTTTCGGCCGAGCCGATGTAGACGGTTTTGCCGCTGCCGACACGCATGCCCACCATGTAGGGCTGCGGATCGCGGCCATCGTTGATGCGCGAAGCGGTTGGGCCGTTGAAGGTCGCAATGACCTGCGAATCGGGCTTCAGCTTGGAAACCGGGTAGTAGGAGAAGAAGCCGCGGAGCGGGCGGGCGTCGGCTCCTTCGGCTTTGCCGCTCTTGCCCCAGAAGAACGTGTCCCAGCCCGCGGTGGGCGAGTCGCCTGCTTCATCCAGCTTGAGGAAGTCGAACATCTTGGCAGCGCCCGAGAAATCGAGCGTGTAGGGACGCGAGGCGTCGTGGCCAATGCCCAGCCCATGCAGTCGGCTATCCGTGAGGATCACGGGGAAGATGGACAGGATCGACGAAATATCGGCCCCGGCGGGGCGAGCAAGGTGGAAGGTGTGAACGGGGCCGGCGACGAACACGATGCCGCCGGCGTAGTTGCTCACCCAATCCTTCACCGTCTTGAGCGTGGCCGAGTCGAGGGCGGTCCAATCGGCGTCGAACGAGATGATGACGTCGTAGTCCGTCAGGCTTAGGTGTTTTTCGGAGGGATCGTTCGGGCCGACGCGGTTCGGGAACCTGGGGAGCAGGCGCTCGGCCTCCACTTCCTGCTCGACGTTGTCTTCCTTGCCGCTCTGCAGGTAGACCGAAAGTTCGAGCCGTTTCTCGTTCGCTTCGCGGTTGAGGGCAGTGCGGACGAACTGGTACTCGTGGCTCGGCGTCCCCGCGAACAGGAGCACGCGGAGCTTCTTCTTCTGCAGCACCACATCGGTCGGCGGATCGCTGACGTGGAACGGCTTGGCGAACGCCTCGCGGGCATGCCGCGGCGTCTTGGCGACGAAGCGCCACGTGCCTTCGAGCACGCCTTCGGCATCGTCGGCCGCCTTGATCTTCTTCAGTTCTTGAACGTCGATCTCAAACTCGACGGTGTCCTGCGGATACTCCCCCGCCCCTTGGAATTTGCCGCGCTTGGCGGGGAGGACGAACGTCTGCTCGCCCTTGGTCGGCTGGCCGCTGATGTCCTTGACGCGCGTCGCTTCGAGCGTGACTTCGACCTCTTCGTTGTCGAGGCCGGCGCCGACGATGGGGACGCGGATCGGGAACTTGTCGTCGGGCCGAACGAGTTCGGGGGCCTGCAAATCGTCGATGCGGATCTCGGCCGGCTGGCGATAGGCGCCCACGCCGACGGTGAAGAGCGGCACCGGCTGGCGGCGATTGTTGACGCGCGTCAGCAATTCGCGAACTGCCTCATCGCTGCCCAGATTGCTTTGGCCGTCGCCGATGAGCACGACCGCTTGCAGATAGCTGTTCGATTCGACCTTCAGAGCCTGAAGCACTGAACCGCCGATGTTCGTGCGCGACTTCAGGGCTTCGTAATGGTCGGCAATCTTTGCGATTGCTTCTTCCTTCTTGCCCTCCTCGAGGTTCGCGGGGAGCGGGGCCTTGGTCTTGTCGAGCAAAAGCCACGGCGTAAGGTCCTCCCCCTTCATCGGCCGGCTTTCGGCGATGGCGCGGATGTCGCTTTCGTCGAGGAACGGCCCGAAGCGGTAGCCCCAGATGGGCGCCTTCTGCGTGAAGCGATCGAGGAACGCGGTCTTCTTCGCTCCGTTCGGCCCTTCGGTGCTTGTGAGGGCCTGGATTACTTTTTCCTGGCGGCTGAGAATCGTGGACGGATCCTGGCCGGGGGCCGGCACATCGTCCTTCGTCGCCATGCTTCCTGAAACGTCGAAGAGGAACAGCGTCTTCGCGGGATACTCGGTGACTTCGAAGTTTTGGCAGCCAGGCAGAAGGAAGACGACGGCGAGAATCGCATAGACCGCACAGCGGAGGATGCCGAGGAAGCTCGCCCATCCGGGGTGAATCGACTTCGCATCCTTGAAATACATCATGCCGACATAGAAGAGACCGATGCCGAGCATCGGAACCAGCACGTACCACCACGAGAACAGACGCAGGAAGAACGCACGTCCAGCGAGGAGATACGCGGCGCCGAGAACGACGACGACGATGGTCGGGATGAGCAAGCCGCGAAAGCGATGTTCGCGGCGCAAGAGGACCATGAGCCCGATCACCATCAGCGCGAACGCGACGGGAACCAGGGTGATCCATGCCCCCGGAACGTCCTGAAAGCGGCGCCAAATGAACTCGGCCGCTTGCTGTTGAGGAATCTGTTCGTTCACGGTCCAACCTCGTTGATGTCGTCGTCTTCTCCCCTCTCCCCTTTGGGGAGAGGGGTCGGGGGTGAGGGGTTAAAGCGTGCTGACGCGTGTCTTTCGCCAAACCATATCAACAAGCGTCAGCACGGTGTCGCCCCTCACCCCCAGCCCCTCTCCCCAAAGGGGAGAGGGGAGCAAGAGCATTAGGCCGCGGCGCGCGGCTGACCGAGCTGACGCAGGGCGTCGCTTTCTTTTCCGGCTAGGTGGAAGCTCAGGTGCACGGCGAGCGCTTGCTCGGCCACCAGGAGCCCCATGAACAGCAGGAAGAACCACGGCGATTCCGAGACGTCGGTCTTGCGGACCACCAGGTCCTCCGCCTTCACCCCCGGGCCATCGAAGATGATCTGGCTCTGCGTCTCGCCTTGCTGGCTGTTCTTGTCGCCGATCAGGTTCTTCTCGATCGTATCGCGATCGACACGGCTGAGCGATCCTTCGTGCGAGGCGTTCACGTTGAACACATGGCCGTAGCTCGCAAGCGATTTCGGGTCTTCGTCCGCCTTCAGCAGCGACACGTAGAGGCCGGGCTCGCGGTTCTTGGCGAAGTCGAAGTGAAGCGTCCCCTTCGTCTCGACCGCGAACTTGTCCCCTTCGGCTACCGTCTCCGATGCTTTGCCGGGGACTGGCTTGAAATAGGTGCGATTGATCTTCAGTGTTTTTCCCTTGAAGGGCTCGCTGTCCATAACAATTGAGACGGGCGAACCGACAGTCAAGATGCCGTCGCTGCCGGGGCTCGAAAGCCAGTTTTGCGTTTCCCAAATGAAGGGTTGGTAGATAAACGTCGCGGTCGAACCGCCTGCCCAGTCGTTCCAATCCTTGCCGGCCGTGGTCATGACCGCGAGGACTCGCCCCTTGCCGTGGTCGGCAGCGATGATCAGGGGATCGCCGAAGCGGACTTCGTCGCGGAGCCGTTCGATGTCCTTCTTCAGCGTCGCGATCTTGGGTTCGGACTTCGCCCAAAACTCGCTGAGATTCGGGAAGTCCTTGGCGTAGCCCTTATCTTTACCTTCCTTGTCTTTCTCTAACTTTCCCGTGTCCTTGAGCATCGCATCGAGGGCAGGGGCGAGCTGATACGCCTTCTTTTCGGAGCCAGGGGCCACAAGCGACTCGATCGAGGTGCGGTGACGCTCGAACGCCCTACGGTATTCGGCAAAGCCCTCCGCTTCGAGAATCTTGTTGAGCCGAGTGCGGACGAGGTCGAGGGTCGTCGCCTGGAAGTTGTTGATCGACGATTCGTTGGGCAACGTCGCCAGCTCGAACACTTTGCCTTGTTCGGGATTCCACTGCGAGCGCGGCACCTGCCAAAATCGCTTGATGGGCAGATCCTTGAGGACGGCCCGGTTCTTCGGATCTTTGTCTTTGAACACGCCGCCGAAGACAGGGAACGATTCCAGATCCTTGAAGTTGTCGTCCCGCAACATCACCTGGTCGTAACCGGTGTACTCAATTTTGCGGGGCTCTTCCGTCGGGCCAGGCGTGTAGGCATCGCGGATCGGCGCCGGGAAGATGCCTTTGCCTTCCTTGTGCAGCTTGTTGAAGAAACGGCTGTTGGCGAGCGGACCCATGAACCAGCAGACCCCGCCTCCTTCGCGGACATAGGCTTCGAGGTTCGACTGCTGCTTTTCGTTCAGCTCGCGGACGTTGAGCATGAAGATCGTGGGATACTGCTGCAAGTCGCTCCGTTCGAGCGCCTTGACGGCGATGCCGCCGCCCAACTCGTCGCCGAAGACCAGGTCGTAGCTGCCGCCGGGGACGGAGATCATTGCGGTGCGGATGAAGAACGAATCCTTGTCGATATCGTTACGGCCTCGGGCGTTTTCGCCGTCGATGACGAGGACAGGAACCTTTTCCCGGATTTCGACGGCTGCTTGCCGGGAGTTGTCTTCGTCGAGCCCGTCTCCTTCAAGGCCCTTGAGGCTCGCGGTTACTTGAGCGAAGTAGGGTTCGCCCGCCTTCACGGCTGGGTTGAAGCGAATCTCGAACGTCACCATCAGCGTGCTGTTCGGCTCGATCTTGGCGGGCATCGGCGGGTTGAAGTCCACTTCGAGCATTTCGCGGCCGGTGTTGTCGTCGAAGACGCCCAGATGAAAGTCGGCCTGACGGCTGCTGTGGTTGGTCAGCGTGGCCGTGAATTGCACGGGCATGTTCTTGCCCGCAACGCGGGTGCCGGGGCGCAGGTCGGTGATGCCGATGTTGTCGTGGGCGGTGGGGGTGGCCTTGTCTTCGCGTTTGCGGAATGGGTGGGCGGTGTCGACCATCATGATCTTGAGGTCTTTGCCTTTGCCGCCCATTTCCCTCAGGATCTGGTGAACAGGTTCCGCTTCGGGCAGGCCCCAGTCCTTGCTGCGGAAGTCGCTCAGGATGTGCAGCGTCGCTCGCTCTTTCGTGTACTCCGCAAGCAGTGCCTTCGTTTTCTTGAGAGCAGGAAGAACTTCGACGTTCAGCTTGGTTGGCTTCAATGCTGCGATCTCTTCATCAAGTTCCTTGAACTTGGCAGGGTCCACGATCTTATCGTGCAGCTTCGGCTGAAAATCAGCGTCCATGACGAGCTGGCTCATCGGCAGCAAAATGACCGATTCGCCTGCATTGTTCTGCAGGATGCCCTTAAGAATCTTTTGACGAATCAACTCATCCCGTGCGAACTGGAAGCTGTTGCGTGCTTCGTTCTTTTCCTTGTCGGTCCAGCGATCCGTCATGCTCAGCGAATCGTCGAGAAGGATGACATGGATGCCCTTCTTGCCCCCCATGCCAGCCCACCCGAGGCCGACGAAGCGAAGGGCGAGCAGGCCGATGAGGCCGATCAGCATGCAGCGCATGAGCAAAAGCAGAAGCTGCTCGATGATGAGCCGTTTCCGCGTCTTTTTCTGGGCTTTGAGCAGGAACTCCATGGCGGCCCAGCGGAGCCGCTTGAAGCGCATGCGGTTGATCAGATGGATGATGATCGGCACGCTGACCAGGCCGGCCGCGACCGCCAAATATCCAGGATTCACGAACATATCGAGCATGGCAGATCGATCCTCGACTCTAACTCCCTCTCCCTTTGAGAGAGGCTCGACACTAACTCCCTCTCCCTTTGGGAGAGGGTTGGGGTGAGGGTGCTTATCGGCTCAGGGTCAAGTCGTGCGCCCTCACCCCCAGCCCCTTTCCCGGCTCTCCCGGTGGGCGAGGGGAGGAATACTTGTCCTAGCGCTTGGCGGACGAGCGGAACAGGGCTTCGCGGTGGTGCAAGAATTTCGACAGCACCGCGTCGATGTGTTCCTGAGTATGAATCAGTTGGTAGTCGATGCCCCGGCGAGCGCAGCCGCGGCGCACTTCCACCAGATACTCTTCGAGGGCTTCGAGATAGCCGTCCCGCAAGGCGCGCGGGTCGCAGACGATCTCGTCCAGGTCTTCCATGCCTTCGAATTTCGTCGTGCCGGCGAAGGGGAAGGTCATCTCTTCCGAATCGAGCACATGGAAGATCAGAATGTCGTGCCTGCCGTGGGCCAGCATGTCAAGTCCGCGGAAGAGCGGCTCGCGGTCGCACAGCAGGTCGGACACGATGATGATCATGCCGCGGCTGGGCGCGTTTTCCGCCACCCGCTTCAGGATCTTCTCGATGTCCGTCTTGTCGCGGGGCCTGCTTACGTGAAGCGCCTTCACGATCGTGTCGATGTGCGTCTGCTGGCTGCGCGACGGGATCACCTGCCGCACATCCGAGTCGAACGTCATGATGCCGGCCGAATCCTGCTGGCGCAGAATCATGTAGCTGAGACAGGCGGCGATGGTGGACGCGTACTCGTACTTGTTGAGCGGCCCATTGCCGTAGTGCATCGAGTTGGAAACATCGACCACCAGATGGCAGCGGAGGTTGGTTTCTTCCTCGTACTGCTTGATCACGTAGCGATCCGTTTTCGACCAGACTTTCCAGTCGAGATGGCGGATGTCGTCGCCGGCCGTGTAGTCGCGATGCTGCACGAACTCGATCGAATGCCCGAAGAACGGGCTGCGATGCATGCCGGAGATGAAGCCTTCGACGATCTGCTTCGCCCGAAGATCGAGTTGCGAGATGCGGGCGATCGTCCCCGGATCAAGAAACCGCCTCGGATCGTCCGGGACCTTCGGAACCTTCTTGGCCACGAGAATGCCTCAGGCTGTTCGTTAGGTTGGGTCAAAGCCCAGGGGCGAGCGTAGCGAGCTCCTGGGTTGCGGCAGACTGAACCCAGGAGCTCCCTACGGTCGCCCCTGGGCTTGGATTGCTGCTTAGCTTGCGAAGATGCGCTTGAAGCGTTCGTCGCGGGTCAGCTCGCTGTCCTTGCTCGGCGTCTCCTGCACCAGGCGGTCGATGACCGTGTCGGTGTTGATCCCTTCCGAAGCGGCGGAGAAGTTGGTGAGCAGACGATGGCGAAGGACCGGATGGGCCAGGGCCTGGATGTCCTCGGTCTGCACATGCGTGCGGCCATAGAGCAGCGCACGAGCTTTGCCGCCGAGGATGAGGTTCTGAACGGCACGAGGACCGGCTCCCCACGACAGCCATTCCTTGCAGAACTTGGGGATGCCCGGTTCGCTGATGCGCGTCTGACGAACCAGGGCGAGCGTGTAGCGGATCACATGATCGGTGACCGGCACCTTGCGGACCAGCTGTTGCAACTCGAGAATCTGTTCGCCCGACAGCACCGGCTTGATGTCTTCCTTCTGGATCGACGTCGTGCGCCGAGCGATTTCGAATTCTTCGTTGAACGACGGATACTTCACGAAGACCTTGAACATGAATCGGTCTTGCTGGGCTTCCGGCAGCGGGTAAGTGCCTTCCTGCTCGATCGGGTTCTGCGTGGCGAGCACGAAGAACGGATCGGACAGCTTGTGCCGCACTCGGCCAACCGTGACCTGGCGTTCCTGCATGGCTTCGAGGAGGGCGGCCTGCGTCTTCGGCGGCGTGCGGTTGATTTCGTCCGCGAGGATGACGTTCGCGAAGAGCGGGCCCTGGATGAACTTGAACTCGCGGCCGCCGGTCGAGCGGTTTTCCTCGATGACTTCGGTGCCGGTGATGTCGGAAGGCATCAAGTCAGGCGTGAACTGGATTCGGCTGAAGGCGAGGTTCAGGCCCTTGGCGAGGGTCGCGATCATGAGGGTCTTCGCAAGGCCCGGGACGCCTTCGAGGATGACATGCCCCTTGCTGAACATGGCGATCAGCAGTTCCTCGATCACCTTGTCCTGGCCCACGATGACCTGGGCGAGCTGCGACTTGATGTTTTGGAACGCGGATTTCAACTTCTGCACGGCATGCATGTCGGCTTCCGCAAGTCCGGCGGGAACCGAACGAGCAGGGGCGGGGGCCTCTTCGACGATCTCGGGAACAAAAACTTCGTCGCTCATCGTGGTTGGCTCGTTTCTCGGAAAACGTTGCGTGTTTTTCGGCGTCTCGGCGGGCGAGTCCGCGGCATCCGCCGCCGTGACCGCAAGCCACGGGGAGACTGACGACAAGGACGATCTTACCCGCCTTTTCTCACGCCTTGAAAGGCATCCCATGCCGAAAACAAGGAAAAATGCGGGACTGGGGCCGACATTTCCGTTCGGGCAGGAAATGCTGACTCAACCGCAAGATGCGGCTGAAACGATTGTGCCGCTTCGATTCGCGTGGTGGTAATCTGTGCACGCCTTGCAATTGCCCGCAATTTGAGCCGTGTTCGATCAAGCCCGTTGATTTGCGATCTTCCATTGAGAAGAATAGGCGGGCCCCCTATCTTTTGGAATCGACTCATGGATTTCGCAACGACCGCTGAGCGAAACAGACCCTATCTCCTGCACCAACCCGAAGCGTCAGCGAGGCCACAGTCGTACCTCGCTGACGCTTCGGGTTAGTGCAGAGGCTACCAGCTCCCCCCTCGGCGAGCGGTAGCCGACGTGGAGTACTTTGAACCGCAAAACAGACGGTTGGCGTGCCATGCGTGGCACCCGTGGCACCCGTGGCACCCCGCGTCAAGGTGCGCCCAACAGGACCTGGCAGTGTGTGTTCTACGACCGTCCTGCTGGAACTGCCGGCCAGCCACGAACGGATCGCGCCTTCGTTGGCCGCAACGCCTCGGTCAGCCGCAGCCAAGTCGGTGAAGGTCGAAGCTCCGGAGATTCGCCGCTCCGCTGCGAGCCGTGCTGCCAACTGCGCGTCAGTCCTGCCGACGTGCCGCGCAATCAGGTGGCCTCCCGCTGCCTCATGATCGGCCAGCACAGGTTTCGGGATGCAGTCCCCCGGCCCGTTGTGGACGAGCATGGCGTTGGGGCCACGGCCGACGAAGTAGTTGTGGAAGTACTCGACCTCGATGCCGAAGACCTCGATCAGCCCGGGCCTTTGCAGGGCTGCGGTCGGGGTCCGCGCCGAGCCACCTACCACCGCCCCATACCAGGGCCACCGCCAATCGACCATCCTGGACTCCTCTGCGATTGTGTTTTCGTAAGCCGCTTGCAGGATGCCACTTAACGTTCATCGACGTATGTTCGGAACGTCGGCCCCCAAGGGAAGTTCCTTGGGCGGCCCTGCAGACGCTGGCGATGCCCGGCGGCGAAGTGCTGACGGTCAAGCCCGAGGGCGAAATCGTGGACGCCTAACCGCGACGATTCCGCCGAAACAACGCCCGGAAAGAGCCGAGGAGAGAATGGAAAAAACACGGCTCCACGAGTCGCCGCGGAAGGTGTGCGCCGAGCAGCGTTCAATCACCCGCGGGACAAGTCGCCGCCCGAGGAAGTTCCTGGGGCGGCCTATCGCGCTACATGGGACGGGACGCCGACGAGCTTAAAGGAAACATCGCCGGTACTCGGGAAGACTTGCAAATCCTTGACGTAGACCTCGGACTCGTCGTCGAAGACGGCCTTGATGGGCAACGCGCCGATCTTCTCCTGGATGTCATCGAGGAAGACGAACATCTGCCCGTTGACAATCTCCTCGAACTCGTCGAACAAGGCACGAAGGTTTGCGGGGGTCAGCCGGAGGTTGATCGTTCCACCGTAGTGATCCCCCTCGTCGGCGACTTGGGCCGTTGCAAGGACCGTTCGGGACTGGTCGATCAGCCGCACGTTTCTCGTTATCATGGTTAGTGCCCTGTCGTGTTGTGCGCCGTGCAAAGGCGCTGGTTTTCAGTGGGTGCGAATCCCACCCGGCAGCTTGGTCATTCTAGCCGG
>JAIEPT010000007.1 GCA_019748295.1 Gemmataceae bacterium | reverse complement strand
GGGAGAGGGGAGCAACAACTACCTATCGTTTGCCGCGCTCGCCTTCCTGGTTCTTCTCTTCCGATGCCTCCTCGCGCAGTTCATCGAACAACGCGACGTATTGCGGATGCACCGATTCCAAATGCACTCTCGCTTGAACCAAAATCGCATCGTTGCAGGCCTTCATGACTTCAACGACATGGGCGCGATCCTTTTGCCTTCCCGAACTCAGCTTCAACTCCATCCAACCCGGCAAACTCGCGTATGCCAAACCTTGCAAGACGTCCAATGCAGCGGGCCCTGGAATCGTCGTCGGCGAAGAGTTGCGAGCCTTGCCCCCTTCGGGAACCACATTGATCTCGACATCGCCGAACGAAAGCGTGTGCCATCCTGACTCCGGCGCCCATGCTGCTTTGAGTCCGTACATCGTCGCTCGCATGGTCAGCCGATCCAAGTCCCCGCGGCCAACGACGACGTCAATATCCTGGGTGACGGCGGGGTATCCATAACGAATCGCCCCCAGCCCACTGACAATCGCAATGGGGATGCCTTCCCCTTCCGCGAGTTGCTGGAGGGCTTGCAAGGCACGCGAGAATCGGTTCTCCTCGCCGCTCAAAACCGCCCTCACACTTTCCGCGTCGCGCTCTAAAAGCGCGACTGCAATCTGGATCGATTCGGACAGGCCGGTGCTCATGAATCGCCTCGCTTATTTCTTGGCAGGCGGAGCGTTGTTGCCTTTGGTGTAGAACGTCACCACCGCGCCCATCTCGGGACGCAGGAACTGCCCTTCCTCTTCGCGTGGGATATCGATCTTCACCCGCACCGGCACCGCCCCCTTCGAGCGGTCGGCCGTCGGCATGATGCGCGAGACTTCGCCCGTGTATTGGCGATCCGGAAAAGCCTCGGGCCGAACCTGGCATTTTTGGCCCTTGTAGATTTTCGAGATGTCGCGCTCGGCGATCGCGAGATCGACTTCCATGTCGCTCAAGTCCGCCATTTCGCAGAGGCTGGCGGATAGGCCGTTCGAGAAAGCCGCGGGGTTGATCATGTTCCCCTTCTCCGCCTTCTTCGAGAGAATGGTCCCGGCGAGCGGAGCCCGCACTGTCGTATTGTCGAGCTTCCACTTCGCCTTCACGAAGTCCGCTTCGGCCTGGTCCCACTCCGCCTTGGCCGCCGCGATCTTCTCGTCGCGCGGGCCTTTCTTGATCAACTCGAAGGTCAGACGCAACCGTTCCATTCGCGACTCCATCGCCCGATATTGGCTCTCGGCCTGCTCGAATTCCTTCGGCGACAGCGCCAAGTCGCGACGCAAATCGACGGACCGCTTCCAATCGGAGAGCAACTGGGTGCGCTGATGCGTTGCTTCGTCGAAGTCCGCTTTGACTTGCTTGACTTCGTCTTCGCGATACTTCCAGAGTTCCTGCCACCGTGCCTTGGCGGCAGTCGCCACGCCCACCGCTCGATCGTGATCCGCCTGATAGTCGGTCGTTTCGAGCTTGGCGAGGATGAAGCCTTCCTTCACCTGCATCCCTTCTTCGATGTTCAGCTCCATCACCATTCCGCCGACCTTTGGACTCACCTGAATCTGATGCACGGGAATGATGTAGCCCTTCGATTCCAATGCGATCGGCCCCGCAGGTTCCTGCGAACGAGACGAGGACGGCATCGCAGCCCCGTCCTTCCCCTTCGGCGCTTTGGAAGGATCGAGCTTCGCAAGCAGGGCGGCTTCAAGGTCTTCTTCTTTGGGTTCATCCGTCGATGCAACACCGCCGCCGCGAATGGCGAAAAAGGCGGTCGCGACGGCGAGCACCGCGCACAGCGTCCAGGGAACGATCGACGAGGAGCCGCGCGCCGGCATGCTGCCGGCATCGGGCATGCGCAACGACTGCACGCGTTCGCTGAGCGACGGAGTCGCGGGCGAATTCTGGGGAGAAGCGGGCGTGGTCATGAACGTCTCGCTTTCGTGTCTTTGCGGCTATTCGTCGCCCGAGGCGATCGATCTGGCCGGGCTCGCGCGGCTCGCTTCTTCGGAGCGTCGCCGCGGAGGTAGTTGCGGAACATATCGACGCACAATTCGATCACAGGTTCGGCTTCCACCGAATCCGGATCGACGAGCGATTGCACCCGCAATCCATGCAGAATCGCCTGCACCAAGTTCGCCAAATGCCGCGGTTCGACCTTGCGAGCATTCTTCTTCCGGGCGTCCGTCCCGGGCCGACGTTCCACGTCCTCGGCGATCTTTCCTCGCCAGTGCCCATAAAGGTCGGCCAACCGCCGCCGAAAATCGTCGCGATGCGAAATCTGCGACAAGAACGTGTGATGCAGCGTCTGAAACTCCGCATGCTCCGGCGGCTGCTTCAACATCTCCCGCATCACATGGCGAAACACATCCAGCCAATCGTCGCTCGTAAACGGCGCCTGCCCCTGCATTTCCTGATGCTGCTGAAACATCAATAGGAGCATGCGGTCGAAGACGGCAAGAAGAATGTCCTCTTTCGATTTGAACCAATACGTGAGCTGCCCTCGGCTCATCCGCACCTTCTTCTCGATGGCCGAGAGCGAGAGATGCTGAATGCCTTGTTCCGCGATGATCGCCGCCGATGCGGAGACGATCTGATCGCGGCGAATGGCGCCGATATCGATCCGTCGCTGATTCATTCCGTTGTGTTTCGTGCGGGGAGAGTCCGCAGACATCCTAGACTGGTCAGCCTGATTTTAGACCGATCAGTCTGGTAGTCAAGAGGACTCGATAGGAGCCGCGCACGAAGTAAGCGGTCGGACACTTCACGCGACCGACCGCTTACTTCGTGCGCGGCTCTTTTACCCAAGGATACGATTCCAACGTTGGCGCTGCCATTCGACCTTCTGGGAAGTCGACATTTTCGAGAAATCGGGAAGGGCATCGGATGCGGGCGATTTGCCGTTCGCCGACGAAGCCGCAGCCGGTTTGCCGTTCGAGGCAGGCGTTTTCTTCGCTTCTGGCTTGCCCACCGGAAGGCTGACCGCGGAACCGCCTCCGCCGTAGCTCATCACGTTGGTCTGCAGTTTCATGTCGTCGGCGAGCGAACGCTGCGGCTTCACGCCGAGGTTTTGCAGCACGCCGTGATACGCCTTCACCGCCTCTTCCGGAGTAATCTGGCCATCGGCGATGAAACGTAGAAAGGTGATGAACGCGAGCTGATTCTCCGCGTTGTTGATCTTGCGGCCAAAGAGCGCCACGCGGGCGCCGTATTTCTTCGCCTCGGCCAACAGCTTGAATGCGTCGTAGGTCGTCCCCGCTCCGCCGCCGAGGATGCCGATGACGAGATGCGGATCGTAGGCGACCAATTCCTCCATCGCCTTGGGGCCGTGGTACACCATCTTGAGGAAAACGGGCCGACCCTTGACTGCAACGCCAGCCAGCGTGCGGACGATCGCATCATTGATGAATCGCGGCAACTGAGCCGGATCGACCGCATCGGGCCGATTCGGATCGAAGATTTCAAGGAAGTGCCGGAAGCCCTTGCGCTCCGCTTCGACGCGGAACTCGCGATACGCTTCCAGCGCCTGGCGATCAAGGACCGTGTCGTTGTTGAACGTGATGCTGTAGAGCCCGAGGTCCGCTCCGAGCTTGCGTTCCTCCGGCTTGCAATCCATGTGGCCGCACTGGATATGGTCGAGCGTGGCCGTGCGAAACGGCATCGACGGAGCGCCCGGATATTTGCTCCCCGTGACGATGTGGATGTCGGTCGTGTCGTTCGCACGCGCGGCAGGCGTTACCTGGCTATTGTCGAAGATTCTCTTTTGCAGGTTGAGGACGTCGTTCGAGTGGGCGGACATCAGCATGATATCCACATGCCCCTGGCGAACGATCGCTTCCATCAGGTCGCGATATTCCTGCAAACTGCGAAACCGCCCCTCGGCCGCATGCGCTTCCGGCGACCTTCCCGGCGACGAGATCCCCATCGCCATATCCGCGTCCTTCGCGTCGGCGAGGATGAAATCCTTGCACCCATGCGGATCGGCATGGATGCGGTTCAGCTTTGAATCTAAGGACTTTTGCACAGTAACTTCCTTGGCGCCAAGCAAACGAAAACAATGAGGAACCGAGATCGGAGAATGATGAACCGAGAATTACGCTCCGATTTGTTTAGCCGTCTTGGACGATGCACCAAGAATGGCCGACAACTCCTCGCCCTCGTGCAACAAGTCGGCAAGCCGAGCCGGATTCACGAGGGCCGCTTCCCGAATCACTCGCAACCAATACGTTGCTTCGCGAGTTTCCTTCCAAGCGACACCCACCTTGTGGACGAAGTCAGCCCGGCTTTCGCCGCCGCGAGCTTCTTCGTAATTTGCCCCAACCGATGTTGCCGCACGCATGAGTTGATTCGAAATATGGCGACCAGCGACGGACCGCGGCAGACATTCAGTTAGCTTGATGACGCGAACGGCAAAGGCGAGGAGGCGAGCAGCAATGTCGTCCCCTTTACGACGCCGCTCCCTTGGGACATCCATTCATCATTCTCCGATCTCGGTTCTCGGTTCATCATTTTCTTTTTGCGTTACTTCTTCGCGCCCCATGCCGCTCGCGGAATCATTCGGCCATGCGGCGGTCCCGCGGCGATGGACGGCATCGACGGAGGAGCGTTGTCTCCTTCGGTCTTCGGCGCGGGAGTTCCCCCCGTCGCCAGACGCGTTTCGACAGCATCGATCGTGTCGCGAAGAACCCGAGCCGAGTTCTGGATGCCGATGCGTTCCTTCGGCGTGAGTGCCAGTTCGATCTGCTTGCGGACGCCGCCGCAGCCGACTTCGGTGGGGACGGAGAGGCAGACGTCATGGACGCCGTAAGGGCCGTTGACCAGTGAGCTGACCGGCAGAATGCGCCGGCTGTCGGTGAGCAGCGAATGCACCACTTCGCGGATCGAGACGCCGACGGCGAAACCCGAGCCGCCCTTGAGCTTAATGACCTGGGCGCCGGCGGTCTTCGTGTCTTCATAGACCTGCTTGGCGACGTTCGCATCGAAGCCGGGCCATTGCTCCAGGGGCAAACCGCCGACGGTCGCGCTCGACCAGATCGGCACCATGCTGTCGCCATGTTCGCCGAGCATCAGCGCATTGACCTGGGTCGCCGGCAACTTGAGCTTTTGGCCCAGGTAACTCTGGAAGCGAGCCGTATCGAGCACCGTACCGAGGCCGACGACGCGATTCGCTTCGAGACCCGCTCGCTTGACGGCGAGATAGGTGAGCACATCGACCGGGTTGCTGACGACGCAGAGATACGCGTTTTTCTTGAACCCGCCGGCTTGCTTGATCTGATCCAGAAGATTCACGAAGAGATCGACGTTGCGATTGATGAGATCGAGTCGGCTTTCTTCCGGCTTGCGGCGAAGGCCGGCGGTGATGACGACGACGTCGCTCGTCTTGACGTCGGCCATGTCGCCCGCATGAATCCGCTGGTCCGCGACCAGGCTGGCGCCATGCAGCAAGTCGAGCGCGACGCCGGAGGCGACGTCTTTGTTCGCATCCACGACGCAAATGTCGGTCGCGATGCCGCCAAGTTGCAGGGCGTACGCCGTCATGCTGCCGACAAGCCCGCCGCCGCCGATGATAGTCGCTTTCATTGCCGTGCTCCGATCCAATCTTCGACCTTGAGGCCGGGAATTTTCTTGAAGTCTTTGAGGTTTCGACTCACCAGGGTGGCGTCCTGCGACACGGCGATGGCGGCGATCCTCATGTCCATCGTTCCGACACGGATTTTCTTGGCCCTAAGTCCTTCGAACACCGCCGAGGCAGCCGCGTTGTAGGGGATGACCCGCACTTGCTGCAGATCGATAAGGAATCGCTCGAGATTGGCGTAATGCCACCGGAGCATTTCCTCGTTCTTCGCCGCTGCAATCGCCGCAAGCCAGCCGCGAAGCCTTTCTTCGACAGTGACGATGGCGCAGATGATTTCCTCGCCTGCTGCATGAATCTTCGCCCGAAGAGCGATCGCGGCTTCGGAATCCGCGCGTTCGAGGATCGTCATGCAGTCCGTGTCGAGGACGATCATGTGCGAGCCTTGCGTTTCCGCTTCGCCGGCTTACGGTCAAGACTTTTTCGATACTCGAGCCCAAGCCGGACCGCTTCGGCGTGTGATTCGTCGTCCTTGTATTTGCCGAAGATCGAGTCAACCCACGCCTTGCCGTCCTTGGGCTGAGTTTTCATCGACTCGACTATCGCCCGCAGTTCCGCGACTTCGCGTTCGAGCGCGGCTAGCTTTTGTTCCATGGTCGCTTTCGTCATGGCGAAACTCCTTTGTTTCTCGCCATCCTATCACGCCTTCGCGCCGCCCATCGCGGCCATCACTTGATCGGTAATCGTGCGGACCAGGTCGTCCATGTCCTTCACTTGCGTCTGCTTGCCGTTCGGCGAAGGGCAGGCGCCGGTGGAGCAGGATTTCGCGGAGGAATCGCTCCAACTGCCGCACTCGCAATCGGACGCTCCGCCGACGCCAAGGGGCAGATCGGGACGGAACGCGAACGCTTCGGGTATGAAGTCGCCGTAGCCCTGGCTGAAGGTGCTGGGGCCGCAGGTTTCGCAATCGGGCGCCTTAAGGCGCGGATCGTCGAGCTTGAGGCGTTTCTTGAACTCCATCAGTTCGCGGTTGTGCCCTTCGCTGAAGTAGTTCACGCGGCCCAGAATCTTCGAGAGAATCAGGATGCGGCAATAGGCATCGATGATTTCGGTGTTGAAGTAGGCGCCTTCGACATTCGGCCCCCACGACACGGTGCCGTGATTCGCGAGGAGGATCGTGTTGCAATCCTTCACGAACGGAGCGATCGAGTTCGGCAGACGCTGATCGCCAGGCGTCGCATAAGGTGCAATCGGAATCTCGCCGAGGAAGACTTCCACTTCGGGCAACACGCACTTGGGGATCGGCTCGCCGGCGACGGCGAACGCGGTCGCATGCGGCGGATGGCAGTGAACGACCGACTGCACGTCGGGACGATTCTTGTAGACCACGAGATGCAGCAGCACTTCGCTGGTCCGCTTTCGCGTGCCGGCAATCTGCTTGCCTTCGTAGTCCACCTTGCAGATGTCTTCCGGCTTCATGAAGCCCTTCGACACCAGCGTCGGCGTACAGAGAATTTCCTTATCATTGAGACGAACGGTGATATTGCCGTCGTTCGCCGCGGCGAAGCCCTTGTTGTAAAGGCGACGACCGATTTCGCAGATCTGTTCTTTCAACTTGTGTTCGCTGAGGCTCATGGGTAATTCCTCTATCGTTCCGTTATCGTGACTTGATCCAATACCGCGGCGACGTACGCATCGAGCGGTTTCTTGTTCGGGAAGAACGGCATGGCCGCTTCGGCGCCCTCGCTGATGGCGACCTTTTGTCCTAACCCCGCGCCCATTTGATCGACGGCGACCAGGTCTTCGCCGTCCGCCTTGTTCGCTTTCAGACCTTCCAAGCTGTAAGGGACGGCCAACACCCAGCGGTAGCCTTGCAGCGAGGGATGCACTCGGCACAGGGTGACGGTGCCGATGATTTCAGCGATGCGCATGGCCGTCCAGCTCCTGGAGGACTCGGGCCAAGGGTTCGGGGCACTGGCCGCCGACCGCTTGCTTGAGGATCTGCCGAACCTCAAACACGGTTCGGCCCGGCATCTCGACCGCAAGCAGATTGGCGCCCAGCTTCTGCCGAACACGCGTTGCTTGACGCACCCCTGTCACTGCCGCGGCGCGGATGCCGCTCATTTTGTTCGCCACGCAGACGACCAGTTCCGGATCGCCGCAGAAGGCCACCGCACCAGCGATCCGCTCCGCTTCGATCGCGTTCGCGGTTTCGCGGCTCCATGCAATCGGATCAGTGATTTTGCTCAACGCGGTCAGGTGGACGCCTTCGCGAATCAGTGCTTGCACCGCGGCCGCGACGATTCCGCTCGACGCTTCGTCCGCCCAACCCCACGTGCCCGCTTGAACCGGCTCCGCTTCGACCGTTTTCACCACATCTCGGCGAACCGCGATTTTGCGGGCACGCAGAAAGTCGATGGCGAGCGGCGTCACGATCGTGGTCGGCGCGAGCAGAATCTCGCGTTGGCTCGACAAGTGCCGGCGAAGGTCGTCCTCGCTCAGCACCTTTCCGGGCCAGCACAGCGTCGCCGATCGTTGGTCGCTGCTGCCGTTCATGCGTCCACGATTCCCGTCACGAACCAGCGAATCGGCGTGACTTTGGTTCCCACAAGACTCTGAACTCCGGCGCCGTCGTTGGAAGCGATCACGCGATCGCCCACGCCGCTGCCGAGCGAATCGATGCACAAAATCGGTTCGCCATCCGCCTTGCCGTCGATCGCCAGCAACTGCACGACGAGGAGTTTCCAGCCAACCATGCTGGCATGCTTCACCGTCGCAGTCGCGTGTCCGACGACTTGGCCGATCTGCATTGCAGTTTCCTTGTTACCCTCTCCCGCTCGGAGGAGAGGGTGGCCGTAGGCCGGGTAAGGGGGCGGCCCCTCGCGGTGGTTCGTCCTATGTAGCCCTCTCGCTCCGCGAGAGGTAAGCGGCATCTTGCCGTGCGATCGCGTGACATTCATCCGCTATCCTCTCGCGGAGCGAGAGGGCTACATAGAAGAGACAGATCGCCGCGTGGCGCCGCCCCTCACCCCCAATCTCTCTCCCCCAAGGGGAGAGGGGAGAAAACACTCAGACCACCCGCATGCTGCCGACGGTCGCGGAGCGACGCTGACGCGTGAACGTCATCGGCGTCGTCACGCCTTCGCCGGTCGGGGTGGCGATGCTGAAGCTCAGGTAGCCTTCGCCGCCGAGGCCGAGGCCGGCCGTGCTGGGGCCGTTTTGCACGAAGATCGTCGTGTCCAATTCGCGGCCCATGCGCGTGATCGTGTCCACATTTCGCGAATGAATAATCGCGGTGTGACGGTAGCCGTGTTCGTATTTCTTCGCCATCGCGATCGCGGTATCGACGTCAGGGACGCGAACGAAGGGGACGAACGGCATCATCTGCTCTTCGTAAACGAACGGATGATCGGCGACGGTTTCGCCATAGATCAGTTCGCACTCTGCGGGGATGTTCATGCCCGCATGCTTCGCAAGCTCCGCGGGGTCTTTGCCCACGAGGTCCTTGTTGACATGGAACTTGCCGTCGTCCCCTTTCGCGAAGGCGGCCTTGGTCAGCGCTTCGATCTGGCTTGCGTTGAGGCGAACGGCCTTCGCACGGGCCATCGCGTCTATCAGTTCGTCGAAGATGCTGGCGACGGCGAACACTTCCTTCTCGCCAATGCAGAGCAGGTTGTTGTCGAATCCGCCGCCGGCGATGATCGAGCGGGCGGCATTGTCGAGGTCGGCCGTTTCGTCAACGACGACCGGCGGATTGCCGGGGCCGGCGACGATCGCGCGCTTCGGGCTTCGCAAAGCGGCACGCCCCACCGCGGGGCCGCCGGTCACGCAGATAAGCCTTACTTCGCGGTTGTCGAAGATCGCCTGGGCCGATTCGAGCGTCGGCTTGCTGATGATCGTCAGCAAGTTGTCGATGCCGATCGCTTTGTGGATCGCCTGGTTGAAAAGCTGCACTCCCTTCACCGCGATGCGGACGCCGGAGGGATGCGGATTGCACACGAGCGAATTGCCCGCGGCAAGAATATTGATCGCATTGCCGGCAAGGGTCGGCAACGAATGCGTCACCGGCGTGATGATGCCGACGACGCCGAAGGGGGCGTATTCGACTAGCGAAACGCCATTGCTGCCGCTGTAGGCTTCGGTCTTCATCCACTCGACGCCCGGCGTCTTCTCGCTGGCGACGACGAGCTTGTCGATCTTGTGCTGCAGCCGGCCGATCTTCGTTTCCTCGAACTCGTCGCGGCCCAGTTCTTCCGCTCGTTCCTTGCAGATTTTGCGGATGCAATCGACCGCCTTCTTGCGGCCCTCGGCGCCGAGCGTCTCGAACTTCTGCTGAGCAAGGCTCGCAGCGGCGACAGCGCTTTCGACATCCTCGAACGCGCCCCAACGGCTTGTGCCGGGAGCCGCCGACGGCGTTCGGCCGTTGGTCATTTGGCCGAGGATTTCCTGGACCACGCCGCGAATCAGGTCATCGGTGATTTGAAGCATCGCAGATCAACCTTGTGAGTCTTGTTCGACCCTCTCCCCACCGGGGGAGAAGGTGGCCGTAGGCCGGGCGAGGGGGCGGCCCCTCGCGGTGATTTCGATTGCTATGTAGCCCTCTCGCTCCGCGAGAGGACAGCGGCATCGAACTTTGCAGCGGCGAGGGCTAAGGCCGCTTGCCTCTCGCGGAGCGAGAGGGCTACATAGAAGAGACAGGTCGCCGCGTGGCGCCGCCCCCTCACCCCCGGCCCCTCTCCCCCAAGGGGAGAGGGGGGAAAACCATCAGCTTCCTTGCTTGAAGACAGTCTCGTTCTCCACCTGCACCGCATCGACGATCCCGATGATCGTCGCGTCGGTCGGCAGTTTTTCCAGTTCGGGGACCATGCGGGCACTAGAGCCTTGCACAATCAGCACCGTTTCGTTTAGTCCCGCGCCGACGGTGTCGAAGCAGACGAACGTTCGGCCGGTGCCGATCAGGCGATCGCGTGATTGCGGATCGACGCGGAGCGGTTCGACGGTCACCAAACGTTGACCCGTCATGCTCGCGACCTTTTGCGTCGCGACGACCGTGCCGGTGACTTTCGCGAGAAACATGTCGGACGCACTCCGCATTCGGTTAGCCGCGACCCGAAGGGGAGCGCGGCGGGAATCTCACGCGATCGCGTGTCGTGCCGCCCGCGCTCCGCTGCGCGTCGCGGCTAACCCGGTCATCCGAGCAAGTCCTTCGTCTGCCGAGCTACGATCAGTTCTTCGTTCGTCGGCATGATCCACACTTGAACCCGGCTGTCCGCGGCGTCGAGGCGGGCTTCGCCCTTGGCCGTGGCGTTCTTCGCGGCGTCCAACCGAATGCCGAACCATTCCAAGTCGCGGCAGACGGCTTGACGCATGACCACCGAGTTCTCGCCGATGCCTCCGGTGAACACGATCGCGTCGGCTCCGCCGAGCAGCACCAAGTAAGCGCCCAGGTAATGGCGAACCGAGGCGACGAAGACGTCGAGCGCGAGCTGCGCTTTGGCTTCGCCCTTGGCGGCGCCCTGTTCGATGTCGCGCAGGTCGTTGAATCCGCTGATGCCGAGGAGGCCGGACTTGTTCGCGAGGTCGTCGAGAATCTGCTCGAGCGATTTGCCGGTCTGCCGAAGCAGCGCGGGCAGGGCGAACACGTCGAACTCGCCGACGCGGTTGTTGTGCGGCAAGCCGCTTTGCGGGCTCATGCCGAGACTGCATGCCTGCGACTGGCCGGCCTTGATCGCACACAGCGAACTGGAGCCGCCCAGATGGCAGGAGATGATCTTGGCTTCAGGATCCTTGAGGAGCTGCGACGCGCGCCAACCGATGTAACGGTGGCTGGCGCCGTGGAAGCCCCACTTCTTCACGCCGACTTTTTCCGCCCATTCCGTCGGGATCGCATACAGCTTCTCGGCCGGCGAAATCGTTTCGTGGAAGCCGGTCTCGAACGCGGCCACCAGCGGGATTTCCGGCAAGTCGCGAGCAAGGAGCCGCATCGCGTTGACGTACATCGGATTGTGGGCCGGCGCGACGTCGTTGTACGCTTCCATCGCGCCCAGCACGCGTTCGTCCACTCGCTGCACGCCGCTGACGCCCTGAGCATGGACGGCCTTGAATCCGATGGCCGTCAAGTCCTTTGGGCTTTTCAGGCATTGCTTGTCGACAAGCTGTTGCAGGCAAAGGCGGACGGCGACGGCATGGTCCTTTGCCGCGATCGTCATGTCCTCGCGTTTGCCCGCGACCTCGACGAAGCATTTGGATTCCGGCGAGCCGATCCGTTCGACCCCGCCGCGCGCCAGCACCCGTTCGTCCGTCATGTCGAACAGGCGATACTTGAAGCTGGTGCTTCCGAGATTGGCGACGAGTACCTTCATGGCACAGAGTTCCTTCGTTCAGATTGCAAATTGCAAATTTCGAATTGCAAATTGAAGAGGCGTTCTTGGTCTTCCAAATTTGCAATCTTCAATTTGCAATTTGAAATTCCCTACTTATTTCCGACAAACGCCGCGACCACGGTCGGTTCCGGACGGGGGATGACGTGGGCGCTGACGAGTTCGCCATGTTGAGTGGCGGCGGCGGCGCCGGCATCGACCGCGGCGCGGACCGAGCCCACGTCCCCGCGGACGAAGGTGGCGACGTAGGCGTTGCCGATCGACACCTTGTCGAGGATGCGGACGTTGGCGGCCTTGGCCATCGCATCGGTGGCGGCGATGGCGGCGATCAGGCCTTTGGTTTCGACGATTCCGAGCGCTTCATTCAGCGACATGTTCAAGGTCCTCGCAAAAAGCGTTGATGGTTGAGGGTTACTGAGCGGCTTTCGCACGGGGGAGCACGGAATTCACGTCGTCGTGCGGACGCGGAATCACCTGCACGCCGTGGACTTCGCCGATGCGGCTCGCCGCGGCGGCGCCGGCGTCGACTGCGGCCTTCACCGCAGCCACATCGCCGACCACGAAGGCAGTGACCAGACCGCTGCCGATCTTGTCCCAGCCCAAGAATTGGACGTTCGCAGCCTTGAGCATGGCGTCGCTGGCTTCGACCAACGCCGTCAGCCCTTTCGTTTCGACCATTCCCAGGGCTTCCAGGTTGTTGGCCATGAGTACATTCCTCCAAAAGGGTTCGAAATGAACGTTCGTGAAATCGCGTCCGTGTTTCGTTTCGGCGGCGTTTTCGCCGCCGGGGGAGCCGCGCACGTAGTAAGCGGTTCGCTGCGTGTCATGCCGACCGCTTACTTCGTGCGCGGCTCTTTTATTTGAACAACTCGCACTTTTTCGCGTGGGCCAGATCGACGGCATTGCCTTCGTCCGTGTCGATGTGGACTTCGAGTTTCGAAGCGGGCGCCATGCGGACGAGCAGGTCTTCGAGGACCGCAGTGCAGGTGCTCTCGATGCGAAGCTTGAGACGGTCGCCATCTTTGACGCCGTAGTACTCGCAATCCCTCGGGCCCATGTGCACATGACGTTCGTGGCGGATCACGCCCTTTTGCAACTCGATCATGCCGGCGGGGCCCATCATGTAGCAGCCGGGGGAATCGCGGTGGTCGCCGCTCTTGCGGACCGGGCAGTCCAGGCCGAGGGAGATCGCGTCGGTAAACGCGAGTTCCACCTGGCTGTGATCGCGGCACGGGCCGAGGATGCGGACGCCGGTGATCATCCGCTGGCGAGGGCCGATGATGGTCACCGTTTCCTCCGCTGCGAAAAACCCATCTTGGTACAGCGACTTGAATGGCGTCAGCTTGCGGCCTCGGCCGTAGAGGCGTTCAAGGTCGTCCTGCGTCACATGCGCGTGACGTGCGGAGACGTTGACCACCAGCTTGGGCACGAAGACCCCGCCGTCGGTCTTGGCGACGGGGGTGGGGTTGGGCGTCGGGGTCAAGCGAACCGCGTCGGGCGCGATGCGCTTGGCGATGACTTGCCGCACTAGTTGTTCGATATTCGTTCGGTCGAGCAATGCGGTCATCGGAAGTCCTCGTTGCCTTCGTCCGCCACGATCAGCCGGATGCCGCTTGGTTCCACCAGGGCTCGCTGCTCGGCGGTAATTCCCTTGTCCACGATCAGTGTGTCGATGGCCGACGTTTCGCAGAGGTACGCCAGCGCCTGTCGGCCCAATTTCGTATGGTCGGCGACGACGACGACTTCATCCGCGGTCCGCATCATCGCCCGTTCGGTTTCCACCAGAAGCAAGTTCCCGTTGAACAACCCCTTCATCGTGATTCCGCCCACGCCCATGATGCACTGGCTCACGTGCACCTCTTCGAGCATCCGCACCGTCAGCGGGCCCAAAGCCACGCCGGTGCGGGGGTAGACGAAACCGCCTAGCACCACCAGATCCGTCTCGCGGTTGCTGGCGAAGAGATTCGCGATCGGCAGGCTGTTGGTCACGATCTGCAATGGCCGACCGACGAGCAGCTTGGCGACCTCAAGGGTCGTGGTGCCGCCGTCGAGCAGGATCGAATCGCCGTCGCGGATCCGTGCCGCGGCTGCCTTGGCGACCAGCTTTTTCTCTTCGAGTTCCTGAGAAGCCCGTTCCTCGAATGGGGTGAGGGCGGGTCCGTCGCCCACGTAAAACGCTCCGCCGTGGGTGCGTTTCACGATGCCTTGCTGGTCGAGGAAGTCGAGATCCCGGCGAACCGTGGACTCGGAGGCGTGCACGATTTTCGCCAGATCGCCGAGGGCCATGAAGCCTTTGGCGGAGACGAGATCGAGAACTTTTTGACGCCTTTCTTCCACCAGCACGACAGATCCTGCCTATTTCCGAGAGAATTCAGCCGACCTTCGGTGGAACACTTTTACCATTTTGTCTAGATTGTGACGTGCCGTCAAGCGGAAATTTCCACAATCTTGCTGGAAACCCCTCAAGTTGCCATCAAGCGGCTGTTTGCACCGACCTGAACTTAATTATGGGATAAATGGGACGTATGGAAGTTTCCGTCATATGGAAGAATTCTATCAACGCCGAACACGCGGAAAATTCCGGCCTGCGTGATATGGCATGGAGCCTTCACACCTTGGCTGTCAATCGTCTCCTAATTCAATGGCGCACAAATCTTTCGGCCGAAGGGATCGCGAACGCTGAAAGCGTTCCCCAGCAAAGCCCAGAGCTGGCGACCGTCGGGAGCCAACCCTGGGTATCCGAGACGTTCGCGCCCCGGATGTCTGAAAGAGTTCGCCAGGACGCCCCGCGCTTTTGGAGGCCTTGCCCCTGGGCGCGGCCTCCTGGAGAACTCTTACGTAGTTCCCTTGCAGCGAGGGCATATCTCCCAGGGTTGTCTCCCGTTGGTCGCCAACCCTGGGCTTCGCTGGGGAACGCTTTCAGCGTTCGCGGTCTGATTCGTCCGCGAGAAGAATTTGGGCGCCCCGATCGAAGAAGTCGCATTCGCATGCCGCTCTGGAGGCGCCCGTCCTTACGCCAGTCGCAGTGTGTTGATCGCAGCGAGGCGCACCGTCGAGCGGATCTAGGATCGGCAGCATCCAATTCTTCACGGAACATTGCCCTCGCAGCAAATTGGTTTCCTCGTTTCCTGGGAACGCGTAACGGTGCGTCTCGCTTGCGCCTGACGCACTCTACGGCTTTATCCTTCGCTACGTTCTCTTGCTCCCCCCGTTTCCGCCCTGCAACCGCTTCTCTCGGCATTTCCGCCACATGCGTCAAAGTTTGCCTGGCCCGCGGTCGATGATGCATCGGAACGATCCCGAGGCAATTTCGTATGCGTGGCGCGTTACGGCATCTGGCATTCGCCGCCCTCTTGGCGGTTCTCGGCATGGGCTGCCGTCACACGCGGCCCCAGCCTGAGGAAGCGCCCGAACGGCTCGTGTTGCCGATCGCGGATCGCAATAGCTGGAAGATCGAAGCCATCGTCCCCGAACGCCCCGAACGCCCCGAACGCCCCGGCGACCTCGTCCGCCTCGACTACGTCTACCAATCGCTCAGCGACCGCCAGGCTCAATGCCTCGCCAGCGCTCGAAGCTCCAAAGCCAATTTGCTCGACGAAGAAGCGGATGCGATCGGCACGGCGAAACGCAGCCTGCTGCTCGACCTTGTCACGCGCGAGCATCGCAATCGCCCGCTCAAGCAGGAAATCTTGCGAGCCTTCGCTCTCGAGGAACGCAACCAAAGTGCGGGGCAGGCGCTCGAAACCTTCCATCGCTTGGTCGAAGCCGAGGCGAAATCGGACGTCGTTCGCAGCGCCCTTTCCGACATGGAAACCGGCGTCCGCGAGATCGAGAAACGCCGGACGCTCGGCTTGCCGATCTCCGCGGATCTGGAAGCGATCGAATCGCAGCAACTCAAGCTGCAGCAAGATCGCGTCAAGCTCGATCAGGGCATCGACCAGGGGAACGAAAGCCTGGCCATGCTGATCGGGGCCGAGTCCGCGACGAGCCGTCGATTCCTGCCGCTCGTCGATTGGCGGCCCGATCTTCGAATCCCGGAAGAGAAAGCCGCCATTGCCGAAGCATTGCAGACTCGGCCCGGCCATCTGCTGATCGAACGACTGGAGCAGGAAACGGATCGCCGCACGCTGTCGGCCGTCAAGCTGTTCCTGCAGACGGTAAGCGCTTCGTCCGCAGGCAGTGCCACCCCGCCGCCGACGCTTTTGGGAGTCATCACTCGCTTTTCCATGATCGGCGGCGCGGGACGCGCGGAAGAAGCATCGCGTCAAAATCAAATGTCGCGGATTCGCTCCGAATCGGAGCGTCTGATCGCCAGCGAAGTGACGCAGGCCCTCGGTTCGATGCGGACGCAGAAGGACGCCATCGAACTCGCTCGCCGCAAGTTGGTCCGCGAGCAGAATCGCCTGAAGGATCTTGAAGCGAAGCAAGCCCAGGGATTGGCCGCTCCGCTTCAGCTTCTCGCCGTTCGCCAACAAGTTCGGCAGGTGGAAGTCGAGTTGATCGAAGAACTCGCCGGCTGGCATCTCGCCAAGGTTCGCTTGCGTCGCGCTCAGGGCCATCTCGTCCGCGAATGCGGCAGCGAACGCAACTGTGCCTGCTGCGGAAGCAACCACATGGACTATCGACGCCTGCCCACCGACCTTTCCTCGCCGCAAACGCAACTGCAAACGCAACCGCAACCGCAACCGACGATTTCGCTCGCCCCTGCCGCCGAGTAATGGTGCGGCCAATTTTTCGGGCGGACGCACCGAACTGCAAACGCGAAGGGCGTCTCCCATGAAAGCAGGGGGAAGTCATCGCCGAAGGGCCGCGATGCGGAACCCACGCGAACGCTGAAAGCGTTTCCCAGCAAAGCCCAGGGTTGGCGACCGACGGGAGGCAACCCTGGGTAGGAAGACAGCGGCGGAAGGGAGTTCTGAAAGAACTCGCCAGGACGCCTCATGCGTTCGGACTGCGCCCCTGGGCTGAGCGTCGTGGCGAACTCTTTCAGAGTTCCTCGGCAGGTGGGAGGCTTATGCCCAGGGTTGGCTCCCTTTAGTCGCCAACCCTGGGCTTTGCTGGGGAACGCTTTCAGCGTTCGCGGTCCCGTCCGCCCGCAACATTTGCCGCACCTGCCAAAGAAAAGCTGAGATCGACGTAACCCGCTTCCCAGCCCCGTGAACGGGGCTGGGAAGCCGATGACGTCAGATGCAAGTTCCCTTCTACAGTTGTGCACGGCGGAAGGCGAGGCGCCTCGCCCTCCAATTGCCGGTTTTCGCTGCCGCCTCAATCCTTCTCCAGAATCTTCTTCGCCTCCGCTAGCGCCTCCCTCTTGCCCTGGGCTTCGAGAGCCGCGAGCCACATGCGCTGGCTTTCGGCATCCAGGACATCGATCTCGAGTCCTTGGAGGGCGTACTTCTCCATCTCAGCGTGGTTCCCCTTATCCTCGAAAATCTTCGCCAGCTTCTTGCGAATCTGAAGATCGTCCGGATCGTGTTTCACGACATCGACGAGCAACTCCGCCAGCTTGTCCTTGTCGTCGAGTTGAAGGTAGATCTTGGCGAGCTGCACCTGCCAGCTTGGTTCGTTCGGCTGCAGCTTGCGTCCCTGTTCCAGGATCTCGGCCGCCTGGGCGAAGTTCTTCTTCTCGAACTGCAACTTGCCGAGAAGCCGAATCGCCTTGGCGTCGGTCGGGTTCTCCTTCACGGCCGCTTCGAGGACGTTGAACGCGAAGTCCGATTCCTTCTCGCCGATGAGGATCAGCGCTTTCACGTAGGCCGCGAGGGGATGGTTCCGCTTGGCGGTGAGGGCCTCGTCCACCAGGACTTTCGCCTCTTTCGTTTCGCCGATGCGATACAGCTTCTCAGCGAGTTGAGCGGCGATGTCGGCGTCTTCCGCGTTCCTTTTGTGAGCTTCGCGAAGCTCCTTGAGCGTCATCGCCTTGCCGGCCGCGACGTTGCCGGGATTGAGCTTGGCGACGCGGGCATCGAGGAAGGCGAGATAGCCCTTCTCGAATTGCGCCTTCGATTCGCCGGTCGCCTTCTTCAGCGCCGAGTCGGTTTCAAGCCCCTCCGCATAGGCGGCCAACAGCTTGCCGACGGCCTTCTCGCCATGCTTCTCGACGAGGAAATGGACATACAGCAAGCTTTGCATGTAGGCCTGCTGCCATTCGTCGGGGCTGCGCGGGCGAGCGAAGCCGAGCAGGATGTTGTCGAGGTTCAGCAGTTCTTTCGCCTGCATCTTCTCGACGAGCAGCCTGTTCCAGCGCGGCGGGTAGGCGCCATCTCCTTCGAGCGAAACGGCCAAGCCTTCGGTGAACCAGTGCGGGATGCGAAACTCCGTCTGTTCGAGGTTGAAGAGGTGGACGATTTCATGCCGCATCACGCGGTTCCAGTTGAACGGCTTGTCGATGACTCGCGACTTGTCGCGTGGCGACACCATCGCCACCATCCGCCCCGTGCAGGCGCCAATCGTGTGCAAGTCGGGCAGGGCGACCACTCGGCCGGAAAACATTTCATGCTTGTTGAAGACTTCGATCAAATACGGCTCTTTCGGCTTGAAGTCGAACTTCGCCTCGAATTCCTTGTGAATGTCTTCAAGCCGTTTCGCGAGGAAATTCGCGAGAATTTTGTCGTTCTTCTCGTCGAAGCGAATGATGTAGTGCGGCGTCTTCACGGTCTTGTAACTGTTGAGGTGGTCGAGCACTTTGAGCGTGTTGCTGACGCGGACGTTGAACGCATCGGCGGCGAACGCGGCATCAAGGTGCTTGCGGGCCTCGTCTTCTTTGCCGAGCCGCATGTAGAGCATGCCTAGCCCGGTCTTCGCGGCGGCCATGCGCGGCTGCAGATCGGCGGCCTTGAGGTACATCTTCTCGGCATCGAAGTAGAGCTTGCGGCTATCGAGTTGGCCGCCGACTTCGTTCCAGAAGACGGCGGGCTTGGGATTGAACGCCTCGACCTCTTTGACGATCTTCGCGAACTCCGCTTCCTTCCGTTCGGATAGAGCAAGGGCAGCGATGCGGGCCAGCGTCTCCTCATCGCGCGGATTGATGCCGCGGGCGGTTTCCAGCGATTTACGCGCCGCCGCCATTTCGCCGCCAAAAACCTGCACATCCGCCAAAAGCCGCAGCGCCTCCGGCAGCTTGGGATTGACCTTCAGTGCCTGGTTGACGTAGTTCTCGGCGTCTTTGATCTCGAGCCGATCAAGAGCCGCGTATCCCTTCGAGGTGAGCGTCTCGGCCGCGCGGGGGTTGATCTTCAGCGTGCGGTCGAACGCGCGATTGGCGGCGGCCTTGTTGAACTTCTCTTGGAACAGCTTCGCGATCTCGTGCTCGGCGGGCCAATACAGTTTGTCCTTCTTGACCGCCTCGCCCCACACCTCTTGAATCACGAACTCGAACTGGTCGGCCAAATGGTGGTAGCGAGCCCGCTCAGCCGCCGCGAGGCCTACATAAAGAAGTTCCTCGGGGTCGCTGATCTCCATGTCGTCGTCGCTGCGTTTGGAATAGGTGCGGATGAACCAGCGAAACTCCTCGTCCGCCTTGGTCCAATCGCCCCGGTCCCGTTCGATTTGGCCGATGATCCAGCGGGCGAGAAATTGATCGTCCTTCGCTTCGATCGCCTTGCGGGCCGACTTTTCCGCGTCCTCCCATTTGCCCCGCAGGTAGAGCAGTTCGGCCTGGCGGGCGAGCAACGCATGATCGTTGGGCGCTTTCTTGATCCCGTCTTCCACGATCTTGAGGGCCGAATCCCACTCCCCCTCATACTGCATCGCCCGGCTCGCACCGACGGTTGCCGGGACGAGCAGCTTTGGGTTCTTCAGCAGCAACTCGTAGCTCTCGCGCGCCTCGGCATAATTGCCGAGAAGCAACGCCTTGCGAGCGTCGGCCGACGAACCTTGAGCGGAGGCCAAGGGAGCGGCGATCAGAATCGCCAGGAGCGACAGAAAACGAGGCATGGAGGTATCTCAAGATGCAGGCGCATGCGCAATGAACGGACGTTTCACCTTACCGATGCGGCCAGGCAAACGCAACGGTCGCAGCGAGACGGCTGCTTGCGGATGGAAATCAGAAGGGGGTTGGAATGAGATCGGGTGAGATCGGTGAGATCGCCTTTTTTTCGCGCAACGTCAGAGCCCGAGCGCCAGCGAGGGTTTCGCGTGATCGCCTCGGGATGCTGCGAAACCCTCGCTGGCGCTGGGGCTCTGAAATTGCCCAACGCCACGACGCACGCCTCACTCCAACTCTCTTCCGGAGGGAGAGGGAGGTAGGCTATCTCCTGCCGCTCGCCTTATGCGTGGACGGGCTCTTCCTTCTCGGTCCGATTGCGAAGCGGAAGGGGCGTCGTGCGGGGCAGCACCATCGGTTCGGTCTCGCCCTGGCGGACGAGGCCCGTCTTCGTGATCGTCGCGGATTCCTGATAGGTGCTGTAGTCCGTGTTCACCTGCCACAGATCATGTTGCGTGCCGTGCAGCAGATTCTCGGCGGCGAGCAGGCCCATGAGGATGCTGTGATCCTGGTTGTTGTACTTGAACGAACCGTAGCGGCCGATCGGCGTGATGCCTTCGTATTGCTTCAGATGTTCGACGACCGGTTCGAGGAACTGCTTGTAGCCGCGACCATAGACCGGGTAGCAACGCTTGATGCGCCATACTTTGCCTTCGAGCACCTCGGCGTCGCCGATGAGGCCTGTCGAACGCATTTCCTTGGTCGCTTGCGCGATCAGGTCTTCGTCCTTCCCCTTCCACATGGCGTCTTCGTCGTAGCACCAGTATTCGAGCGCGAGGATCGTGTTCGGCGAGTTGCCGTTGATCTGCGGCACCCAGTTGCAGAAGTTCGTGACCCGGCCCGTGCCGAGGTCGGGCGAGTGGATGTAAAGCCACTGATCCTTGAACATATCCTTCCCCGCGACGTTCAGGTACACGAGGACGGTGTTGCGGAACTTGAGTTGATCGACCGCGTATTCGATATCCACCGGCAGGTCGCCGAGGCCCTTCACGAGCAGCGTGAACGGCATCGTCGAGATGACGTGGTCGTAGCGGCGGGTTTCGCCGGTCGTGAGTTCGAGGCCGTAGACCTTCTTGTTTTCATGCAGAATGCGGCGAACGGGCGTGTTGAGGTAGACGTTGCCGCCGAGTTCTTCCACTTTCTTCGCCATGCGTTCGTAGACGACGCCAGTCCCTTCGAGCGGGAAGGCGAACTGATCGACGAGGGTCTTGTGCTTGCTTTTGCCGAAGCCGAGGGCGGATTTGATCGCTTCGCCGAGCGAGAATTTCTTGATGCGTTGGGCGGCGAAGTCGGCGTCGAGTTCGTCGCAGCGAATGCCCCAGAGCTTTTCGCTATACGACTTGAAGAACATGTCGAAGAGCTGCCGGCCGAAGCGACCGACGACCCATGACTCGAAGGTTTCGTCCTGCCCTTCCTTGAACGAAGGCTTGATCTTTTCCTTGAAGTAGCTCAACACGCAGCGGACGGCCTTGAAGATGCCCATATTCCACAGGGCGTTGGCCGGCTTCAGCGGGTAGTCGAAAAAGCGTTTCTTGTAGTAGATGCGAGTGAGGCGATCGACCATGTCGTAGTCTTGGCCGACCACTTCGAGCCAAAGCTTGTTGACGCGGAGATCATTGGAGAAAAAGCGATGGGGGCCGAGATCGACTTTTTGGCCCCAGAGATCGATGGTGCGAGCGAGTCCGCCCGCGGCGTCGCCGGCTTCGTAGACATCGACTTCGGCTCCGCCCTTGGCCAGTTCGTAAGCCGCCGTGATGCCTGCCGCGCCCGCGCCGATGACTGCAACTCGCATGATGCCGCTCCTGAGGGAAATAGGAGTTTCCGGGACGAATCCGAACGTCGGGCCGGCGACCGTGGGGAACGGGGGCGCCAGCCGAGGACTGGTCGTAGCTGCCCAAACATGGGATATTTTTCCGGAGGAAGCAATTTTTCCGGCAAATTGGCGGAAAGATGTTCAGGGGGGAGTCGCCAGCGTTGTGAACGGCCCGCTCGGAAGCGGAACTGCATCCTCGCGAATGGGGTGTCTGGATCTTCGAGCGAACGGTACCGGCCTCGTTCCATTCATGGCGAGCCGGGAGCGTTATTAACGCTCCCGGCTCGCCAGGATTTGACCAGTAATTAGCACCTGCCGATCCGTTGCGTTTATCTCAACCAATAAATCTTGCGATTTCTTAATGATCCGCTAGAAAACGCATCGAAGCAGGCCTAAACTGCCTCTGAATATCCCCGGAGGTTCTTTTGAGCGATTCCAGCACCGATACCACCGGTTCCCAAGTTTTGCCCCCCACTACCATGTGGATCTCTGCTCCACATGACGATCCGGATCACGGAGGGCATCATGGGCCCTCGCCGATCGTCCGCTTGCTGCGATTGCTCAAGCAGGAAAAGCGCGACGTTTGGGTCGTCACGATCTACGCCATCGCCGTCGGCATCTTGAGTCTTGCCGTTCCCCTCACCGCGATGGCGGTCGTCAACACGGTCGCGATGGCGACGTTGACCCAACAGCTTCTGGTTCTTTGCGTCGTCCTTTTCGTCTGCCTTGTCCTCGCTGCGCTGATTCGCATTCTGCAAACAGTCGTGGTGGAGTATCTGCAGCAGCGCGTGTTCGCCAAAGTCGTGGCCGATCTCGCCTATCGATTGCCGCGGGTGGAACTCAAAGCTTTTGATGATCAGCACGGACCCGAACTGGTTAATCGCTTCTTCGACGTCCTCACGGTTCAAAAGGCGGCGGCCACGCTCCTTTTGGACGGCATCACCGTCGCCCTTCAAACCCTTATCGGCCTCATCTTGCTGGCGGCCTATCACGAGGCCTTGCTGGGATTCGATGTTTTCCTCATCGCGTCGCTGGTGTTCATCGTCTTCGTCCTGGGCCGCGGCGGGGTAAGAACGGCGATCGACGAGTCGCTTGCCAAATATCGCGTCGCCAGTTGGATGGAGGAACTCGCTCGCAACCCGATCGCCTTCAAACTGGGCGGCGGACCCAAGCTCGCCATCGAACGCGGCGATCAGTTGGTCCGCGAGTACCTCCTCGCTCGGCATGAACACTTCGGCATCGTGCTTCGGCAGTTCGGCTTCACGCTGCTTCTGCAAGCTTCCGCCAATGCCCTGCTCCTGGCGATCGGCGGGTATCTCGTCATTCAGGGGCAACTCACGCTGGGGCAACTGGTGGCGGCCGAGATCGTCGTCACGATGGTGGTGACGTCCTTTCCCAAGCTCGGCAAACAGCTCGAAAGCTACTACGACCTGCTCGCCGCCGTGGACAAGCTCGGCCACCTTCAAGACCTGCCGCTCGAACGGGCGACCGGGACCGCGGCGGCGCAAAGCACGCAACCTGCCGCGGTCGAGTTTTCCAATGTCAGCTTCCGCTATCGCCCCGGCCTCCGAATGGTTCTGGATCGCTTCTCGATGAAGGTTGCGCCCGGCGAGCGCGTCGCCATCTTTGGGCCGAACGGGGCGGGCAAGACGACGGTGGTGGAACTTCTCTTCGGCATGCGGACGCCCACCGATGGACACATCCAGTTCGACGGGCAGGATCTTCGAGACATGACGCTGGAATCGCTGCGCGAACAGGTCGCGGTCGTCTCGAATCTCGAGGTTTTCGAAGGTTCGATCGTCGACAACGTTCGCATGGGCCGAACGCAGCTCAGCATGGCCGACGTGCGTGATGCGTTGAGCGCCGTCTGTTTGCTCGACGACGTCCTCGGCATGCCCGACGGTTTGCAGACGCGCCTGACTGTGGGCGGCAGACCGCTTTCGCTCGGCCAAACCGAACGGCTGATGATCGCTCGCGCCATCGTCGCGAAGCCGCGGCTGCTCGTCCTCGACGAATCTCTCGATGCGATGGACGCCTCGGTTCGGGAGCGCGTGTTGCCTACCGTGCTCCATCGCAGCATGCCGTGGACGCTGCTGGTGATCACGCACAACGAGGCGGTTGCCGACATGTGCGATTGGAAAGCCGCCTTGGGGCGGCCGCGGAAATAGACGAGAGGAAGCAGTCCTCACGCTCCGCGTGAGGTCAGCTGCGATGCGAAGTCAGGCCGCTTGCCTTTCGTGGCGACAAGTTTATGAACTTGTCGGTATGGGCTGCCTAGAGGTCATTTCAAACAAGTTAATGAACTTGTTTCCACGACCGTCTGCCCTCGCATCGCCGCTGACCTCACGCGGAGCGTGAGGACCACCATCTGGCAAGGATCTATCGACATGGCCGATCACCGCATCTCCACCTACGGCGCAACCGTGTTGCCGGCGCAGGAGCTGGCGCGGACGCCGCGGTTCACCCGACGGCTTTCGCGCGTTTTGCTGGTTGCGATCCTCGTCCTTCCTTTCGCGCTCCTCTTCATCCCATGGACGCAAACCATCCACGGCACCGGCAAGGCGATCGCCTTCAATCCCGTCCAGAGGCCGCAGTTTTTGGTTTCGCCGATCGAAGGGCGGGTCAAGAAATGGCGCGTCGTGGAAGGAGATCGAGTTCGCGCGGGGCAGCGCATCGTCGAGATGGTGGACAACGACCCGAATCTCGAGCTTCGCCTGTTGGATGAAGAACGCGCGATCCTGGATCGCATGCGTGCCGCCGAGGGGCGGGTGCGAGACATCGAGGCGCGGATCCGCAATCTGTCGAACTCGCGCGATCTCGCTCTGGCGGTCCAGGGGAGCATCTTGCGCCAGGAGCAGGCGCGGGTGCAAGCAACCAAGGAAGAGATTCTCGAAGCGCAAGCGGTCGTCGATGCGGCGATCCCGAACTATCGGCGTCAGAAAGAATTGTTCGAGAATCCGACCGGCGGACTCGCATCGAAGCGGGATGTGGAAGTCGCGTTGCAGCAACTGGAGACGGCTCAAGCGAAGGTGAAGCAGGGGCAGGCAAAGCTGAAGCTCACGGAAGCCAGCGAACGGGCGGCAACCGACGGCGTCTCCAAGATCGACGAAGACACCAAAGCGATGATCAACCTGGAAAACGCCAGTCGCCGAAGCGCCGAATCGGACGTCGCCGGGGTCCGGCGCGACAAGGCGCAGATCGAAGTCCGCATCGCACGGCAACGTGCCCAATATGTGGATGCCCCGGTCGATGGCATCATCTTCCGGCTCCTGGCAAATGCGGAACAAGGGGGGCAACTGGTAAGGCCGGGCGAACGCCTCGCCGTGCTCGTTCCCGACATCAAAGATTCGGCCCTCAAGGAGATGCGCAACTTCGACCTGGCGGAAGTCGCCGAGTGGGTTGGTTTCGCGGCCATGCCGACGTTCCCGGGGGCGATGATTTCGCCGGCCGTTTCGGTGTATGCGGAGGATCCCTTGACGGTTCGAACTCACCCCGGTATCGTCGCCGAGCTTTTCGTGGATGGAAATGACCTTCCGCTGCTGCGAAAAGGCGATCGCGCTCGCCTGCAATTCGAAGGTTGGCCGGCGGTTCAGTTCGTCGGATGGCCTTCGGTGGCGATCGGCACCTTCGGGGGAAGAGTGTATCTGGTGGATCCGACCGCGAACGAAAAGGGGCAGTTCCGAGTCCTCGTCGAACCTGATCCGGATGAACAACCTTGGCCGAATCAGGACTTCCTGAGGCAAGGGGTCCGCACTCAGGGATGGGTTCTCCTCTCCGAGGTTCGGCTGGGCTGGGAACTGTGGCGGCAGCTCAACGGCTTTCCGCCGGTTCGCGAAGTCAAGGACGACAAGCAGGGGCAGCCCTTCGGGCCCGTGAAGACCAAGACAAGGAAGTGAGTCATGCGCCTGCGGCTCCTATCGTCGCGGGTTTGGGGGATCGCACTGGGAATGATCGTTGGAGGATGTGCCTCGCCGCTGCCCGAGGACGCATTCATCCGCGCTCGCCTGCTGACTCCCGAACCCGTCGAAACCGGGACCACGCCCGCCGAACTCCCCGCTGCGCCGCGGTTGGGCCTTGTCGAGCAACCGGGTTCCGAGGTTCCGCTTACACCCAAAGAAGTGCGCGACAGCGTGGAACGGCACTTCCCGCTATTGCTCGCAGTGGAACAGGATCGCGTCATCGCCGCGGGTCAAGTGCTCGCCGCGGAGGGAGCTTTCGACCTCAATTTGCGCAGCAAATACACCAACCAATTCGGCTCGTTCGAGAACGACCGCTTCGACATCCTCGCCGAGCAACCGCTCGCGGCGGGAGGCGGCAGCATCTTCACGGGCTATCGCTTCGGATTCGGCAGCTTCCCCGTCTACTACGGCGACCGCTACACCGCCACGGGAGGCGAAGCCCGCGCCGGCATCCAGCTTCCTCTGTTGCGCGACAGCGCCATCGACCGACGCAGGGCCGCGCTGCGTCAGGCCCAGATTCAGCGGAACATCGCCGATCCCGTCATCCGCCGGGCAAGGCTCGACTACCATCGCAACGCGACCAAGACCTATTGGAACTGGGTCGGCGTGGGCGAGCAGTATCGCGTCGCCGATGCGCTCAACCGAATCGCCATGGAAAGGCAGAAGGGACTCGAACTGCAATTCAAGCAGGGACAGGTCAACGAGTTCGTCGTGATCGATGGTCGCCGCATCTTGGCCGAACGCGAAGGGGCGCTGTTCGGCACGGAGCGGCGCTGGCAGCAAGCGTCGTTCGAAGTCTCCCTCTTCCTGAGGGATGATGCGGGCAACCCGGTCGTGCCTGACGCATCCCGTTTGCCGAAAGGCTTCCCGACGAGTGCTCCGCCGATTCCGCAGGCCGACAAGCTGGCCGAGAGCGTGGAGATCGCGTTCAGCCAACGGCCCGAACTGGTTCGCTTCGGCCTGCTTCGCGAACGGGCAGGCGTCGATTTGGCCCTCGCTCAGAATCAAACGCTCCCCGGGCTCAATGCCGGTTTCGCCGGCGCTCAGGACATGGGCGAAGCGAAAAAGGGTTCGGGAAGTTTGGCTCCCGATCTTTCCACGTTCGAAGGATTCGTATCCCTCGACCTCCCGCTTCAGCGACGCGAAGCGAGAGGCCGCGTGCAGATGGCACAGGGCCAGATCGCTCAGTTGACGGCCCAGGAGCGTTTTGCTCGGGATCAGATCCGCGCCGAAGTGCAAGACGCCGTCTCCGGCCTCGACCGCACGTACCAGCGCTGGACGCGAGCCGTGCAAGAGTTGAAGGTTTCGCAAAGGGTGGCGGAACTGGAACGCGAGCGGTTTCGACTCGGCCAATCCAATTTGCTCGAAGTGAACTTACGCGAACTCGCCGCCGCACAGGCCCAGGCCAAAGTAATCGAGTCGCTCACCGAATACTTCCGCACCTTCGCCGACTACGCCGCCGCCATCGGCAGCACGGAGTAAAGAGTAGTCCTCACGCTCCGCGTGAGGTCAGCGGCGATGTAAGGCCAGACCGCCGCCGTGGAAACAAGTTTATTAACTTGTTTGAAATGACCTCTTTGCAGCCCATTCCGACAAGTTGATAAACTTGTCGCCACGAAAGGCAGACGCCGTCTGACCTTACATCGCCGCTGACCTCACGCGGAGCGTGAGGACCACTCTTCCTCACGCTCCGCGTGAGGTCAGCGGCGATGTGAGGTTCATCCGTTAGTAGCCCCTCAGAACACTTCGTGATCGTGAAACAGCGTAGGCCCTCCATCCATGAGGGGCCAACACCGCGAAGGGCAACATCCTTAGAAGGCTTCTTCGGAAGTTGAGTATGCTTCGCTCGATTCAACCACGGATGTCACGGAGAGCACGGATAAAGACGATTGGTCTTCCTTATCCGTGTCGTCCGTGACATCCGTGGTTGATCGCTTTTGTTCGCATCTGCTTATGAGACGCGCTGGAGCAGATTTCCCATCCATGAAGCGCCTACGCTGAGGGAGAGGTGCAATTCCCTAAGCAACACGCAAGGGGGGGAGAAATGGAACCGAAACGGAACGCCGATCCGTCGCAAGGTATATCAATACAAAGGGTTGCGTCCGCCGATCTTCGCCGCGTCGGGTTCGAAATGGGATCAAAATGGGAATGGGGGGCCTACCAGACTAGTAGTCCATCGCAGCTATTTTGATGGCTAAACTCCACGGGAATCGGTCAATGTGGCAGCCAAGCGGCATCAAATCAGCTGCGATGGACCACTAGCTCCTGCCGCTACCTTCAGTTCTCGATCGGTTGGCGTTCTTTGGTCGCTTTGGATGCGAAGAAATTGCGGAGCAGTTCGACGAGGCCCTGATCGCCTATCGTTTCCAGTGCGGTCGGCACTCCGACCCAGCTTCGCTGACGCAGTTCGCGTTCGGGCCAATTCTGGGCGACTTCGGTCACTTGCATCGCGAAGACGGTGACATGGCAGACGCCGCACCATTTTTCGTAGATGAAGGATCCGATCGGCTCGGGCCGCAGCGTGCCGGTGAGTCCGGCTTCTTCCCACGCTTCTTGCAGAGCGGTCTCCCCCGCCGTTTGTCCCGGCTCGATGAGCCCCTTGGGAATGACCCACCGCTTGCCGTTGCTCGAGGTGACGAGGCAGACGCGTCCATTGCGAATGGGTAGAGCGGCAGCTTGGCGGACATACGGCTCGTGGTTAGCCATCGTGGCGTTTCCATCGGTGCAGGAGTTCTCGCAGTATCAGCATTCCGTTTTTTAGGTGCATATGTCAAGCCTTTCGCAAGACTTTTCCACGAAACCACTTCGTTTCTTCGTGATCGACTGGCATGTACGCCCGATTTTCGACTTACGGCGAGCTTGGCCGGCCATTGAATGGGCGAGAATTTCCGAAGCTGCAGCAGCGGAATTGCGGCGAAGTTCGAAGTTCGAGGAAGGGGATACGTGCCCAGCAGATCGGCAGGAACCTCGCCCGCCTTGCCCTCGGACTTCGGAGCCCGCGGCAGCGCCAGCGCCTTTCGCATGCCCGCCGAACGGGGCGCCGCCAACGGCAACTTGATGATCGCCACCGCCTAAGGTATACGGCGAAACCCCCGTCTTCCGCTTGCGGCTTAGCGAGACCAGGCCTTGCTCCGAACGCTACTAAGCCGCAAGCGGAAGACGCTTGGGCCGCGACTTAACCATGGCTCACGGACCGTCCCGGCCCAGCGAGCAGGGTGCGAGTGATGTACGCGGCGGCGGCGGAACACGCGCCAGGCATGGCGTAGCGCTGCTTCAATTCGATCAAATCGCTCTTCGCTTTCGCGAATGCGGATTCATCGTTGAGCCAACGCAAGGCTTGATCCGCGAGGCGCTGCGACTCGTCGCGGTCGGTGAGGAACTCGGGATACAGCTCTTCGTCGGCCAGCATGTTGACCAGGCAAATGAATCGCGACTTCATGAAAAATCGAGCCACCCGCAAGTCGAGTTTGCCGATGCGATACAGAATGCAGGTCGGCTTCAAGCGGTAAAGCAGTTCGAGCGCGACTGATCCCGAAACCGACAGGCAAGCATCCGCCAACTCAATGATTTCCGGCGTCTTCCCCACATGCGTCTGAATGGGCAGCGGCGGGTGCGCTGCGAGGAAGTCGTTCACCATCTTTTGCTGCGTCGGCTTGAAGCTGGGGACCAAAAACCGGATGTCGGGCCGATTCTCATGAATCTTCGCCGCGGCCGCGTAGAGCGTCTCCCAGTTGCGTTCCACCTCCTGAGTGCGTGATCCCGGCAGAAGGGCGATCAGGGGGGCCCCGTCCGCGCGTTGCGCCGTCATGAAGGTTGCGTCGAGTTGCTGGCGGGGGCATTCATCGAAAAACGGATGCCCCACGTAAGTCGCATCGACCCCTCGCTCGGCATACCACGGCTTCTCGAACGGGAGCGTGCATAGCACATGATCGACGAACCGCCGCACCTTCTCGACGCGCCACCCCGCCCAGCCCCAAAGCTGCGGCGGGACGAAATAGAAGACGGGGATGCCATGGAACTTGGCGCGACGGGCGATCCACCAGTTAAAGCCGGGATAGTCGATCAGCACCACGGCATCGGGGCGGTGATGGCGGAAATAGCGGTCGGCTTTGGAGGCGAGACTTAGAAATGTGGTGATGTTGGCCAGCACACGCGCGAACCACATGACGGAGAGCTGAACAAGCGGGAAGTGAAGTTCGGCCCCCGCCGCCGCCATCTTGTCGCCGCCGTAACCGACGCATTCGATCGTGGGATCGAGGGCTTTGAGTTCGCGGATGAGGTTGGCGCCGTGGATATCGCCCGAAGGCTCGCCGACGCTGAAAAAGATGCGCATCAGGCAGCCTCAGCGATGGGGGCCATGTGCGATCCGTTTCGCGGCATTTGGTTTGCAAACGTCATTGGAGGAAGGATACCGGCTACGCATCCTGAACGACAACCCGAAATGCTGCCTCAGCTTGTGTGATTGGATTCTGTCTTATTCGAATGCGTTTAAGCGGAATCCCGCTTGGCTTCGGCGTCAGGTTAAGGAGGGCGTCGGGATGATTTAGCCGAAAAAACCGCGAAAATGGCGTGAGAACTGGCGATCTAGCACCGCTTGGGTCGGATATGATATCTAGTGAGGACTCCACCTCGCCTCACTTCCGTCAAACCGACACCTGCACGGCCTCGTCCGCCGGGCAGTTCAGCTTTTCCCAGTAAGGAGCGCCGCCTTCGTGCCCTTTGGAGGCGTCGAATCATGATGAAATTGACCCGTGCGTCGAGTTATGCGTTGCAGGCCGTCGCTTACATGGCTGCCCAGCATAAGGAAAACCACACAGCGTCCCATATCATTGCGGAAGACCGCAAGATCCCCGAACGCTTCCTGCTGAAAGTGCTGAAGCCCCTGGTTTCCGCCCAGGTGCTCTTTTCCGTCAAAGGCCCCAACGGCGGCTATCGGCTCGCCCGGCCAGCCAACGAGATTTCCGTACTTGAAATACTTGAGGCGGTCGAAGGCCCCATTCGCGGCCACGCGCCCGGGGACGGTCCGACCAATTCGGTCGTCCGCAAGCTCGAAGTGCTCTGCGACGAAGCCGCGGAAATGACCCGAAACCATCTCAACACGATGAAGGTCTCCGAACTGGCCGCGTAATGGTTGCACGTGCAACGAAAACAGCAACGGCCGACGCGGCTAATCGCATCGGCCGTTTTTTTTTCGGGGTAAGCGAATGCAGGCCTCTAAATCAGCGTGCCCAAATCGGCAGCGGGTTAGCGGCCGGTTGAATAAGAGTGGCATCGCGATTCCGATCAAAACATGCCAGTCGCCCGCACTAGCTAGCCCGAAGCGTCAGCGAGGGTCGACGCGAAATTCCTCGCTGACGAAATTCCTCGCTGACGCTTCGGGTTGGTGCGAAAGGTGCTGCTGCGAAATCGCGCACGCTGATTTTAGGCGGACAAAGGGGGCAAAGCGATCGGGCTAAGCGGCTCCCCAAGGAGTTGCTCGACGGATGATTCAACGACACGAAGGTAATGCCTGACGAGCTTGCGATTGACGTCATGGGCGCTTAGGTACTCGGAAAAACAGATGTAGGAACCCGCCTGTTCGTCGTTTTCAAGGTAGCGTGCAATGATCGAAGCTGCCCAGAGCGGGCGGTAACCGGCGTAGACCTTGGCGTACTTCTTTTTCTTCTTCAGATGCCAGTTCCGCGTTCCGTGGTCGCCTCCGTGGCCAATCTCCTTGTCGACGGCAAATGCTGCCTCGACCAAATGGAGGGCACGATAAAATGCGACCGTCGCAGCCCATTCGGGAAACTGATCGATACGCTCGACGAGGTGCACCAGCATCTCGCCGTTGCGTTTCGCCAATTCAAGGTGAGCTGCCTTGGATGGCACTAGAGATTGGCTCCGCCGCAAACAAGGAGCGATTCGACCGATGCTTGGGAAGTCTTCGGAATCGCCAAAACGTTCAAGCGAATGAGATCCAGATCCGGGTTGTGCGCGATCGCAAGGTCCAACTCAGTCAGCGAATCTTCTAGTTCCTGATTAAAGGATGGGCTCTGCTGCAACGCCAAGAACAAGATCGCCGAATCTCTCACCGTGATGTAGGCATCCGCAATCAACTCCTGATGATCTACAAGCCAATTCGTCAGGAGTTCTCGCATCTCCGTGAATTGACGCCAAAATTCGTCTTCTTTCCCCGAAGCCTTGCATGCGTCGATCGCCGCGGCAACCGTGGTGACCAACTTGCCCGCAGTTTCGTCGTCGATGACGAGTTGCTGGTTTTTGTCCGTATAACGAAGCTGAATCGCTGAATGCTTGGTCGTAATCATGGTTCCGCCAATAAACGCCGCCTGTGAACACGGCTGAGCTATCTCGACCGAGGGCAGTTGTGTTCGGCTTCGGCTTTCCATTATGCCCTACAGGGACTCAGGCGACAACACTCGGCAACATGTAGTGAAGATCGACGAAACTCAGCTTCGCCTTCCCCTGCCCCCTACGGAATCTGAAACGCCGCCTTGAGCAACGTCAGGGCCGCAGTCCCTTGCTTGCCTTCGACAACCACGCTGAGCCGTACTTCGCTGGTGTTGATCATCGCGATGTTGATGTGCTTGGCGGCCAGCGCTCCGAACATCCGCCGGGCCACGCCGGTGTGCGTTCGCATGCCGACGCCGATGACGATGAGACGGGCGATTTCCGCATCCGCGGCCACCCGAACCGTCGCGCCCGCCTCGCGCCCCAGTTGCTGCGCGATCTTGAGGCCGCGATCCAGGTCCGTCTTCGGCACGCTGAACGACAGGTTCGCCTTGCCCTGGTTGTCCCGGCTCAGCACGATCATGTCCACGACGATGCCCGCGGCCGCGATGCTCTGGAAAATCTTCGAGACTCCGCTCGGCCCGTTCGGCAGGTCGAACAGCGTAATGCGCCCCTGGTCCGAATCGAGCAGCACGTCGCTTACCAGAATGTCTTCCATGCTGGCGAGGTTTTGCGACACCGAGACGATATCGCGGCTCGATTCCGGCAGCGGCTTGGTCCGCGCACGAAAGGCGCTTGCCTTCGTGCTGCCGTTTTGCCCCGCGCCGGGCCGTGGCTGCTCGAGTTGGAATGCCTGATGCACGGCGCGCAGCGCTTTGATGCCGTCCTCTTTATCGACGAGCACCGAAATCTTGATGTCGCCCGTCGTGATCGTCTTGAGATTGACGCCCGCTTCCGCGAGGGCCGCGAACATCCGCTCCGCAACGCCGGTATGTGTCCGCATGCCGGTGCCGACGATCGACACCTTGCTGACGTCCGCTTCATGCTCCACCTTGGCGCCCATCGTCTGCGCCAAAGATTCCACCACCTTGAGCGTGGCCGGCAATTCGCCGTGAGGCACCGTGAAGCTGATGTTCGCCCGCCCCGCACTGCCCACGTTTTGCACAATCATGTCCACCGCGATGTTCGCCTCGGCGATCGCGGAGAAAATGCGATGGCTGATGCCCGGCTCGTCCGGCACGCCTTGCAGCGTCACGCGCGCTTCGTCCTTCACCATGGCCGCCCCGCAGACGACTACGTCCTTCATCCACTCCTCTTCCGGCAAAATCCACGTGCCCTCGGTATCGCTGAACGACGAACGCACCATCACCGGCACGTCGAACTTCTTGGCGAATTCGATCGACCGCGAGTGCATGACTCCGGCGCCTGCGGAGGCGAGTTCGAGCATCTCGTCGTAAGAGATCGCGTCCATCTTGCGGGCATCGGGCACGATGCGCGGATCGGTGGTGTAGACGCCGTCCACATCGGTGTAGATCTCGCAATCGACGTCGCCATCCCCTTCCGGGTCATGCTTCATGACGGCGGCGAGCGCGACGGCCGTGGTATCCGAACCGCCGCGGCCCAGCGTGGTGATGTTGAAATCCTCGTCGATCCCCTGGAACCCAGCGACGATGACGATCGCGCCCCCTTCGAGCGCCTTGCGCATGCGCTTGGTCGAGATGCTCTTGATGCGGGCCTTGCCGTGCGTGGAATCGGTGACGATGCCGACCTGGGCTCCGGTGAAGCTGACGGCCGGCTCGCCCAAGCTTTCGATCGCCATGGCCATGAGGGCGATGGAGATTTGCTCGCCGGTGGAGAGGAGCATGTCCATTTCGCGGGCGGCCGGCTTATCGGTGATTTCCCGTGCGAGTTCGATCAGTTCGTCGGTGGTGTCGCCGCGGGCGGAAACGACGACGAGCACCTGGGCTCCCGCTTTCTTGGCCCGGATGGCGCGCCGCGCCGCCGCCCTGATCCGCTCCGCCGTCGCCACGCTCGTCCCGCCGAATTTCTGCACGACCAAAGGCACGATGAATCTCCGAATAAGACGCCGCCATTCGAGCGGTCATCTTAGTTCGCGCGGCGGACAAGGGGAGATGCACGGCCCTGCAGAGCGAGCGAAATCAGAGCGAGCGGAAGAGCGGCAGAAATTGAGTCTATAGAAAAGATGGATGTCGCCTTTTCTCCCTCGCTTTGGTCTCCCGGCAAAACGCCGTTTGGTGACGGTCGCGGGGCGACAGTTTTCGCTTGAGAAGCCATTTCCGACAAGTTAATAAACTTGTCGCCACGAACGACGAGAGTGGTCCTCACGCTCCGCGTGAGGTCAGCGGCAATGCAAGTAGCTGTCCATTCTGTGCGGCTGATTTTGGGAAAGTTGGCGCAGCTGGGGCGCGGGCGTTTGCATATGCTGTCGGCATGGACGCCATCGAACAACTCAAAGAGGACCTGCGGCAAGGGCGCATCGACCCTCACCGCTTGATCGAACTCCTCGTCACGCTGCAGCGGCAACTCGAGGCCGCACGCCAGCGCGTCGAGGAACTCGAACGAAAACTGGGCGAGCTTCCGGGCGGCCCCGGCTCTTCCACTCCCGCCAAAATCGATGAGCCTTTTTCCGTCCGCTCCGAAGAAAAACGGCAGCACGAAAAGCAGCAGGGCGGCTGCAAAAGCGAACTCTCCCGCAAAGGCCGGCGCTGCTTCGAAGAGCTGCTGGCAAGCATGAATCTGGAATGCCCGAAGCCGGCGCCCCCCAATAAGGGGATCCTCGATCAAGTCCTTCCCGTCCCCGACGGCTGACCCGCGAGCCGCGAGTCCCCGCGTCTGCCTCACTAAGCCCACCTCACTACGCCGCTTCCTCGAAGCGACCCGCTTGCTGCTGCGCGTAAAGCGGAGCGAAGCCGGATCCGCTTTCGTTCGCGTTCCTCGATGCGTCGGCGTGCCGCCTTGAGTTGCCGCGGCGTGGTGACGGGGACGTCGATCAACCCTTGCCGCAGGTTTTCTTAGAGTTGCCCGATGGCGTCCAAGCCGACCGCTTTAATCGAAATTGCCTTCAGCCCGCCTTGTTCTTTTCGTCCCAGGCTTTTGGTTCCCACAGTTCCACTTTGTTGCCGTCCGGATCGATGATCCATGCGAACTTTCCGTTCTCATGCGACTCGGGGCCGTGGACGGTTTCGACGCCGGCCGTGCGGAGTTGTACGAGCATTTCGCCGAGGTCATCGACTCGGTAGTTGATCATCAAGGGCGCATCGAACCACTTGCTGCCGGGGCCCGCGAGATGCCGGACGGTGAGGCCATTGTCGTCGGCTCGATCCTCGGGCCATCGCAAGATGGCGCCGCCGAATTCCGAGAGCGTCGACCCCAGGTGCTTCCGATACCAGGCCGCCAGCGCCGCGGGGTCGCCCTTGCTCTTGAAGAACACGCCGCCGATCCCGGTTACTTTCGCCATGAATGCTGTTCCACGAAGTTGCTCGTCGCAAGCCACGGTCGAACTGTTACGTAGGCAATTCCGTTGCGCTACCATTTCAGCCGCTGTTGGGCGCGATTGCGCATCCAGATGGCGGCGGCGTTCAGGCTCAGCAGCATGACCAGGAGCACCAAGCTCGCGAACGCGGCGTTGTGCTGCCATACTTCGACCGTTTCGCCGTTCATCAGCACGGCGGGGCGATCGGCCCAGGCGAAGATCTGCATGGGGAGGACGGTGAATCGCTGGAAGAGCCCCGGCGTTTGATCGACGAACAGCAGGGCGCCGAAAAGGACCAAGGGAGCTGCCTCGCCGATGGCGCGGGAAAGCGAGAGGATGGCGCCGGTCAGGATGCCGGGCCAGGCCAGAGGCAGCACCTGAAAGCGGATGGTCTGCCAGTGAGTGGCTCCCACGGCGTAGGCTCCGTGGCGAATCGAATCGGGCACTGCTCGAATGGCTTCCTGGGTCGCCACGATGACGACGGGAAGGGTGAGCAGCGCCAACGTCAATCCGCCGCCGAGCAGGTTGCGCGGGGCGATGTCCCAGGGCGCGTACTGCTGCAGCCCGATCATCATCTGCACGAAAGCCCAGCCGCCTAAAATTCCGTAGACGACGGAAGGCACCCCGGCCAGGTTGTTGATGTTGATCTGAATGATGCCGCCCAGGATTTTCCCCATCCTGCCCTTGGACTTGTACTCCTCCAAGTAGATCGCCGCCCCAATGCCGATCGGCACCGCGAACAAAATGGTGATCAATCCGATGTAAAGGCTTCCGATCAGCGCGGGAAAGATGCCGGCGTCCTGAGGCACGTTGCTGGGTCCATTGGCCAGGAAAAACACGAAGATGCCCCAACCGCTCAGATCCTCGCGCACGCCGGCGTTCCGCGCTTGAATGAAATCGTCGGCGTTTTTCTTGAGGTCCGAAAGCTTTCCAGGGAGAATTTCCTTCTCGAACAGTTCCTTGATTTCCGCCCGTTCCTGGTCATCGGCGGCTTTCTTCATCTCCGCATGCATCTCGGCCTTGGTCTTCTCCATCTCGGCGAGGATGATGTTCTCCTGCTGCGTCACGCGATCGCGGAGCATTTCGTTGTGCTCGCGGATCATCTGCGGCGTGTAGCGGAAGTATTTCTTGGTGTCCCAAATCATCTGACCGAAAAACAGGACCAGCATCGCCAAGCCGAAGCATGTGGCGAGCATGCCAAGGCCAACGAAGGCCTTGTCGGCGAATGCCCGCGAGTATCGCATGATGCCGGCAAGAGCGCCGATCGGGAACAGGACCGCGTTCAGCGCGGCGGCGCCGAAAACGAAGCCTCGGGCGGAGACTGCCTCGCCCCGTAATACATGCCAAAAGCCGTAAGCCGCCACAAGGCCGACCGAAATGGAGACCGAGAAGATCAGCCCCCACAAAAGGCCAGGTCCGATCGCGGCGCGCCAAGAGGGGAGCGTCGATCGAAGTGCCGGATGGGTCTCGCGACGGTCGCTCATTGGTAGACCATTCGATATCGCTTCAGCACCTTCTGGGCCACGATGTTGAGGCACAAGGTCATGAAGAAAAGGACGGCCGCGACCGCAAACAAACTGTTGTAGTCCGTCGATCCCACGCGGACGTCTCCCTTGGCGATGCGGACGATGAAGCTCGTCATGGTCGCGAAGCCCTCAAGGGGATTCAGCGTGAACCGAGCGGTATCGCCGCAGGCGAGGCTGACCGCCATCGTCTCGCCGATGGCCCGCGAGATGGCGAGGATGAAGGATGCCGTGATGCCGGACAATGCCGCGGGGACCGTTACCTTCAAACTCGTTTCGAACTTGGTGGCCCCCAGCGCGATGGCGCCGTCTCGCAACGAACGAGGCACCGCCCGTATGGCGTCTTCGCTCAGGGACGCGACCATCGGAATGATCATGATCCCCACGACGATCCCGCCCGCCAGTTGGTTGTACGGGTTGCCGATTTGCATTCCGAAAAAGGCGAAGACCGGCGCCAGCACGTGCGGCGTCAGGAATGCGACCGCGAAGAACCCGTAGACGACCGTCGGAATGCCTGCCAGCAGTTCAAGGGTCGGTTTGGCGATGACCCGCATCCGGGGGCTTGCGTATTCGCTCAGGTAAATCGCCGTCGTCAAGCCGATGGGCAAAGCCACGGCCGCGGCGATGAGCGCCACGCAAAGGGTTCCGAACAATAACGGCAGAATGCCGTACTCCGCATTCGCGAAGCCGGCATTCCAATGCTGTCCGGTGAAGAACTGTACGAACCGGCTCCAGACTTCGCCCCAGGCCAACGGCCGTTCGTCCTGGTACATGAAGAATTCGTAGGTCCCCGTCAGCACCAGCGCGGCAATGGCGACCGTGATGATGATCGACAAGGATGCGCAGCCGAACAGCACCCACTCGATGGCGGCTTCGATCAGCTTCTGACGGCTGCGATTCATGCGGACCGGAGGAGCCGGCTGCGGGACAACCGGCGATGCGACGGCGGTGGACACGGCACGCCTTTCGGAACATGCGGAGGGGGTGGTCCGACCTTTCCCTCCGGTTCTTGTTTCGGAACGCTCCGCTTAGGAACGCTTAAACAACTGAATCGTCACCGTCAACACCTGTTGCGCCGGTTTTGAAGTCATGCCCCGCTGAAGCGGGGCACTACGAGCGCTTGCAGTAACCCGCTTTAAGCAAGCGGCAGGAGCTAGTCTACCTCCCTCTCCCTCCGGGAGAGAGGTAGACTATCTCCTGCCTCTCGCCTTACTTCGCCGCGCTCTTCAAGGCTCCTTCGAACGCTTTCTTGGTGCGATTCGCCTGAAGCGCGCTGAGCGGCACGTATTTGACGTCAGAGACAAGGTCCGATCGACGAAGGTAGTATCCGACGAACTCCTTCACCTCCGGCCGAGCCAGCGCCTTGTTCGCAACGTAAATGTACAGCGGGCGGCTGATCGGATAGGAACGGTCGAGAACCGTATCGACCTTCGGCTCGACGAACTTGCCGTCCTTGGCGGCGAGCGCCACGGCTACCAGTTTATCCTTGTGGCCCTCGAGATACGCAAGTCCGAAGTAGCCCAAGGCGTACTTGTTGCGAGCCACGCCCTGCACCAGCGAGTTGTCGTCCTCGCTTGCGGTGTAGTCCTTGCGAGTCAGCTTTTCCTTGCCGTTGATCGTTTCGGTGAAGTAGTCGAACGTGCCGCTGTCCGGCCCGGCGCCGTAGAGCTGAATATCTTCCTTCGGCCATGTCGGATCGACATCGCTCCATTTTTGGGCCGCAGTGTCCGGATGCCAGATTTTCTTCAGCTGTTCGACGGTCATCTTCGTCGCCCAGGTGTTTTCCTTGTGGATAGCGACGGCGAGCCCGTCCCAGGCGATTTGAAGTTCGGTGAACTCGATGCCGTTCTTTTTGCAGTTCGCCGCTTCGACGTCCTTGATTTTGCGTGAGGCATCCGAGATGTCCGTCTCGCCCGCCGCGAACTTCTTGAACCCGCCGCCGGTGCCCGAAATGCCGACGGTCACATTGACGCCAGGGTGCAGCTTCTTGAAGTTGGTGGCGACGGCTTCCGTAATCAGATAGACGGTACTGGACCCGTCGATCTTGACCTCGCCTTTGATGTCTTGAGCGCCGACTTGCAGGGCGCCGAATCCCAAAACGACGGCCACGGCGGCGCCGAGGGCGATCAGGCCGAAGCGTTGACGATGATTCATGGTTCTTCCTCGAATGGCGACTTAGGCGTGTTCGATCTGTCTAACCGGATTTTCGACCCTGCCGTTGAGTGTTCGCGGAGGTCGATGCGAAGGTCGGATGAAGTTGCGCAGAGGCAATGTAGAAGTGCAGACGGACGAATATGCGTGGAAATCGTGAAGAATATGTGAAGGCGCGAGTTCAGGCAAGAAAGAGCCGGAAGCGTCATGGACGTTCCGGCTCATCGAAAAAATCGGTACCCAATTACTTGCCGAGGAACTCAGCGAACTTCTTGGCATCCGCATCAAACAGCCGATAGTAGCTGCCGATGACGGAAGGGGACGCGTCGAGGCTGATCGTGGTTTCCAGCACGACCGCTTGCTGGAGGATGTAGGCACGCGACCAGAGTGCGTTGACGTTCCACTCGTTGACCTTCTGAAGCGTCACGCCGTTCGCCTTGTCGCGGACGAGGAAGTTGACGAACTTGCCCCCCGCGTTGTAGTAGGCGTAGTAGGGAGTTCCTTTGAGATCGTATTCGATGACTTTTTCGGCATCGCCCTTCTTGTCGAACTCGATCTTGAGGCCATTGGTGAGGATTTTTTCGAAAGCCTCCACCGAGACGCCCTGGGCGAAAGCGAAGCTCGGAAGAACCAGCAACGCCAGAACCGCAATCGCTCGCTTCATGTGTCAGCATCCTTTCTTCGAAGTTGTCGTCGTTCGAACCAGCGACAACTTTATGACGGATGCGACCGTGCCGCAAGGGAGTTTTCGGCAGACTGGGATGAAGGGGCGTGGTTAGCCGCGACCCCCAACGAGGTGGTGGCGTAAGAAAAGCGAAGCCAAGTGCCGAGGCGTGCGAGAAATGCAGTCGGGCTTATCCGAACAGTCGGCGAACCGGCACGCGGAAGCCGGGGAGATGCGGCTCGGCCGTGAGCTCTTGATTCGCATTGAACAAGACCGGTTCGGAATCGGGGGTGTGAACGGTGACGGTGTGTTGGTAGGGATTGACGATCCAAACCAACGGCACGCCCGCGTCGAGATAGGCGCTCAGTTTTTCGTTAATGTCTTCGATCGTATCGCTCGGAGAGAGGATCTCGACCGCGAGCGTCGGCAGGCCGTCGATGATCGTGAGGTCGCTCGGTTGTTGGGCGATCACGGCAGCCGAGACATAGGCGACGTCCACGCCGAAGGAGGTGTCGGGATCGCGATTCAGCCGAATGCCGGCATCGCCAGTCAATACCTGGCCGCTCGGTTTCGATTGCTGCCGGCGCCAGAGTTCCAACTCGGTAGCGACCGCAGTCATCGTGAAGCTATGAAAGCGATTTCGCCTGGTCATGGGGCGTTCTCGAAGTTCGCCGGCGATCAGCCAGCGATCGACGCCGTCGTCCGGCAGCGCCAGCAGTTCCTCGGTCGTCATCAGTGCCGCAACGGTCGCCATGCTCGCGTTCCCGATTGTGCCGCGTGGGATCACCGGAGATTATAAGGCGGGAGCCATAGTCGTGCAATCACGGCCCGACTGCCCCGCATGTCTGCCAGGACGGAAACTGCGGTTTGGCGGGCGTCACGCTTCGGGATGTGATCGCAACGTGTTGAGCAGCGCATCCACGGCGGCGGACTCCGCGAGCCGTCCCTCCTGCCAGTTCGCAACGATCTCGCAGACGGCAGCGTCGTGCTGCGACCAAAGCTGCGCGGCACGTCGAGCCGCTTCTTCGGCAACGCGGTCGAACAGGAGCGATACGTTCAGCCGATTGGGAACAACCTTCGGCGAAAGCGATTGCAGATGCCGCCACAACTCAGGTACGCCTTCTCCTGTCTTCGCACTAGCCCGCAAAACAGCAACGGGCGAGGCGTGAGCGAGGTCAAGCATGCCGCGGACCTGAGCGACTGTCTTCTCGGCTCCTGGCAAATCACCTTTGTTCACAACCACGACGTCGGCGATTTCGAGGATGCCCGCTTTTTCCCACTGCAATTCATCGCCGGCTTCGGGCTGCACCAGCAAAACGACTACCTCCGCCGCCTGCTGCACCGCGACATCCCCCTGCCCCGCGCCGACCGTTTCGATCAGCACCACCTCGAAGCCGTAATGGGCGAGGAGCCGAAGCAAACGGGGCAAATGGTCGGCGACCGCCCCACGACCGCCGACGGCGGCGAGGCTGCGGATGAAGAGGCCATCGTAGATCGAACTGCCCATGCGGAATCGGTCGCCAAGAATGGCCCCGCCCGAAAGCGGGCTCTGCGGATCGCACGCCAGGACGGCCACCGTCTTGCCGTCTTGGCGGATCGTTTCGAGCAGTCGGCCCACGAGCGAGCTTTTGCCGACCCCACCGCTGCCCGTGACGGCGACGACCCGCGGCTTCATCGCGGGATCCTCGGCAAGCATCGCATCGAGTTCGGGAAACGACTCGCCACGCGCAACCAGCGTGACCAACCGGGCGAGGGCGGTGCGGTCGTGTCGGCGAAAGCGGGCGATCAAGTCATGAGCCATGAGCGACCTGGCGCGGCTCGCGCAGAAACCCGACGATCTCGTCGAGCGGCGTTCCCGGGCCGAACACTTTCGCGACGCCCATCTCCCGCAGCTTCGGAATGTCCGCCTCCGGAATGATGCCGCCCACCATCACGCCGACATGCTCAAGGCTCGCATCGCGCAGAAGCTGCAGCACGCGCGGCACCAAGGTCATGTGGGCGCCGGAAAGGAGGCTCAGGCCGAGCCATTCCGCATCTTCATCCGCGACCGTGCGAACGACCGCTTCGGGAGTGAGCCAAAGGCCGGGATAGATGACATGCATTCCCGCATCGCGCAAGGCCCGAGCCACGACTTTGATGCCGCGGTCGTGTCCATCGAGCCCGACTTTCGCGAGAACGATTCGCAACGGATGGGACATGCGAACTCCATCGAGACGGCCGCGATTCGCGTCTTTCATTCTAACCGAGCGACCACTTAGGCGAGCGGCAGGAGATAGTCTACCTCCCTCTCCCTCCGGGAGAGGGTTGGGGTGAGGGTGCCTTTTCTCGCGTAACGCCACGTCGCATGCCCTCACCCCCGGCGCCTCTCCCGGAGGGAGAGGGGAGAAATGCAGGCGCCGCTCGCCTTATTGCTCGCGCAGGTTCTCCGCTTGCGGCTTAGCGTTCGCGCCGACAATCCGGATCGCTAAGCCGCAAGCGGGGATCGCGGAAGGTGAACATTCGGGGATGTGCGTATCTATCCGCTCGGATCGCCGCGGAGGGCGTTCCCTACAGCGCGTCTCGTTGCTGTGGGCTTCTTCGCTGCTCGTTCCTACCTTGTCCGCATGCGGATTGCGTTGTTGTCTTCCGGGGCCGGTTGGCATGTGCGCGATTTGATGCGCGCGGCGAGCGATGCGGGGCACCATGCGGAGGCGGTGGATTTTCGCGGGGTGCATGCGGCGTTGCCGCGATTGCAGACTTCGGTGGATGGCTTCGATGCGGTGATCGTGCGGACGATGCCGCCGGGGTCGTTGGAACAGGTCGTCTTTCGGATGGATGTGCTGCAGCGGCTCGAAGCGCGCGGGGTGCGCGTTTTCAATCCGGTTCGCTCGTTGGAAACATGCATCGACAAGTTCCTCGCGGCCGCCCGCTTCGATGCAGCGGGGTTGCCGACGCCGGAGACGGTTGTCTGCCAGGATGCGGAAACGGCGATCGACGCGTTTCATCGCCTGGGCAATGATGTGGTCGTGAAGCCGATCTTTGGGTCCGAAGGCAAAGGCATGCTGCGCGTCGGCGATGTCGAACTCGCGTGGCGCATCTTCCGCACGATCGAACGCACGAGGGGTATCCTGTTTTTGCAGCGATTCATCCGGCATCCGGGGTGGGATCTGCGCGTCTTCGTTCTAGGGGGCCGAGTGCTGGCGGCCATGCGGCGCTATGCGGCGGACGATTGGCGGACCAATGTGGCCCAGGGCGGACGGACCGAACGGGTGACGCCGACGCGCGAAGAAGAGCGGCTGGCGTTGCAGGCGGCGGAGGCCGTGGGGACAATCGCTGCGGGGATCGATTTGCTGCCGACCGAATCGGGCGGCTACGTCGTATTGGAAGCAAACGCAGTCCCGGGTTGGAAGGCGTTGGCCCCGACGACCGGCGTCGATGTGGCGGCGGCGGTGATTCGGGAAATTGCCCGCCGCAACTTTGGCGCGTGATCTGCATAGGGGGACGGAATGGACTGGTTTTCCATGGTGCTGATCGTCGGCGGGTTGTGTCTCTTCGAGACGATCAGCAGCGTCGACAATGCGATCATCAATGCCGAAGTGCTCACCACGATGGGGGCGAAAGCCCGCCGCTGGTTTTTGTTATGGGGCATTCTGATCGCCGTCTTCCTCGTCCGCGGGATTCTTCCGTGGCTGATCATCTGGGTCATGCTCCCTCAGCTGGGCCCCATCGGAGCGCTGACCGCGGCGTTTTCGAGCGATCCGCAAGTTGTGGAAGCAATTCATAAGGCGACGCCGATCCTGCTTTCGGGCGCCGGCATCTTTCTGTTATTCCTCTTTTTGCACTGGCTATTTCTTGAAGAAAAGAACTGCGGCTTCGCCTTCGAGCGGTTCTTCATGAAACAAGGCGTGTGGTTCTTCGCCATCGTTTCGGTCCTTTTGGCGACCGTCATCTGGTTCTCGCTGAAGCAAGACGAAAGCCGCTACATGGCGTTCGGCGCAGTGGTTGGATCGACGGCGTTTTTCATCACCCACGGGTTCAAGGAAAACGCAGCCAAGGCGGAGCAGGAACTGAAGCATGGGCAGATGTCGGATCTCAGCAAAATCTTTTACCTGGAAGCGATCGACGCCACCTTCTCGATCGACGGCGTGCTCGGCGCGTTCGCGTTCACGTTCTCCATCCCGCTCATCCTCATCGGCAATGGGCTGGGCGCCATCGTCGTTCGTCAAATGACGATCGGCAACATCGAGCGCGTGAAGAAATATCGCTACCTCAAGAATGGGGCGATGTACTCCGTGCTCTTCCTCGGCGCCATCATGCTGCTGCACGCCTTCGGCTTTCGCATTCCGGAATGGGTTTCGCCCATCGTGACGTTTGCGGCCATCGGGTACTTTTTCTTCATCTCGTGGCGCGAGGTGAAGGCCGGCGTCGTGCCCGACGATAAGACCGCGATCCAGCCGGCGCCGCCTACCGCACCCCATTAGGGCGGTTTGCAGGTTGACGCGGAATTCGATGCCGTGACGTTGCGTTCTGTAGGGAACGCCCTCCGTGGCGTTCCGCCGGACTGGACGCGTCCGATGGCTCCTCAACCAACTTGCAATCGTCTCCGGGCTTGCCGAACGGACGCTGCGAATCGCTATGCCGCAAGCGTTGATCGCGGGATTTCGGCGAATGGGATGAGTGGGATGTGCGCGTCGAGTCAGGCGGAACGCCACGGAGGGCGTTCCCTACAGGACGCAACGGTTCGCCGTTACATAAATTCGCAAGCCGCTCTAGACGGCGGTTTCTCGGAAAAATCGCCTTGATCCTTCAATCCGTTTCTTTCATTCAATTCCGCCTATCTTCGCGCCCGATAACGAGGAGGACGACGCCACACGCGAGGATGGGCGATGCGCAGGCTGGTGCCGGCCATATGGATGCTGCTGACCGTAGGCTGCCATGCGGTATCGCCGAGCGGCGCCGTGCAGCCGACCGCAGATGTCGTCGAACCCGCCTCTGTTCCTGTTGAAGTTCCCGTCGTCGCGGAATTGCAGCCGACCGAGAAGGTGGAACTCGCGAAGAGCCATCTCCGGATCGCTTCAGACTGTCTGGGAAATGGCGACCAGGAACAGGCGTGCAAGCACCTCGCTCGGTATGTCTCCTTGCACCCGGACCAACGAACGGGCCGGCTTTTCTATTCGGAAGTGCTGCTCAAGCTGAATCGGCTCGACGAGGCCCGGCGACAGTATGAGCAAACGGCCGCGCTTTTGTTGGATGAGCAGGAGCTGGATCACCACACCCTATCGCATGTTCATGGCCAACTGATGCGGATCGCGGAAGACCGGGACGAGTTGCGAACCGCGCATGTGCACCGCGGCATCGGGCTTTATTGGCTCGCTCAGGAGCGTTCGCGGCTCAATGATCCCGAAGGGGACTTTTCGGTGGAAGGAATCGTTTGCCGGGCGATCGCGGAACTGACGCGAGCGAAGTCGAGCGATCCGAACGACGCCCGCACGCACTGGTATCTGCACTGCTGTTTCCAAATGCTGGGCCAAACGCCGCAAGCGAAAGCACGGTTGCTGGACGCGGAGCGCTGCCTGCCGATCTCGCCGCTCTGTGCCGCGGAACAACGGAGCGTGGTTCTAGCTCGCCAACGCTGGGTGCTGGATTAGTCGCCAAGCCCAGGGGCGAGCGCAGCGAGCTCCTGGGTTCGCTTCGCGAGAGAGTAGAGACGAGAGAGTTGAGAGTAGACAAGATGTGATGCATTGCATCCTTCTTCTCTACTTTCCACTCTCTCACTTCCGCTCTCTCGCGAAGCGAACCCAGGAGCTCGCTGCGCTCGCCCCTGGGCTCGGGGTAGGTACTACCTTTTACTTCTTCATTTCCGTGATTTCGATCTTCGCTCGCGGCTTGTAAGCGTTGAGCACGGCTTCGCGGAGTTTGTCGCCGTAGACTTCGAGGACGAAGGGGCGAATCTCCTCGAACTTCAACTGTCGGCCTGCCTTGGTATCCGTGCTGAGAATCAGGTGATGGCCGAACTCGGTGACGACCGCGTCGCTCATCTGCGTCGGCTTGAGTGCGAACGCGGCCCGGGCGAAGGGTTCCACCATGGCGCCGGCGCGAGGGAACCAGCCGAGGTCGCCGCCTTGAGCCTTGCTCGGGCATTCCGAATGCTTGCCCGCCTGCTCGGCAAAGGCCTTGCTAAGCGTGCTGATGCGGGTCTTCTCCTTGGTCAGCGCGTCGGCCTCCGCGGGCAGAGCTTGCATCGCTTTCGCCACGTCGTCTTCGATCGCCTTGCGGACCGAGGCTAACGTCGCCTTCGCCTTCTCGGCGTCTCCCTTGATTAGAATGTGACGAGCCTGAACCTGGCTGCCGTCGAACATCGTCGTGTTCTTGTCGTAGAAGTCTTTCAGAACCTTTTCCGTCCCCTGCTGATTGACGAACTTATCCCATCGCAGGGCGCCGGTCAGTTCCTTGCGGAGTTCGGCTTCGGATAGGTGCAGCTTCTTGAGCAGGTCGTCGAAGTCTTGCTTGTTTTTGCTGGCTTCTTCCTTGATTTCGCCGAGCTTGGCGTCGATTTCCTTGGCTTCGGGTTCGATTTTGAGTTGCACCAAATACTGATCGACGATCAGGTTATCGACGAGATAGTTGACCACTTCCTTGCGTGCTTCCGGCGTATTTGGCCCACGCAGCATGCCGCGATAGACGGCGATCTCAGGAATGGGGGTTCCGTTCACAGTGGCGGCCACGGCATCCGCAGCCGGCGGGGGCGGCGGAGGGGGCAGTTCCACCTTCTTGGGAGGCGGCGTCTTTTCCTCTGGCGCCTGGCAGAATGCCGTTTGACTGCTGCTCAAACAGGCGACGACGATCGAAACCCAAAGGAAACAGCGAAGCGTCATGCTCATCTCTCCCATTCCGTCCTGGAACGAGCGTGGTGTGATGCGATACGGGCACGGCGCAGCCGGGAACCCGAAGTTGGAAGTCGGCGATTCTAGCTTACGCGGGGGTTTTAAGCCAAGGCCAGTTCGAAGCCAGAACGATTAGGCGCCTGCATATCTCCCCTCTCCCTGCGGAGGGGAGAAAGCGGTGCAGAGACTTGTCGATCGCCGCCAAGCCCCACCGTAAGCGCAGCGCACGGGGGGGATAGACCGCAGGCGCGATCCCCAAGGTGCGCTGCGCTTACCTTGGGGCTTGGGTGCGAAACAAGTTTATGCACCGCTCTCTTCCCTCACCGCTCTCTTCCCTCACCCCAACCCTCTCCCAGAGGGAGAGGGAGCAAGAATCACCCTCACCCTCTTCTGCCCTCACCCTCTTCTGGAGGGTGAGGGAGGTAGACGATCTTCTGCCGCTCGTCGAATCGCAGAGGGGAAGCAGCATCTTCCATCGAACGCGGAAATCGTTTACCTCTTCAGCAAATGCAGCCGCACGCGATTGAGAGCGACCTTCGCCGTGCGGCTTTGGATTTCTTGCCGCGTGCCCGCCCACGAAAACTCGAACGTCTCCTTGCCCCCGTCCCACGCCAGGCCAACATAGGTGAGACCTACTGGGTCACCCGTGGGCCCCGCGTAGCCGACGGTGCTGACGGCGAGATCCGTCCCGAGCCGTTCACGAGCGCCGATCGCCATCGCTTCGGCGACTTCCCGGCTCACCGCGGTGCAGCGGTCGATCAACTCGGCAGGCACTCCAAGCTGCGCAGTCTTTACGCGCCGGTCATAGGCGACGATGCCGCCACGCAGCCATTCGCTGGCTCCGGGAACCTGGCTCAGACGCTGCGCGACGAGACCGCCGGTGATGCTTTCGGCCGTGGCGAGCGTCTTGCGTTTCTCGCCCAGCAATCGCATGATGGCGTGCTGCAATTCGTCCGCATCCACGCCGAACACCATCTCGCCAAGGCGTTCGCGGATCGTGCGTTCGATGGGGGCGATCTGCGCCTCGGCTTCCGCAAGCGTTGCAGCCTGAGCGAAGATACGCAGCGAGATGACGGCATCGCTCGCGGTAATGCCTACCTCCGGCACATGGTCGCGCCGCGTGAGGTCGAGCACCCTTTCCTCGACCGCCGACTCGCCGGCTCCGAAGGCGTTGATCTTCCGCTGCACCCGCACGCCTTGCGAAAGTCCGAGCGATGCCAGCTTCGGCTTCACCTCCTGCTCGAACATCGCCCGCATTTCCGAGGGCACGCCCGGCAAACAGATGACGTCGGCGTGGCCGGCCTTCATCCAAATGCCCGGCGCGGTGCCCAGCGGATTGAAGACGACATCCGCCCCCGCGGGAAACATGGCCTGAACCTGATTCCGCTCCGGCATCGTCCGTTTGCGGCGAACGAACATGCTGCGGATATGTTCGAGAGAAGGCTCATGCAATTGCAGGGACACGCCGCCAAGGTGGGCGAGCACCTCGCGAGTTAAATCGTCTTGCGTCGGACCCAGGCCGCCGGTCGAAATGACGACTCGCGCCCGCTGCGACGCGATGCGAAACGCCTCGACGTTGTCCGCGAAATCGTCGGCGACCGTCGTGTGCCAGCCGATGGCGATGCCTATTTCGGCAAGCCGAAGGCTCAGCCATTGGCAATTCGTGTCGAGATTCTGGCCCGAAGTGATTTCGCTGCCGATCGAGAGGATTTCCGCTTTCATGATGCAGGCATTCTAGTCGCCGCTCCGAGATCCGATCGCCGGACGATCAGGCAAGCGCACTGGTCGGCGGAGTGTAGGTGGGCCAATGGAACCAGGCATGGTAATGATTGCCGACGACCTTCGCTCCAAGGTACGCTCGTTCGATCGCATCGGCGGGGGACTTGAGGCCGAAGGCGGCGGCAATGAAGTCGGCGCAGTTCGAAAGACCGATCCCTTGCCCGCCATGCGTCATGCCGCCGCGAAAGAGCGGCTTCAGGTCCGGCCCCACGTTGGCTTCAAGCCAGGCCTGCTGTTCGTATCCGATGGAATTGCTGACCACCCATCGCACCACCTCCTTGCCGACCGAGAAGATGGTCATCGCGACAAGACCATCGTTGGTGAACCTGGCGGCATTGTTGACGTAGTTGTAAAGGATCCGGTCGATGGCCGAAGTCTCGAGGCAACGTGCCGAGATATCGCCCTCGAATTCGCAGCGAACAGCGACGCGGATCGCCTTGTCCGCGACGCGAACTTCAGCATCCTTCCATTTGTCCAGGAAGTGGTCGATGCCATGCGGCTTGGCGGCCTCGTCCGCATCGCGCGTGGCGGGGTCGATGTCGCTGATGGCGTTCCGCATGATCTTGGCATGGTCGCGAGCGACGCTGATGCACGTCTTCAACTGCGGACCGTGCGGGATTCCGAGAACCAATAATTGCGCCGTGCCGATGAGGACCGTAAGCCCGCCGCCGCGAACGTCGTGGACGGCCTTGCGCGCCATCGGCGACTCGCCGTGCTTGGCTGAGGCAACGCCCAGGCGCAACGCCGTCTCCAGGAAATCGTCGTCGGCAAACCGTCTCAATCCCTCTTCCAGATCCGCCTCGGATTTTTCATGCCGCTGCCAGGCGACGTGAAATCCCTGTACCGAATCGTAGATGTGTCGAAGGATGGACTGGTCCTCGGACGCGAATTCAGCCATCGGCACGCCGAACCCGCCGCCGTCGTATCGATAGTCGCGAAGTACCGGCAGATGAGTCGGGGCGACGTCAAGCAAGGACTGGGAGGTGAGCATGACAAACTCCGCATGATGAGCGCGATGGCGCGTTGCCGTCGTGCTTTTGCACAAAGTGCGCCAATTTCGGATCACGGTAGAACATGGGCGGCGGTGATCCAAGCACGGGCTTCAGGCGTCCTTTGCAACCAGCGGCGGTCGGCGTCGGCGCCATTCCGTTGCTTGCTCGTACATGCGAGCGACACGGAGGAGTTTTTCCTCCTCGTAGGGAGCCGCAAGCAGTTGCAACCCCAGCGGCAGTCCCGACGATGAAAACCCGCAGGGAACGCTGATGCCGGGAATGCCGGCGAGATTCGCGCTGATCGTGTAAATGTCGGAGAGATACATCGCCAGCGGGTCGGCCGACTTCTCGCCGACGCGGAATGCGGGCGTCGGCGAGGTTGGGCCGAGAATCACGTCGCAATCGGCGAACGCCTGGTCGAAATCGTTCTTGATCAGCCGGCGCACTTTGAGTGCTTTCAAGTAGTACGCATCCACGTAGCCGCTCGAAAGGGCGTAGGCGCCCAGCATGATGCGGCGTTTGACCTCGGTCCCGAAGCCTTCGCCGCGCGATTTGCAATGCATATCCCTTAGGCCCCTGTAATCGGCCGCGCGATGGCCGAAATGGACGCCGTCGTAGCGAGCCAAGTTGCTCGACGCTTCCGCAGTGGCGACCAAATAGTAAGTGGCGACGGCGAATCGCGAGTGCGGCAGCGTCACGTCCTTGATCGTTGCCCCGAGCGACTTATACACATCAATCGCCGTGCGGACGGCTTTCTCCACTTCGGGATCCAACCCCTCGGCGAAGTATTCTTTCGCCACGCCAATGGTCAACGGCTTCAGCGGTTGATCGACCGTTTGGCTGTATGCAACCGACGGGCGCGGACCGCTGGTGCTGTCGCGGGGGTCGTGGCCGGCAATCGATTCGAGCAGCAGGGCAACGTCCCCGACGTCCCGCGCGAAGGGCCCGACTTGATCCAGCGAACTGCCGTACGCGATCAGGCCGTAGCGAGAAACTCGGCCATACGTGGGCTTCATGCCGACGATGCCGCACAGGCTTGCCGGCTGCCGGACGGACCCGCCGGTGTCGGTCCCGAGAGAGAGCGGCACTTCGCACGCCGCGACTGCAGCCGCCGAACCGCCGCTCGAACCGCCGGGGACGCAATCGAGGTTCCACGGATTGCGGGTGGTTTGATAGGCACTGTTTTCGGTGGACGAGCCCATGGCGAACTCGTCCATGTTGGTCGAGCCGAAAAGCACCGCATCGGCTTCTCGCAGCTTCGCGACGACGGTGGCGTCGTAAGGCGGGCGAAAGTTCTGCAGGATCTTGCTGCCGCAAGTTGCCGGCTGGCCCTGGACGCACAGCACATCCTTGATCGCGACCGGGATGCCCGCGAGCGGCCCCAGCGGTTGCTTGGCCGCGCGCTTTGCATCGATTGCTTTGGCCTGACGCAGCACCTCGTCTTCGTCCAGGTGCAGAAACGCCTTCACTTGGCCGTCATGACGACGCACAGCGTCTAGAAAGGCGCGAGCGATCGACTCGGCGTTCGCTTGGCCGGTCTCTTGGAGGCGTCGCAATTCGTGGGCGGTGAGTTGGATCATGGTGGGGGGTGAGGTACCGTGCACAAACTCGTTGCATTGCAAGCCCCAGGGTAAGCGCAGCGCACCCTGGGGATCAGACGGCGGAGTGGATCCCCAGGGTGCGCTGCGCTTACCCTGGGGCTTGGCGGTGCAACATCGAGATGATGCACCACTCTCTCCCCAAGGGGGAGAGGGGAGCCAGACTACTCGAACACTCCGGGGACGGCGTAGAAGTCGCCCTTGCGCAGGGGGGCATTCGCGAGGGCTTGATCGACGGGGAGCGATGGTTGCGGGTTGTCGGGGCGGAAAACGTTCGAGAGTTCAAGCGGATGGGCAAGGGGTTCTACGCCATCCGTCTTCGCTTCCTGAAGCTGATCGACGTAACCCACGATCTTCGTCAGATCGCGGGCCAAGTCCTCGACCTCGGCGTCGCTCAGGTCAAGCCGGGCGAGTTCGCGGGCGATCCAGCGGACTTCGTTCGGAGTGATGGCCATCGCTTGGGCTCCAGGCGCGCGAAAACCCACGAGACAGGGTTGCCTCGTGGGCTTAACTTATGGATAGCCGACCTAAATGCTCGGCATCGTGAACGGCTTGCGCTTGACCGGCCGTTTGGCCAGGCCGCTGCGGATTGCCGACACGGCGACGCGAACGCGTTTCACCTTGCCGTCGATCACGACCTGGATCTTCTGCAGGTTCGGCTTGAAGGTCCGTTTCGAAATGCCGGTCACCTTGGTGCCGACGCCGCCGAGGTACTTGGCCTTACCGCGATGGGAATACTGGTTCCCTCGCTTGGGAGCCTTGCCCGTGATGGCGCACTTTTGACCCATGATTGCACTCGCTTTCGATCCCAATATCCAGGCGGCACGGCCCGATCGCCGCGCTCCGCAGGAACCTGAAGTATAGCGAACCGCCGATCCGCGACAAGGTTTCGCATTGTCCGTCGCGAGCGGTTCTTTCGTATCGAGAGAAGGGCGTCCTGCACCAACCCGAAGCGTTAGCGAGGGAAGCCTTTGACCTCGCTTACTTACGCTTCGGGTTGGTGCAGAGCACCTCAACTCATGCTCGCCGAATAGAAAAAGCTGCCGTCGATTGCGGCAGCTCTCGTTCGTTTCATCGAAGTTTTCGTCAGATCGGCTTACGGGCGCGGATCAGATACGCTTGGCCCGCGTAGCTGATGCGGTGTTCCAAATCGACGAAACGCTGCTTCGCCAGCTTCTGCTCAAGCGTTTCCCAGGGCAGATAGTGGAATCGGCCCCGATTGGATTCGCGGGTGAGCCAGGAGCCGTAAGTCCACATTCGCCAAGCCCGGCGGATATACCGGATCGGGCGATCCGCCTGGAAGATGCCTCCCAGGGCGTTGGCAGCCACGCGATGCCATGCGGCGTGCGGCACGTTGACGGAGAAAACCAGTTCGCCGCCCGGTTTCAGGACGCGGTGGATTTCGCCGAGAATGCGGTCGTAGCCGTCGTCGGTCCAGCCATTGTCGTCCTGCGACTCGGCATATTGCAGCGCGAGCCCCGAGACGACGCCGTCGATCGATTCGTCCTTGAGGAAGGGCAAACCTTGCGAGAAATCGCCGATGCGGAAGTTGATCTGCTGGGGCGAAGCGTTGAGTTCGGCCCGGAGCTTCGCGAACGCGCGTTCATTGACGGCGGCGACATCCATCGAATGGATGCGGCGAAGCCGGCCTTGGGCGAGCGTCCATAAAGAACGGGTAAGATTGCCGCTGCCGCAACCCAAATCCAGCCAGCTTTGGTCCGGCTTGGGATCGAGCCACTCACGCGTATGCGTGAGCAGTTCTTGGTACGGCGGGAGTTCGCATTGGCTCCAAAAAGCCTTTGCGCAATCCTCGGCAGGCCAGTAGTTGATCGATGATGCGGGCGCCATCGTCGCCTCCATGCGACAGACCTCCATCCTTGAGGAAGCGGGAAGATAACAGGTTCTCTCCGCGAAGGCAAGCCATGCTGCGCGACTTCCGGTTCGAAGGGCGAAAATACGAAATCGACGGGGCTGGTGCGGCGTCAAATTGGGCAAGAGGCGGGCGAGGAGGCAAGATCCGCTGAGGAGACTGGGAGGGCGAGGCCTCCGCGGTGCACAACGGTTGGACGGACTTGGCGGGTGACGTGGGGCAAAACAAGCATTCCGCCAGGCCCGTCGTGTACTTTCCCTGTATCAGCAGAAGGCGACGAAAACGAGAACGCGCCCCGATAACTCGTTTGCCGACGCATCGTGATCGAGAATCGGCTTCCATCTCCCGGCGTGGCGGGTTAAAGTCCTCGTCGCCAGGGCGTGGCCCCGGTTCACCATCAGGTCGGGGCAAGGAGCCGCTATGCAGACCATTAAACGCGGAGCGTCGCCGGAAGCCATTCGAAGTCATTACGACGCGGGCAACGAGTTCTACAAGCTCTGGCTCGATCCCACCCTTTGCTACTCCTGTGCCCTCTGGAACGAGACCGATACCGACGACGAACTCGAACAGGCGCAACTGCGCAAACTCGATCATCATATCCTGCGCGCCCGTGCCGCGGGTGTCGGCCGGGTTCTCGATGTCGGCTGCGGTTGGGGCGCTCTGCTCGCCCGGTTAGTCGAAACGCATGGCGTCGGCCGGGCCACGGGACTCACCCTAAGCCGACAACAGGCCATGCACGTCGTTGGACGCCGGTTGCCCGGCGTGGACGTGCGCCTGGAAGCCTGGGAGGATCATGCCCCCGACGAACCTTATGACGCCGCCATTTCCATTGGTGCGTTCGAGCACTTCGCCCGACCGGAATGGACCGAGGAGGAGAAAGTCGCCGCTTACCGGGCTTTCTTCGGGCGCTGTCACGACTGGCTCGTGCCCGGCGGTTTTCTCTCGCTTCAGACAATCACCTACGGCAACCTCGACCGGGAAACCAGTCGCCAGTCGCCCGGTCACGCGTTTTTGCTGCACGAGATTTTCCCCGAAACCGACGTGCCGACGCTGGCCAATCTCGTGGCGGCCGCAGGCGGACTGTTTGAGATCGTGACCCTGCAAAACGACCGCGACGATTATCGCCGCACCTGCCGTGTGTGGCAAAAGCGCCTGCTCGCGCATCGGGCCGAAGCCGAAGCACTCGTGGGCGCCCAGGTCGTGGCTCGTTACCTTCGTTACCTGAAACTCTCGGCAACCCTGTTCCACTCAGGATATACCTATCTTCTCCGGCTGAGCCTGCGCCGCCTGGACGAACCGCTTCGCCGCGGTTGAACGTCCTCGACCGAGCCCCGCTGCCCGATGGCGATCTCGCCAATGGCGATCTCGCCAATGGCGATCTGCTTGAGCGTGTGCGGCTTTGGCTTGCTGAAGCCGCGCCGCCGCGGTTCCATCCGCAAGCCCAGGCGAAACGGAGAACCCCTGGCGTGGTTCGCGACCATTCGGGGGCACATGTTCCCTGCTTCGGACATTTTTTTTTGCGAGTTTTCTGCAACACCAGCTCGGCAGGAGCCTCGCCCGCCTCGCCCTCCCGGTCCTCGGCCAACTCGGATAGAAACCAGCTCTTCGCTCTTCGCAAGGCAACAAACCCGTCACTCCTTCTTGCTAACAGCAAGCACCTGCGTATGAAAGCGGCCCAAGTTTTCCGCCGCTTCGCGCAGCATGCGTGACTCAGTCCGCGCCTCGTCGTCAGTGCGACTGCGAACCGCGTCGAGGCGTTTCTTGATTTGCACGGCAAGCGACGCATCGACGAATCGCAGCTTCGTCAGCGTCAGCCCATCCCCCGCTTCGCGAACGACAGACAATGCACGCCGGGCTTCGTCCAGTTTCTTGGGCAGTTCCCGCGGTTCGACGCGGGGCCACGTCTTCAGCAAAAAGGTGCGAGCCTCGGCATGAGCCGGCGATTTCGGCTCCCACAGTTTCCGCAGCCGTTCGAGTTGTTCGCGGACGGAAGCCTCATCCCGCACTTTGAGCGCGGCTTCCAAACCGCGAATCGCTTCTTCCGCGTCCCCTTGCGATTCGAGCAGCCGCGCCCGTTCGACTTGCTGGGCGATCGCTTTCGTTTGCTCGCTTTGCGCCTGTTCGACTGCTTTCTCAAGGCGGCCGACGAACTCCGCCAGTTGCTCGCGGCGTTTGCGAAGGTCCCCCAGCGTCGCTTCCGCGGGAGCAAGTTGCAGAGCCGCCTCGGTGATGTTGCGTTCCTTCGCAGCCTTGGCGAGGTGAGAGCGTTCTTCCAGGTGCAGGGCCAGCCGTTCGTCCAGCCATTGCAGGCTCGCCTTGCTGCCGACCAACGCTTCATCCAGCGATTTGCCCAATAGGCGATTCAGATCCGCGACGCGATCGGCCGACTGCGAAAGGTCGTCGATCACGCGGCGAATCCACAGGTCGCGGCGAAACTCCAGGCCCCCCAGTTCGTCCTGCTCCGGCCGAGCGGAGAGCGGCACCAGCACGGGACGGTCGTCGATCAAGGGGACCGGAAATTGAGTGCGGACCTTCGCCCCCTGCATGACGCGAACGAGGGCAAACCGGTCGATCGCCTTGTCGGTCGTCGCCAGGCCATTTCGATCGGTAACGAGTTCCTGCTTCGAACCGCGTCCGCCCGAGAGCACTTCGAGCGTCAGCCCAGCGAGCGGCCGTTCGCGCGGCTCCTCGACGAAACGCAGGCGTAGGGTGTCCTTGCGAGCCGGGAGTTTGACCGCGACAAAGCGGACGACGCCTACCTTCGGTTTCACATCGTCTTCCGCAAATCGTCGCCACAGCTTGCTGGCCACCACGCCGTCGCGCGGCGGGGCCGTCGCTTCGAGCAGCAGCCACGGAATGCGTGCCGAGCGTTGCGCCGCGCCGTCTTGCTGAACCTGAAAGATGGCGAAGGCATCGCCTGGTTTGACCCGAGCATCCAGCCCCAATTTGCCCCCTTCGAGCAGAATCTGCACAGAAGCGTCCACGATGCCCACGGGGGAAAAATGATTCAGCAACAACTGCGACGCAAGTCGGCTCACGTCGCGCCGGTCGGCCGTGAATAATGGCGATGCCGCGGGCAATGCGAACCCGGCGGGGCCGACGAATTGGCGCGCTTCCAGTTCGTATCGTCCTTCATGGAAGCGAACGACGAGGTACGCCAGATGACGATCGCTGATCCGATCAAGTCGGTCGAGCGTCCCAAATCCGCGGGTGAGCACTTGCGGCAGCAGCGGATCCGCGCCGCGAATCGTAACGTTGACCGCATCGCCCAACGCCGCTCGCAGGCGATCGCCGATCTCTTCGCGGACGTGCTCTTGGAATGTCGAAGTGAGAAAGCGGTGTTCCGCGAAGCCGACTACCACATCCCAGGTTGCCGGGCGGGAAACGATGTCGGCGTCGGCGGCGTGCAGAACACCCCTCCAACCGATCAACAGCACTACGAAAGCGAATCGCATGCGGTCATTCTACCGAGTTGCGCCAACGGATTTGTCGGGCCATGCCCATGAGCATACGGCACTCCGCTTCCGTGAGGCGAGCTTTGCGGAGCATGTGGCGAATGCCGTTCATCAAGGCGTCCGCTTTGTCGCCGTAAAGGAAGTGGATGCTTTCCAGCGATTCGCGAAGCTGGCCGAACGCCCGCTCCTGCATCTCCACCGGCGCCGCCGGCTGACTTTCATGCGTGATGGATTCGACTTGTCGCAAAGCCTGCTTGCGGAGTTCGTAGGCGCAGATGGCGACCGCCTGCGCGAGATTCAGCGAAGCGTACTCGTCGCTGGTAGGGATGACGATCAGCCGGTGGCACTGGGCGATTTCGTCATCGGTCAGCCCGCTCGGTTCCGGCCCGAAGACGATCGCCGGGGATCCCAATCTCGCGATGTCCGCGGCCATCTCCTCGAGCACATCGTCGGGCACTCCGGCAACTTGCTTTCGGAAAAGTCCGCCATGAACCGACGAAGTGCCCGCGACGAAAGTGCGATCCGCAATCGCGGCGGCGAGCGTTGGATAGATGGTTGCGGAGCGAAGAATGGACTCGCCGTGCGTCGACATTCGCAACGCCTGCGACTCCAGCGGATCGGCAACGGGCGCGACGAGGGCGAGATCGCGCAAGCCCATGTTCCGCATCACGCGCGCGGCCGAACCGAGGTTCCCCGCGTAGTGCGGCCTCACGAGCACGATTCGGCACGCTTCGAGGTTCATGCCCGTCGTCCGAGGTCGCGTCAACCCAACAGGCTTGGCTCGAACTTGTCTTCCGCTTGCGGCTTAGCGTTCGGAGAATGTCCGGTTCTCGCTAAGCCGCAAGCGGAAGACCCCACCACGGAGGGTTTCGAAACGTTTCCTACTTGTTCGGATAGGGTTTTTGCCAAAAGTTATCGCCCGACCAGTTCATCTCGGGCCGCACTTCGATCGTGCAGTCGCCGTTGACGGTGCATTGGCAGGCGAGGCGGATCTCGTCTTCATGGCCGATGCTGGCGAAGAGAGCCATCGGGTGGGCGACGAAGGTGAACTTTTCCTTCAATCCCTTGGGGGTGATGCCTTCCATCCCCTTCTTGACCATCACGCGGCACGTGCCGCACAGACCGTTGCCGCGGCAATTGAGCACCCGCGACAGGCCCGGGTTGGTTTCGACTCCCGCCTTTTTCAGTTCGTCGCGGAGATTGGCGCCGGCGGGGACTTCGATTTCCTTCTTCTCGTTCGCGATCGTGATCTTGGGCATCGAATGGATTCCTTGAACGAAGCGGGCGGCCGCGAGAGAAATCGGCCGTGCGAGGGGTCCTTTGGGCGCTCGTCGGCATTGTAGAAACTTGGCCGCGCGTGGGAACGCCCTGCGTTGGACCTACGATAATCGCCAGCCCTCGCGCCGCGGAGACAGCCGCGTGAGGTCAGCCGCGGTGGAATGACAGACAATCGAACCCAGAATACGTTCCGCGGACGAACTTTGCATCGCCGCTGACCTCACGCGGAGCGTGAGGACCACTCTGATCGAACCTTTTTGTCGTTCGGCAGTCCTTTGACATCCGATTAATGGAATGAGCGTGCCGCCATGAGCAAATCCGAACCCACGTCTTCGCATCGCGCGCGGGAGTATTCGCCCGTCCTGGGTTTGCGCTGTCCGGTTTGCAAAATCACTCTTCGGTGGGAAAGGGGGCGCGGCTGCTGCCGTTGTCGGGCGGAAACCGTTAGCCTCCGCGGAGGCCTGGTTCCCGATTTCTTGGGCGGAGCTGATTCGGCGGCCGAGGCCATTTGGGCGTGGCCCAAGGGTTTTCTCCACCTCGCTGGGCCCTGGCTGGAGACTCTTGGCGCCGGCAAACCCTTGCCACCCGAAGCCTGGGCGGAACTGCAAGGCACAAACCTCGGGGAGGCAAAGTCCGGGCTGAACCCCTTGGGAAAAGCCGTTGCCTACCACTTGGGAGAGTATCGCGTGCAGGGGGTGAATGAGCAATTCCTTCCACCCCGCTTCCTCGACAGCCTCACTCCCGCGAGCCGGGTCGTGGACATCGGCTGCGGCGCCGGTCAGACGCTCCAGCGGCTGAGGCCTTACGGGCCGTCGGAGTTCGTCGGCGTGGACGCCGATCTGTCGGCCCTGGCACTCGGCTGTCTCATGGACGAGGGAAGTGCTCAGCCCATCCGCTTCGTGCGGGGGTCGGCCGAGACCCTACCCTTCGACGACAGCCAGTTCACGCAAGCGATCTGCCGGGTAGCCATCAACTACATGCACCAGGGCCGGGCCTTGCGGGAGATGGTGCGCGTGCTACGTCCCGGCGGACTCCTCTGCCTCCGTGTCGAGGGCCCCGGATTCGATTGGCGACTGGCCCGCGCCGCGCCAAACGGCCGTGCCCTGGTCTGTCGGTTGCGGGACGCTGCCGTCGGCATCACCCTGGCATTGACGGGCTGGCAGCCGGCGCCAGGGGGCCGCTTCTCGGGGGGCCGCGCGTTTGGGACGGTTCGGCGATTCAAAACACTGCTAGCCCAGGCCGGATGTGAGGTTGTTGAGTGGGAACCGGCGGGGCTCCAGGGGAGCCTGCTCGTGGGATTCAACATGCTGGCGAAACGCTGAGGAAGCGAAAGGACGCTCGGCCGAACCCGTCGTTGCAGACGTCACGATCTGAGGACGGTCGGTTCCCTGCCGGAGGAGAGCAAGGTAGACGGTCTCCTGCCGCTCGCCTTACCTCCGCAGCGACGGCGTCGGCTAAATCAGCGTGCGCAAATCGGCGGCGCGTTAGTAGCGGCCTTTCGAATAAGAGCGGGCGTCGCGCTTCGGATCAAAACATGCCAGTCGCCCGCACTAGCCCGAAGCGTCAGCGAGGGACGACGCGAATCCCTCGCTAACTAACGCTTCGGGTTCGTGCGAAAGGTGCTGCGGCGAAATCGCGCACGCTGATTTAGTAGGCGACTCTTCGCGGGCTTGCGAGAGAATCAGCCCATGCGGACACTTCTGGATCGACATCAATTGCTGCGCCGAGCCGCCCCCTCACCCCCAGCCCCTCTCCGCCAAGCGGAGAGGGGAGCAAGAGACGCAGCTACGCTCGTGCGGGCAGCTACGCTCGTGCGGGCAGCTACGCTCGTGCGGGCAGCTACGCTCGTGCGGTTTGGAAGCGTTGGCCCACCGCGGTCCAGTTCACCACGTTCCACCAGGCATCGACATAATCGGCCCGGCGGTTTTGGTAGTTCAGATAGTAAGCGTGTTCCCATACATCGATCCCAAGCACCGGGTAGCTGCCGTTCATCAGCGGGCAGTCCTGATTGGCGGTGCTGACGATGCTGAGGCGATTGTTCGACCACACCAGCCACGTCCAGCCGCTGCCGAATCGCCCGAGGGCGCCCTGCTTGAAGAGGCGTTGGAAGGCGCCGAACGATTCGAAGGTCGTGTTGATCGCTTCCGCCAAAGCTCCGGCAGGTTCGTTCTTGGCATCGCCGCCGCGGGGCGGGGCCATGATTTCCCAGAACATCGAGTGATTGTAATGCCCGCCGCCGTTGTTGATGAGGGCCTGGCGAATGTTCTCGGGAGCCTTGGCGACGTTCTTGACCAGATCCGTGATCGAAAGCCGGCGCAGTTCCGCCTGCCCCTGGAGGGCGGTATTGAGGTTGTTGATGTAGGCCTGGTGGTGCAGCGTATGGTGAATCCGCATCGTGCGTTCGTCGATGTGCGGAGCCAATGCGTTGTTTTCGTAAGGCAGCTTGGGAAGCGTGTGCGGGCCGGCAGGCGGAGCCGGTTGCTGGGCGAAGACTTGTGGTGCGTTTCCGAACCCAACAAGGGCGGCGGCGCCCACGCCGGCGGTTCGCAACATCTCGCGTCGGGTCAACATCGTCATGGCGGTGGTCTCCTGGAGGTGTCGGCCCGCACGCCTGGGCGATTCCAAGTGCGTCGCAAGGGCCAGCCTGATTCGGACCGATTGTAGACGCACAACCCGGCGATTCCAAGCGCGGCCCCGATTTAGGCGAGGACCGCGAAACGCTGAAAGCGTTTCCCAGCAAAGCCCAGGGTTGGCGACCATCGGGAGCCAACACTGGGTATACGCCCCCCACTTGCCAAGGAACTCTGAAAGAGTTCGCCACGACGCTC
>JAIEPT010000012.1 GCA_019748295.1 Gemmataceae bacterium | reverse complement strand
TGGCGCCGCAACCGTAAAGGGTTTTCGTCCGCGCGTGCACGTTGCACATCGTGGAGCGGTCTCCAGCCGGTTGTGGGGCGGTCTCTGACCGTCCCACACGGGCCGACCGAAGGTCTCCATCATCCACCCGAGCGCGTCACGCCCAGACCGCCGGTTGGGGACGTAGTCATTGCAAGGTTCATGGAGACCTTCGGTCGGCCCGTGTGGGACGGTCAGAGACCGCCCCACAACGGGCAGACTATGCCAGCCGCTGCTCGCCGCCTCTACCGTTCGCGCGTCTGCAATTCCACAAGGCGGTCAGCCGCACGCTTCAGCAGCGGTTCGGCGATTCCCTCAGGGACGAATTTATGCACATCGCCGCCAAAGCGAGCAATCTGGCGGAGCAGGTTGCCGCTGATGTGCGAGTAGGTTTCCTTCGCCATCAGGAAGACCGTTTCGATTTCCGAATCGAGCGACAGGTTCGTCAGCGACATGGTGAACTCGTATTCCATGTCGCTCGTCGTGCGGATGCCGCGCAGCATCAGACGCGAACCAAGCGAGCGGACGAATCGCACCGCGAGGCCATGAAACGGCAACACTTCGACGTTCGGCAAATGCCCTGTCACCCGGCGAACGAGATCGACGCGCTCGTCCTGCGAAAAAAGCGGCGTTTTCTCGGGATTGTCCCCCACGCCGACGATCAGACGATCGACGATGCGGGCCCCGCGCTGGACGACGTCGAGATGTCCGAGATGAATGGGATCGAAGACCCCGGTGTAAACAGCAAGTCGATTCGGCATGGCGGCCTCCGGGAGAGCATATCGCCATGATATGAGCAGGGACCCGGGCACGCAGTAAGGCGTGCGACAAGTGGCTTTCTCCCCCTTTCCCGGCGATCTCCCGGAGGTGTCCCGGACGGAGAGGGACAGAAGCTGCCTCAACGACACGAAAAGGGCCTCGCAATGCGAGGCCCTTACTTACGGCTTATGTCTTCCTGATTCGTATTAGAGACCGTATCGAGTTCCCGCGAGGCCGAACGCGCCGAACTTGCCCCCGTTGCCGAACTGTCCGATCTGGCCGCCGAGTTGTCCAAACTGACCAAACTGCCCGATCTGGCCGCCGATCTGTCCGAGTTGGCCGAACTGACCGATTTGACCACCGATCTGACCAACTTGACCGAACTGGCCGATTTGGCCAAACTGCCCAATCTGTCCGCCGATCTGGCCAATTTGCCCGAACTGTCCGATCTGGCCGAACTGTCCGATCTGGCCACCAACTTGGCCGAACTGGCCGATCTGGCCGCCAATTTGACCGAACTGGCCGATTTGACCACCGATTTGCTGGCCGAACTGACCAAATTGGCCGATCTGGCCTCCAATTTGGCCGCCGATGTTTCCACCCTGATACCCTTGGATGCCAGGGATAATTTTGATTCCGCTGTTCCCGCCGCCTCCGTTCTGACCGTTCTGTCCGGTCTGGCCGAATTGGCCAAGCTGTCCCACTTGCCCGAATTGGCCGACGTTTCCAGCGTTTCCGTTGTTTCCGGCATTTCCGTTCCCAACATTGCCGGCGTTTCCGTTGTTGCCGTTATTTCCGGTGTTTCCGAGATTGAAATTGGTAGGTTGGCGCGTTCCGAGTCCGGGTCGGGTAGGCAGGAAGCCGCGAAAGGCTCCTCCGCCATTGTTTCCGAACGCCCCCGCCCCCCCTACGAGGCCGACATTCCCATTATTTCCGACGTTTCCGCCGTTTCCGACATTTCCAATGTTCCCGGCGTTCCCGGCGTTCCCGACGTTCCCGGCGTTCCCGGCGTTCCCGATGTTCCCGATGTTCCCGATGTTCCCAGCAGCGTTGCCGACATTTCCAACATTACCCTTATTCACTTGACCCCAGCTCAGATGGGCCGTCCCAAAAATCAACGAAAAACTCAACACAACCGTGGAGTTACGGTGCATATCTTCCTCGCAATCAAACGATGGTAAGTAGACGGCATCTTGCCGGGACCATCGGCTAAACGAAGGCACTTCGGGCAGGTTGAATCGAAGCAAAGAACCCTTCGCGCACCGATACGCCCATTTTACGCACCGATTCAGGATACTTGCGCTGAAAAATAGATGAGAATTCCGCCCCTTTCGATTTCGAAGTCGGCTTTTGTCGTCCTTGCCACCCTTCCGGGCGGCATTTGGCAACCATTTGCTTCACCAGCGACCACACGATTCGAACGCTGCAACCTATCCTGGCGGCACAGTGGTTGCCTCTTTCTTCCCAGGCGATAGAACCAAGCAAGGCCGGGGAAGGCGGCCGGATGCAGTACATTTCTGCATCGAACCTCAACCATATGGGACACAAAAAGCACCGTCATGGCCCGGCCCCCATTCCGCCGGCCAACCAATCGCACATCGGCCCAGGGGACGCCATTCCGCCGGAAGGGGCCGAGAAGCCCGGCTCCTCGGGGGCGGCGTTTCAAGAACAGGATCCGAAGCGACGGATCGGCAACTTCGAGACTGCCGGCGAACACGCCATGCAGCAGCCCGGCGGCCGCAACGATTCGCATGGCCGACCCACGCCGGGCTCGGAGTAACGCGGGAGGGCTTCCGGTTTGCACTTGTGAGGGGAGAGTCCGGGAGAAGGGCCGGGGGCCAACCCCCCCAACCCTCTCCAGGACTCTCCAGGAGCGAGAGGGAGGTAGACTAGCTCCTGCCGCTCGCCTTAGCGCATGAATGATCGATCCGCGCCGGGGCAAGATTGGTTCGACAAACGGGCGGAGGGTTTCGTCCGCGGCGAAAAAACCGCGGCTCGGCCGCAAATTGCCGGACGGCTAGTAGAACGCAAACGCTTTTTGCTCTTCGCCGGCCTAAAATCACCGTGCGCGAATCGGCTGCACCCAATCGCACGCAGCGATGGACGCCGTCACGCGTCAAGCAATCGCGAAAACGGCTGGGAGGGGTACTGAGATACAAGAATCGGCCGCCCTTCCGGGACGGCCGATCGCATCTTCGCTTCCGACGATATCAGGCTTGCGGCATTACCAACGGACGATGAACTCCATTGTCCCGGTCCACAAATTCTGCTTCCCCTCAAACGCCCCATTGGAAGCATTGTAGTCGTACCGTGCACTCGGTCGGATGATCAGGCTTTGGGTGGGCTTCCAGGCGACCCCATACGTGACCTCCGTGTAGACGCCCTCCGTACCCGTTCTGAAGCCGGTTGAGTCGTTGAAGACCTCCGCTCGCAGGATGCTGCTCACTTTGTCGGTGTGAGCATAGATGAAGTAATTTGCCGCTCCATACCAGTCGGCAAATCCGTTGCCGTTGCCGGGAATGGGGGCGTTGCTGGTGTGCGAGTACGCGGAGTCCAAGACGTAGGTCAGCTTGTCGGTGAACTTGGAACTCAACACTATGCCGTAGTAGTTGTAGAACGCGAACGAATTCCTGATGTCGTACTTCGGGTCGGTGATGACGTAGTTGATGTTGAGGTTCGTCTTCCCCTCCGGAGGCGCCCATCTTAGTTGGCCGATATACGTCAAGCGGTTGGCCGGATCGATGAAGGTGTCGCTCCCGGTGGCGAGCCCGTTCGATATGGTCCAGTTGTCGCTGAGCGGCGTGGTAGCCCACACCCCAGTGTGAGTGAAGGGGTTGTACTGGAACATGTACGACCGCGATACGAAAGGGGTATCAACGCCTTGGACCACCTCGTAACTGCAGTGGGTCGCGAACCGCCCTACCTTCACGGTGGTCCCCTGCGAGCCAAGGTTCGGCAGAAATGCTTGGCCGTAGAATTGGTAGGGGTCGATTCCGTAAAGCTGAGGGCTTCCGTTGTTTCGGGTCAGCTGGCTGTTCAGCAAGCCCCGGGGAAGCGTGTAGCGGTAGTCCGACCCGGGCACGATCAAATCCAAATTCCAGCCGAACTGAACTTCGTTCTTCTTGGGGTCAAGAGTCTTTTCGATATGAAGCCAGTTCTGGTTCAGAAGGAACTCGTTCGCCCGATCGTCCAGCGTCCGCGGAAGGTTTGTCCGGCTTGCCGAACTCACGTTGTAGGACATTTGCGTCCAGCCGAAGACGGTGATGCCGCGGTCCTGCAACCTTTGCCCGAAGGCGGTTCCGGCGAGCGACCGTTCCAGCAGATAGGGGGTAGCTGGAGCCGGCTCCTCCTTGTCGGTTTTGATGCTGGCAACGGCGTCTGGATTCCCCGGGGGGCCTTCCGATGCCGCAGCGCCGCCCGTCGCGGGAGTCTTCGGCTGAACGTCTTGGAGAGCCGTCGGAAGCAGCCCTCGGACGGAATAATCGGTTGGCGGCTGGCCGACTACCATTGCGGAAGTGAGCAAGATTGCGGAAATCATACTACGACGTCCTTGAAGCCAATACCCTAGTGCGGCAGAGCGAATGTCAAGGAGAGGCCGCCGGGCGGAGCATCTTTGCTCCGACTATGGCTCTTATCGGTTTTTCTCAAAGACCATTTCGAACGGACTGATTCGAGTCTCCCCAAAACAGCCGGACGCCCACCTTGCAATCAGCACAGATTGCCTCGCTCATGCGTTGATCGGGCCCTCGTCCCAAGACGAAACTGAACCATCGGCTCCGCTCGCGTGATGCCGGTCCGCTCGTCCTGTCCGCCTTCGTCGCGGAACGATGGCTTCACGTGGAATACCACGTACAAGATCAACCTTCGTCCGGGAATTCGCCGCGACTACAGCGATGCTCCGAACATCCTCTACCAGAGTCGAAACGACCTGCTCACCGGCGTCGACCTGATCATCCGCTGGTAACTGACGTGCAAACGCCCTCCCTCTTTGTAGGGCGCCTCGCTCGAGACCTCATCAAGCGGTCTCTTCCTTGGCTGGGCTTCTTTGGTTTAGAGTAGTCCTCACACTCCGCGTGAGGTCAGCAGCGATGCGAGGTGATACCGCCTTGCTTTCGTGGCGACAAGTTTATCTAACTTGTCGGAATGGTTTTCGGAGAGTCTTCGAACAAGTTAGGTAAACTTGTTTCCACGCCCGATTGACCTCGCATCGCGGCTGACCTCACGCGGAGCGTGAGGACTACTTTCGCTGCCTTTCGTGGCGACAAGTTTATTTAACTTGTCGGAATGGTTTTCAAAGAGTCTTCGAACAAGTTAGGTAAACTTGTTTCCACGCCCGATCGACCTCGCATCGCGGCTGACCTCACGCGGAGCGTGAGGACTACTCTAAGAGCGTTCGCCGAAGTAGAACGCGACGACCGCTCCGAGGCCCGCTTCCCAGTTCGGCATCGATAGGTTCTCCTGGCTCGTCGGACTGATGACGAGGTGGATGATTCCAGCCACAACGAGGCCGGCGAGCGCGATCAGCGAGATCCACGCCTCGATGTCTTTCCACCCCGCCGAAGTGCTGTTGCCGATGATCGCCCGCAACATGAGGCCGAGGAAGAAGCCGGCCAAAATCACGAGCGGAGTGATGGGTTGCTTCTTCAACTCGTCGACCGAAGCACCGAAGTGCTCTTCCAGGTTGTTGGGATCGGCAAACAGGTGATAGCCGATCGTTCCCGCCAGTGCCAGGAAGACGAAAAGGCGGACGAATCCGCCCGGCAGATACAGCGGTCGGGGATGAGATGGACCTGCGGAGATCGTGACGCCATGAGCCGCGAAGAAATGGCCCAGCAGCAAGAAGAGCAGGTAAACCAAGTACGGCGGAACCGGGACCGCCTCCGCACGCGTCGGGATCAGCAATATGGCGCACACCAGGCCGACCACGGCAAGGATGTGCGTGGCGCGAACGCTCCCCGCGGGGAGTCCCAACGCATGGCGAACGGGCGGCTCGGCAAAAACGGGAACCGTGCTCATCGGTATCTCCTTGGGGTGCGTACTCCCTTTGTATTTCGCCCGCCGGAAATTGCGATTCGGCGAACCCGCGAGAAGATCCCGTGAGGTTCACGGCGACACCTATTTCTTGGGCGACTTCTACTTCCTTCACCGAGGCGAGATCCATGGGCAAGGTGCTGGTGTTGTTCGATTCGGCCGGCGGCAATACGCGGGCGATGGCGGAACTTGTCGCCGAGGGCGCTGGCGAGATTTCCGCGATCGAAGTGCGTCTCAAAACCGTCGAGGAGGCCACTCCGGACGACGTCGGCTGGTGCGACGGCATCGCGGTGGGCAGCCCGACGAACATGGGCGTGCTTTCCTGGAAGATGAAACGATTCTGGGACGACGCCATGCGGCCGCACTGGATGAAGGTGGACGGCAAGATCGGCTGCGCCTTCTCCTCCTCGGGCGGGTGGGGCGGCGGTGCGGAGTTGGCGTGCCAGTCCATCCTGACCGTGCTGATGAACTTCGGCTTTCTCGTCTTCGGCGTCACGGATTATGCCGCACCCATGATGACCGCCCACTACGGCGCCATCGCGGCACGGGAACCCCGAGCGGAAGCCGAGAAGGCGGCGTGCCGGCTGCTGGGAAAACGTCTTGCCGAGTGGGTCGCGCTGTACGCGGATCGACGCGACGATCAGCATCCCGTCGGAAAGCCAGACCGCATGATGCCCGGCTAAAGAGGTTGTCTCGGAACACCTGTCTTCCGCTTGCGGTTTAGCGAGCTCAGGGCTTTCTCCGAACGCCAAGCCGCAAGCGGAAGACTGAGGTTTCGAAACAACTCCCCACCGGGCGTCTCGCTACAATCTCGACATGACGCTCGCTTTCGATCTGCCGACCGTCCGCGAATCGCCGATGCGGCATTGGGATGCGCGGTGGAAGGTCGCCAGCATCCTCCTCGCCGTCGGCCTCATCGCTCCGTTGCGAACGATTCTGCCCGCGCTGGTTGCAAGCGCGTTGATGATCGTCGTCGCCGCAGCGGCACGAGTACGGCCTATCTGGCTTGCTCGACGGCTTGGCGTCGTTTTGATGCTGCTTGCGTTCTTTACTATTTGGCTGCCGTTTTTCGACAACTCGGACACACGCGTCGAGGTTCTCGGAATATCGCTCTCGATGCCCGGCCTCGAACGTTTCGGCGTGCTGATGGCGAAGACCGCGGCGATCGTTGGATTGATTCTCAGTTTGGCCGCGTCCGCTCCGCTCGAAGAGTTGTTCGCCGCGTCGCATCGCTTGCATGTGCCGGGGCCGATCGTGCAGGTCGTGCTGCTCGCCTATCGCTTCGTGCATCTGTTGGCGGAGGAGTTCGGCCGGCTGCGGACCGCCTTGCGAGTCCGGGCGTTTCGCAATCGGGCGGACATGCATAGCTGGCGAACGATCGGCAATGTTTCCGGCACTCTCTTAGTCCGCAGCAGCGACCGCGCGGAACGCGTGGCCCAGGCGATGCGTTGCCGTGGGTTCGATGGCCAGTTCCGCACGTTGCACGCGTTTCGCACGCGCTGGTTCGACGTGGCATGTTTCGCGTTGTTGAACGGGGCTGCCGTCGGCATCTTGCTCTGGGATGTCGCAAACCGATGAGCGACGCGCCCCTCGTTTCCGTTCGCGGCCTCACGTTTTCCTATCCAGGCCGCCCCGCCTTGAGCGAGGTCTCGTTCGAGGTGCGCAAGGGCGAACGGATCGGTTTGGTCGGCCCCAATGGAGCCGGGAAGACGACGTTGTTCCTGTGCCTCGCGGGCGTCCTCGGTTTGCGCCCCGGGATGGCGACGGTCGCGGGGCTCGATCCGGCAACGCCGGCGGATCGCAAGCAGCTTCCGACTCGAGTCGGCATCGTGTTCCAAAACAGCGACGACCAACTCTTCGCGGCGACGTTGGCCGACGACATCGCATTTGGTCCGCTCAATCTCGGATTGCCTCGCGAGGAAGTGGAACGGCGCGTAAACGATGCTTTATCGCGCGTCGAACTCACGGAGCTGCGCGACCGAGCTCCTTATCACTTATCGGGTGGGGAAAAACGCCGAGCTGCCCTTGCTGGGGTGCTGGCGATGCGGCCCGAGTTGCTGCTGTTGGATGAACCTTCGATCTTTCTCGATCCGCGCGGACGCCGCGAACTCATCCGCTGGCTCGGCGATTGGGCCGGCTCCGCGATCATCGCTTCGCACGACTTGGATCTGGTCCTCGACACCTGCTCCCGTGTCATCGTGCTCGAAGCGGGTCGCTTGGTCGCGGAAGGCGAGACGAACCGCATCCTCGGCGACGCGGCCTTGATGGAGCAGCATGGATTGGAAGCGCCGCATCGATTAAGGCGCTAGCGTTCCATCAGCGCCGGCGCGCCTTCAGCACGCGGGGATGGCCGGAGCCGTCGAGAATGGTGGGGAACAACTCGTAGTCCACGATCGCTTCGATCTTCGCGCGCGCTTGCTTTTCCTGCGGCGATCCGATTTCGATCACCAACCAGCCGCCGGAAACCAATCGTTCCCGAGCTTGCTCGATGAGACGGGTGAACACGTCGAAGCCGCCGGGGCCGCCGTCGAGCGCCAGGCGAGGCTCATAGTCGCGGACGCCCGCAGGCAGCGCGGCCCATTCTTCATGGGCGATATACGGTGGATTGCTGACCACGAACTCGAACGTCTCGCTCGCCACCGGTTCCAACACATCGCCCTGAAGAAAGCGGACGCGATCGAAGACGGAGTGCTTTCCCGCGTTCTCTTTCCCGATCGCCGTCGCTTCGGGACTCATGTCGATCGTCGTTACCTGTGCCTTCGGCAGATGCTTGGCGAGCGCGATCGGAATGCAGCCGCTGCCGGTGCCGACGTCGACAATGCGGGGTTGCGGATGCTTTTTGCCGAGGTCCAGGCATGCGGTAATGAGCACTTCCGTATCGGGCCGCGGAATGAGCACGGCGGGCGACACTTTGAATTCGAGCCCGAAAAACTCTTTCTTGCCGACCAGATAGGCGACCGGCGCTCCGTCGAGCCGACGGCTGACGAGTTCGCGATACCGCTTGCGAATGTCGGCCGACGCTTCTTCGCCGTGCCGCATGCCGTAAAGGTCGATCCGCTTGCAGCCGACGGCATGCGCGAGCAGCACCTCCGCATCGATGCGAGGCGATTCGCATTCCTTCTGCGCCAGGTGCTTGGCGGTCCAGTCGAGCAGCGAGCCCAACGTCCACACTTGCTCCGCCATGTCGCGTCCTTACGGATGAGGAGAAACCCACAAGCCCAGGGGCGAGCGCAGCGAGCTCCTGGGTTCGCTTCGCGAGAGAGTAGAGATGAGAAAGTGGAGAGTAGACGAGTTGCAAACGCCTTGCATTCTTTCTTCTCTACTTTCCACTCTCTCTCATCTGCTTTCTCGCGAAGCGTATCCAGGGGCTCGCTGCGCTCGCCCCTGGGCTTTGAAAGTCCCTGTTTGCCTACGCCCCCGCGGGCAGTTGCGTTTGCTCGAGCCGTTGTTTCTTGTCGTACGATCGCAGCGAATCGAACAATTCGCGCAAATTGCCGGCAATGATCTGATCGAGCTTGTTGATCGTCAGGTTGATGCGGTGATCGGTGACGCGGTTCTGCGGGAAATTATAGGTGCGGATGCGGTCGCCCCGGCCCCCCGAACCGATCAACGTTCGACGAGCCTCGGCTCGCTCTTGATGCAGCTTTTCCTGCTGCCGTTCGAAGATTCGGCTGCGCAAGACGCGCATGCCGCGTTCGCGATTCTTGTGTTGGCTGCGCTCATCCTGACACTTGACTTCGATTTCGTCCGGAGTGCCTTTCTTGTACCAGATGCGGACCGCGCTTTCCGTCTTGTTGACGTGCTGGCCTCCCGCCCCGCCTGCTCGCATCGTCTCGATTTCGATGTCCTCAGGGATGATCTCGACTTGCGTGTCGTCCGGCTCCGCCATCACGGCCACGGTCGCGGCCGAGGTGTGAATGCGGCCCTGCGTCTCGGTCTTGGGCACGCGCTGGACGCGATGGCCGCCGCTTTCGTAGCGGAGATGCTGATACACCTCGTCGCCGGTGACGCTGAAGACGACGTCCTTGTATCCGCCATGTTCGCCGGGGCTGAAGGAGATTTCCTCGATGCGCCAACCCTTGGTCCGGGCGAAGTAGCCGTACATCTGGTAGAGATCGCCTGCGAAGAGCGCCGCCTCGTCCCCGCCGGTGCCGGCACGAATTTCGACGATGATGCTGTCGAAATCCTCGCCTTCGCCCAGCAGCAAGTCTTCGAGCCGGCTATGCATCTCTTCCTTGCGCGGCTTGAGCGATGCGATCTCGTCCCGCACCATCGCCGTCATGTCGGCATCGCCGTCGGCTGCCTCCAGCATCGCCTCGGCCGAAGCGAGGTTCTTGCTGACTTTGAGATACTCGCCGTAAGGCTTGATCATCTTGGCGAGCCTTCCATGCTCCTTGGCGAGCGTGGCGTAGCGGTTGCGGTCGCTCACGACCGCGGGGTCGGAGAGCTGATGCTCCAACTCCGCATGACGGGCGACGGCTTGTTCGAAAGCGGGCCACATGATCGAAAACCTCAAAGGCTTTGGAGGGTTTTCACCCATTGATCGAAGTGCGGCGACGAAGCACGCATCACGTCCAGTCCGATAAACTCCGCAACGTCCGCTCCCGCAGTCGCCTTCGATTTTCGATAACTAGGGATTGCACGAATAATACGCTTGGAGGGAGCGCCATGAGGCGTGTCGTTGATTTCTTCAATGGATTCAAACTCGGCCTTTTCTTGATTCAAGTTCGTGATGGCGTTCTCGCAGTCGTCAAATGCAACCTGAAAGGCTTCCAAATCCGAAAAAAGCAGCGTTTCGTACTCATGAAGTTGGAGATAGGGAACAAAGCGAGCATCATTGACGTCAAGTTCGAGCGCACGCTCGAGATGTTCGATGTTCTCGCGCGGATCGGCGGCTTTTTTCCTATGCTGGTTGCCGGGAAAATTCTTGGGGAGCTTGTAAAGATCGAACATGGTCGTGAAGAATACGTCGGCGTGAGGTCGAGCGGCCAACATGTTCGCAATATCTTTCTTGACCGGCAAATAGCTTCGCAAGCCTCCACGATGCACGATGCCCTTGCTTCTCCCAAAAGCAATGCGAATCGGATGTACGGCCCGTAGGTTTCTAAGTGCCGGAACCAACACTTGTTTGCAAAAATTCTGCTCGGTGCGGCCTTCGCAAAAGACGTAGAGTTCGCTCATGCGAGCGGCCCTCCTCCGAAGACATTCTTCTGCCACAATTCGCTTAGGGTGTAGTCTTGGAGCCAAGCTTGCAATTCCTCATGTTTCAGCCGGCGGAATTGCGACGATTCCAAATCGGCATCGACGACGATGATCTCCTCCGGCGTGAAGAAGTCGAGGAATAAAGGCGATTGCGTTGCGACAACGACCTGGGCGCGCTGCGAAACTTTTCGGATGAGTTCGACGACCAACTCGATTCCGTACGGATGAAGGCCCAGTTCCGGTTCGTCGAGCAAAACCAAATTGGGAAGCTCATTCGCGGGCTGTTCAAGCAGCGTGGCCAATGCGATGGCTCGAAGCGTTCCATCCGAAAATTGATGCGGACCATAGATGTAGTCGCCGCTCGCCTGGCGCCACCTCAGCAAGATTCGCTCTTCGTTCGGCCGATCCGGCTCAAGAACGAAATCGTGAAAGGAGGGGAAGAACTTGCGAACCAGACGAACGATTCTGCGGTAGGTTGAGGCCGCAAGACTGAATTTGGTGTTCCGTTGCTCGCTTCGCGCTCGTTGCGAATAGGCATACAACATCGAGGCCAAGTTGGAACCTTCGGCATCCAAGCGAACATTGTCGTTTACCGCCGCGTATTTTCGTAGCGGCCCCGTACGCGACGTGTCGTGAAAGTGATAGATGCCGATGCCGTCTTTGAGCCCGAAGTATGCAAGTTGGCCTGGGCGCCCGGCGCCGTCCGCAACCACCGAACACAAATCCTCGAAAACCACTTCCTTTGACTTGTCGCGCATCGAAGTTGGGGAATGCCGTTGATCGTAGGTCAATGTGTCAGGCGAGCGAAAAACCAGATTTTGGTAGAGGGTGCACGGCCCCCCCTCCGTTTGCAGGCGAATCGCTCCCTGAATGCGCTCCGTCACCTTTGGGCCGCGGTGCAGATACGACCAAGCGCCGCCTCGCGAGTTCACGTAACCGTCGATCCTCGCATCGAGCGAGGCGATAAGCATACGGAAGTATTCCAGGAAGTTGGATTTCCCAACTCCATTGCCGCCGATCAGGACATTGAGGGGCTTTAGTTCGATGGACGCTGATCGAATCGACTTGAAGCCTTCTATATCGATGCGATCGACGAACACTCTCGGAAGCTCGTTCGCCATAGCCTCGATCCTGGACAAGGGCGACTTCATGAGTCGTCAAAACGCAGACGAATGAAAAAGGCAAAAGGAAGCGCATTGCTTCCCTTTGCCTTGATTTGCGTTGCGGCAGCTACTTGGCGGCGGCTTCTTCGGGCTTGGCCGTTTCCACTTGGCCCGCTTCGCCGGGCTTCTTGCGCTTGTCCCAGTTGTATTTCCGCTGGAACTTCTCGACGCGCCCCGTGGTATCGACGTACTTCATCTTGCCGGTGAAGAACGGGTGGCAGGCCGAGCAGATTTCGACGCTGATCGCCTTGCGGGTGCTGCGGGTTTCGAACTTGTTGCCGCAACCGCAGGAAACCGTGCAATCCTGGTAGTTGGGGTGGATTTCTTTCTTCATGACGAACCGTCCTACGGAGTTCGAGGTCAGGGACTCAAATTATAGGTAGGCCCGGACGGAGCAACAAGGGGCGCCGTGCGGACACAATCCGGTATCGCGGCCGATAGGCTTCGAATGAACCCTTTTCGTAGCCGACTTGTTTTGCCACCATGAAAGGAACGGCTTGCGTTCGCGGGCCGATCCGCCAAGGAATTCGACATGGCACGGCTGCGAACTTTTCTCGCCCTCAATCCCGGCGACGCCTCACGCGACCGCCTCGCCGCCCTGCAGGAAAAGCTCGCGGATGCGACTGCGGGCGTCCAGTGGGTCGAAACCGAAAACCTCCACCTCACGCTGCTCTTCCTGGGCGACGTGGACGACCGCGACCTCATGAAAGTCTGTCGGGCCGCCGATCGGGCCGCACAGGATCACGCGCCGTTCGTGATGTCCCTGGAAGGCGTCGGCTGCTTCCCCAACATGCGTCGGCCTCGAACGATCTGGGCGGGCGTCGGAACGGGGGCCGCCGAGGTGCGCAACCTCTTCCAAGATCTCGCAACCTCATTCGAGACGCAGGGGCTTTACCGGCCCGAAGATCGTCCGTTTTCTCCGCACGTGACGTTGGGCCGAGTCAACAAGGATGCGGATGCCGAGTCGATTTCGCGGGAACTCGCCAAACATGACAAATGGCGCGGCGGCGAAACGACGATCCAGGAAGTGCTCGTCTATTCCAGCGACCTGACGCCGAAGGGGCCCGTCTACACCGTCCTGGGTCGCGGCAAACTGCGTGGGAAGAAGGACTGAACACGCCACGTCGCCCCCACACAAGTTTTCCGCTTGCGGCTTAGCGATCCGCATGGTCAATCCGGATCGCCAAGCCGCAAGCGGGGGTCGCGGATGGTGAACTCGCCAATCGGACGCGTCCAGTCCGGCGGAACGCCACGGAGGGCGCTCCCTACAGCGCTGGACGCGGGCTTGGACTTAGCTCGGATTCGCCGGTTCTTCCGGCTTCGGGTCGCTCGGCGCTTGCTCCGCATTCACGGGCGGCGTCTCGGCGGGAACGTCCTGGCCTGGAGCAGGCGGCGGGGGCGTGTCGGGAGCATCCGTGCGGTGGGCCGCAAAGAAGGCGCCGAGTTCGGCAAAGGTGCGGAGCGATGCCTTGCCTTCGAGGGCGGCTTGCGACAGCTTGGGCTTCGGCGGTTCGCGACGCGGCTTGCGCGGCGGCGGCGGCGGAGCGGCGGGACGCGGAGCGTCGCCCTGTCCCGCAGGCGCCCCCTGAGGCGGGCCTGAGAAGCGGCCCGGAGGCCGGCCTCCCCCTTGTCGCGGCGGACGATTTCCGCCGCCAAATCCTTGCCGACGATCTTGCCCCTGCCCCTGTCCGGCCGGCTGTGCTTCGCCTTGCGGACCACCAGGGCCTCGGCCGCCTGGGCCGGGACCTCGACCTTGCGGTCGCGGCGGACGAGCCCCCGGAGGGCCGGCTTGCCGCGGCGCGCCTTGCGGCCGGCGTTCGGGCGGCTTGCGTTCCGTTCCGGGCTCGATCATCGTCAACGACACGCGATGGCGTTCCTTGTCCACCGCCTTCACCCACACGGACACCACGTCGTTGACGGCGACGACTGCATAGGGGCTCTTGATGTAGTGGTTCGCCATCTCGCTGATGTGGACGAGGCCCGAATCCTTCAGGCCGATATCGACGAAGGCGCCGAAATCGACGACGTTGAGCACCGTCCCCTTGAGCTGCATGCCCGCCTGCAAGTCCTCGATCTTGAGGATGCCCTTCTTGAAAACGGGGGCCGGCAGGTCTTCGCGCGGATCGCGGCCGGGGCGGGCGAGGGCGTCAAGAATGTCGAGCACCGTCGGCACGCCGGCATTGTGCTTCTTGGCCACCTCATCGATGTCGAGCGCCATGAACTTGGTGCGAAGCTCGTCCTGTGCAGCTTTGTCTTCCAGCGTGGCGGGCGCGGCGCCGACCTCGGCCAAAAGCTGCTCGGCAAGGCCGTAGCTTTCGGGGTGGATCCAGGTGCGATCGAGCGGGTTGCCGCTGGCGGGAATCTTGAGGAAGCCAGCCGATTGAACGTAGCGGGTGGGCCCGAAGCCGGAAACCTGCATGAGCTGGTCACGCGAGGTGAAGGCGCCATGCTGCTTGCGGTATTCGACGATCTCGCGGGCTACTAGTTGGTTCAGGCCCGAGACGTGCCGAAGCAGCGGAACGCTCGCGGTGTTGAGATCGACGCCGACCGTGTTGACGCACGATTCGACGACGCCGTCGAGCGATTCCTTCAGTTCCTTCTTGCTCATGTCGTGCTGATAAAGGCCGACGCCGACATTCTGCGGCTCGACCTTCACCAGTTCGCTGAGCGGATCTTGCAGACGACGGCCAATCGAAATCGTGCTGCGGAGCGTGGCGTCGAAGTTCGGGAACTCTTCACGCCCCACTTGGCTGACGGAGTAGTGGCTGGCTCCCGCTTCGTTGACGATGACGTACGCAAGCTCCGGAATGTCGGAACCGATGACCTCGGCGACGATCTCTTCCGTCTCACGGCAACCCGAGCCGTTGCCGAGCGCGACGACTTGAATCTGGTGCTTGCGAACCATCTCCGCGAGCTTGGCCTTGGCTTCCGCCCGACGATCGACCGGAGGTGCGGGCGGCGCGGCCGGGGTCGCTTCGGGTGCCGGCGGCGTCGATTTCTCAGTGGGCGCAGCCATCGTTCCAGGCGAAGGGACCTGAACAGGAGGCTGCTCGGCGACCGGAGTCGATTCCGGCGGCGGAACGGGAGTCTCGGCGAACTGAGTGCCGATGTCGGCCGGCGGAGCTTCAGCCGCTGGCGCAGGCGTCGGCGTTTCCTCCGCGGGCGGCGCCGATGCGTTTTCGGGCGAAGGTGCTGCATTCGATGTTTCCGGCGGAGTCGCCGATTCGGCCGAAGGAGCCGCGGGGGCTGCGTCGCGTCGTCCACGTTCGCCTCGTTCCCCGCGTTCACGTCCCTTCTTCGGCGGCGGGCCGAAGGGATAGATGATGTCGTTGTCGGTCAGGTTGCCGTACTCGTCGAGCACGGCGAGCTTGCAACCGGTGCGATAGCCGGGATCGATCGCCAGGACGCGACGGCCATGCAACGGCGGCTGCATCAACAGACTGCGAAGATTCCGAGCGAACACGGCCACCGCGTGCGACTCGGCTTCATCCGTCAACTCGTGACGGATTTCGCGTTCGAGGTTCGGCAACAACAATCGAGCGAGCGCGTCGTCGAGCACCAATTTCCAGAAGGCGCCGAAGGGCGTTTTGAACTCGCCATCGGGGACGAGCGGTTCGCCCTTCAGCTCCGGCATCGGCACCGAAGCGGACATCGAAGCCACCAGAGGAGCCGCTTCCGGGGTCGCGGGCTCGCTGGGCGTCTCCGCAGATTCGGGAGCCGATTCGGGAGCGGGAGAGGTCTCCGCCGTCGGAGCGGGAGCGAGGTCAGCCGGGGACGCGTGTGGCGTCTCGACGACTTCCGACGGCGGCGTGGTTTGGGCGGCATCGACCGGGGCGGGCGTTTCTCCGACCGGCGTTTCGGCGTGTAACGCTTCGGCGGGCGGCGCATCCGAAGGAGGCGTTTCCCCAGTGGGCGTTTCAACAGGCGGTACTTCCGTTGCGGACGTTTGTGCCGCGCCGCGCGGACCCCCTTGCGGGCGCGCAGGCGTCAGAATCTGCGGCTGGCCGGCGCGTTTCAGCAGTATTTCCGAAGTCGCCCGCAATGCGACCGCGTTGACTCGCTCTCGATCGAAATCGAGATGAATCTTGAGCGCCCCGTCCTTCTCGCCGCGATTGATGGCGAGGATGCGGTGCGGCGGAATCTGCCGGGCGCCTTCCTTGAAGGTGAAGTAGTCCTTGTATTCCTGCCCCTGGCCTTCGGGCAGCTTTTCGTTCTTGCCCGCGCAGATTTGGCCGGTTTCCCAAAGGACGGCCCGCACGGGAGCCCGCGCCTCGGCCGCTTCATGAATGATCTCGGCGAGGATATGTCCTACGCCCGCTTTCACATCGTCCGGCGTGTTCAGCCCCTTCTCGGGGTTGACCAATCCCGCGAACATCTCGTCGAGGTTCTCGACGGCCGGGTCGCTGTGGGCGATCGCGAGGGCGAGCGGTTCGAGCCCCTTGTCGCGTGCCGCGGCGGCGAGCGTCTTCTTCTTGGGCTTGTAGGGCAGGTAAAGATCGTCGAGGCGTTTGTTCGTCTCGGCGTGCAGGATCGCTTCGCGCAGCTCCGGAGTGAGCCGGCCTTGATTCTCGATGCTGCGAAGGATGGTCGCCTTGCGATCCGCAAGAGAGCGTAGGACATTCGCCCGCCTCTGAATCTGCCGAATCACGTCTTCGTTGAGCCCGCCGGTGCGCTCCTTGCGATAACGTGTGATGAAAGGGACGGTGTTCCCTTCATCGAGCAGTTGGATGACGCTTTCGACCTGCACCTTGCGGATCTGCAGATCTTGAGCAATGCGGGAGCACTCTTGCGGCGTAATCGGATGCATGTTTGCGGCGCCCAACGAAGCGAGGTTTGCGGACTCCATCGGTCGGGAGCAGACAGCGACCTGCGGAGGATATCCGGCATACCTTAGACGGAACGAACGCACACGTCAAGCATTGAGACTCGTCCGGTCGCTTTCGCAAATCGCACAAACTTAACGATTTCCGACGCGCATCCTCACCCCGACGCTTCCGCTGGACCGCGCAAGCAGACGACGCGAATCGCCGTGGAGCCAAGACGCTTCGCGTAGGAGGGAAAAAGGCGATCGACGACGCCTTCGTCGGCTGCCTGCAACCAGTCGCCGCCGGGCCATGCCCGCGACTTGAGAAGAACGAGTTGATCGGCGTCGCCGCGCCATGCGAGTTGGGCCGCGACGCAATCGCTGGTCGCATCCCAAATATGCGGGATAGGATCGGGGCGAGTCTCATCCTGCTTGACGAATTCGAACGCGTCCAGGAGAACACGCGGTTGCCGGATATCCGCTGCGACCGTGTAATTCGGCAGAAATCCCGCGAGGAAATGAGCGTTGACCGTGAGGGTTCTTAGCGCCAGCCAGTGCGATGATTCTTCGCCAAGGCGATGCACGGCATCAAACGATCGAATCGCATCCGCGGTGATGCCGCCGCCCGGAACGACTGCGATGCGCCCGGCGTCGAGTTCGCCCAGGAAGCGACGCAAACGAACGCCGAGGTCAGGAAGATCGTAGAGGCTGCCCCCGACCTTCACCACGATGAAGCCGCTCATCGGCCCGCCTCATTCGCAAGCATGGCGACTGCAAACGCGCAAGCGGCCGACGATGCGGCGGGGCCAAGTTCGTCGCCGAGCGATCGTCGCGGCGTTCGGCCAAGACTCGCGCGAGCCAAGATCGATGGTGCGAGAAACTCGCCTTCGCCGGAGGTAATCACAAGCCGTGGCGTCGGCGCGATGCGACTGAGCACGCGTTGCAACGCGTAAGCGAGATAAGTCAGCTGACGACCCCTGGCATCTTCGGCAAGTGCGACGGCTTGCTCCAGGCCGAAGCCTTTCGCGTCGTCGCACTCCATGCGTGCGATCCGGGCATGTGCGTGTGTCCGCGTTCGAGGCCGACCGTCGGCGGTGTCGCTGTCTTTGGGTTTCTCCGTCGTTTCCTCCAACAGCAGGTAAACGTCGTCCATCGTCGCGAAAAACTCGGCCGCCTTCTCCATGCCGAAGACCGCACACAGCGGCGTGCGCCGAACGCCGGTGTAAACGAGTTCCGCCGAACGCAATCGCTCGGGATCGGTGCGCCCCAGCGTCGCGGGTTTGCCGTCCGCAATGGGGATGATGTCGGTCGTGGTCGAGCCGATGTCGAGGAGCAACGCGGGATCCGTCCCCGCGAATCGGCCCGCATACGTCGCCAGGGCGTGCCAGTTCGCGGCGGCCACACGCTCGGGTTCGGCGATCGCGGTCTGATCGGAAACGAAAACGCCATCCGTCGTCCAAAATCGGGCCGACAGCTTCGCCGCTTCGTAGACGCTGCGAACGATGTGAACGACGCCCTCCGACTTGGTCGCGAAGCAATCGCATAGTTCGCCGGTCATCACGACCGCGAGCTCCGTCGTCTCGGGATATTCTCCGATCAATGCGCGCAAGCGTTCGCTCAATTCGCTGGGCGTCTTCCATAACGGAAAGGATCGGTTCAGCGCACGGCGCCGGACATCGGCCGCTTTGAGATTGGCGCCGCCGATGTCGAGTCCGAGCACGTGCTTGGCGGTCATGGCGTTTCCGCGACGGGAGAGGGACTTGGCTTTGCTTTCTTCTTCCGCGGCTGCGGCTGATGCTTCCAGCGGCGATGCAGCCAAAAATACTGCTCCGGCGCGAGCCGCACCAGATGTTCGAGGTCCGAGGTGAATTGCTGCGTGATCTCTTTCACCGCATCGGGGCTTCGCTCGTAATTCGCGGGGTCGATCAGGCGCGTCGCGCAGACGACGTAGCTGCCTTCCAATCGAGGCGTGCCGGTGACGATCATCGGCACATTGTGCTCGATCGCCATCAGCGCGACCGCCTTGTGCGTCGAGGCCGGTCGGCCAAAGAAGTCGACGAAAAGCCCGCGCTGCCCCGCATCCTGATCCGCAAGCGTCGCCAGCACGCCGCCGTCGCGGAGCACGTCTTGGATGCGGTCGAAGTCCCCCTGCTTGGCAAGAATCTTCTGCCCCGTGTGTTCGCGAAATCGGCGCAGAAACGCATCGAGGTGCGGATTGTCGAGCGCCCTCGCGATGGCGTAGGTCTCGAAGCCGAACATGCCGAGGGCGTAACCCGCCATCTCCCAGTTGCCGAAATGCCCGGTAACGACGAGCAACGGCCGACCCGAAAGCAGCGCATCCGTGATGAGCGGCGGATCGCTGAGCGAAATGTGCTTCTTGTAATTGGTGAGATGCAGCCGCCGCGGGATGAACAGAATCTCGATCAGCACCCGGCACCAATGGCGATAGGTGTTCCGCACCATCACATCGATCTGAGCGTCCGTGAATTGGCCGGGAAACGCCTTGCGAAGATTCTCCTCCGCGACCAGCCGATGCCGTTTGTTGACGCGATACGCAAGGCGGGCAAGGAATTCCGCAAACGAAAGGGCCGACTCGAACGACATCGCCTGCACGAGGCACACGACGACGCGCACCGTCGCGTAGACGAGAAAATCAACCATCCGCGAGCGTTTCTTTTCGCCCATGCAAGTCCGTGCAATGAGGGAAGGCAGGTCGGCGGGAATGATAGCGAAAAAAGACCGTACGCGAGAAGACGATCTCGCCTGCAACTACGAAGTTCTTTCGGATCGCGCAGGTCTTCCGCTTGCGGCTTAGCGATCCGCGTGGACCGTGCAATCGCTAAGCCGCAAGCGGGGATCGGGGATGTGGACGCTCGGGAATGTGCGCGTCCAGTCTGACGGAACGCCACGGAGGGCGTTCCCTACAGACGACCAGTCGATCGGGGCGCTCCGACTCGCAATTTCGGGCGAAAGGCGCCACAATGACGCGTCGGCTCTCTGAGTTCCCGCCTGTGGAGCGTGTCATGCCCCGCCTGCTTGCTGCTGCGTTGATCGCCCTGGTCCTGCCGCTTTTCGCTGTTGCTCAAGAAGCGAAGAAGGAGAAGGCGGAGCCCAAGGAGAAGACGGCTCTTAGCGTCGAGAAATTGACCGAGCTGACCAAGCCTTCCGTCGTCGTCATTCACTACACGGGACGCGAAGGGAAGGAATCGGGGCTCGGCAGCGGCTTCATCGTTTCCGAAGACGGCCTCATCGTCACCAATATGCACGTCATCGGCGATGCCCGCCCCATCTCGGTTCAGATGGCGGACGGCAAACGGCACGACGTCGTCTCGGTCCATGCGTTCGATCGGCATCTCGATCTTGCCATCGTGAAGATCGACGCCAAGGGGCTCAAGCCGCTCGCGCTCGGCGATTCGGACAAACTCACCGTGGGCCAGGCGCTCGCGGCCATTGGGCATCCGCAGGGGCTGAAGTACAGCGTGGTGGCGGGCGTCCTGTCCGGCACCCGCGATGTCGAAGGCGTCAACATGCTGCAGATCGCGATGCCGATCGAGCAAGGCAACAGCGGCGGGCCCGTGATCGATACGCAGGGCAGGGTTGTCGGCGTCGTCACGCTCAAATCGCTCGTCACCGCCAATCTTGGCTTCGCGGTGCCGGTCAATGCCGTGCATTCGATGCTCAAGAAGCCGAACACCGTCCCCATGGAAAAATGGCTCACCCTGGGCGTGCTCGACAAAAGCGAGTGGAAGACGGTGCATGGCGGCCGCTGGCGGCAACGCGCGGGACGCATCACCGCGGATGGCACGGGCGCCGGTTTCGGCGGACGAACCTTCGCCCTTTGGCAACACGCGATGCCGAAGGCGCCGTATGAGATTTCGGTGGCCGTGAAGCTCGACGACGAAGCGGGAGCCGCCGGGCTGATCTTTGGCGGCGACGTCGGCGATCGGCATTACGGGTTCTATCCCACCGCAGGCAAATTGCGGTTCACGCGATTCGAGGGCCCCGACGTCTATTCCTGGAAAATCCTTCACGACGCTCCGACCTCGCATTACCGGCCCGGCGAATGGAACCAACTTCGCGTCCGCATCGACATCGACAAGGATTCCGCCCAGTGCTTCGTCAACGATCAGTTGGTTCACGAAGAGAAGAACTTCAAGCCGTTCGGCGACAAAGCAGGCATTGCGAAGTTTCGGCAGACGGTGGCGGAATTCAAGCGGTTTCAGGTCGGCAAGAAGCTCGGCGCCGCACGGTTGCCGGACGATCAGATCGCGTCGCTGAAAAAGGCGGTCAATGCGTATCTCGACGACAAGAGCACGTCGGCCGAAGCGATCGAAAAATTGCTGCCCGGGGGCGACCCGAGCATGGCGATTCTTCGCGAGGAAGCTCGCAAACTTGAGAAGCAAGCGGCCCAGCTCAAGGCACTCGCCAGCCGATTGCATGTGCAGGTGGTGCTCACGGAACTCACGAAGGAAGCGAAGAAGGACGAGAAGAACTTCGACCTTGCCCGGGGCGCCCTTCTGATCGCGAAGCTCGACAACGAAGAACTCGACGTGGAGGCGTACCGCAACGAGTTCGACCGTTTGGCGCGTGAGTTGAAGCAGGCTTTGCCGAAGGATGCGGACGACGAGAAGAAGATCGAAGCGCTCAACAAGTTTCTCTTCGAGGATCGCGGCTTCCATGGCAGCCGGCACGACTACTATTCGAAGGCGAACAGCTACCTGAATGAAGTGCTCGACGACCGCGAAGGCCTGCCGATTACGCTCGCGGTGACCTACATCGAGATCGGCCGACGCATCGGGTTGAACCTTGTCGGCGTCGGCCTGCCGGGGCATTTCGTCGTCCGCCATGAGCCGAAGGGGGAGACGGCGATCATGATCGACGTCTTCGAAGGGGGCAAGTACATGAGCGAGGAGGCGGCCGAGCGGAAGGTGATGGCATCGACCGGCAAGGCGCTGCGTAACAAGGACCTGAGGACGGTGCCCAAAAAGGCGATTCTGGTCCGCGTGCTGCACAACCTGATCAACCTCGCCGACAAGGATGCCGACCGCGACGCCATGCTCCGCTATCTTGACGGCATCTTGACGTTGGATCCAGCTCAGCATGAAGAACGCTGGGTGCGGGCGGTGCTCCAATTCCAGTCGGGTCGGCACTCCGAGGTGATCAGCGACTGCGATTATTTGCTGGAAAACGCCGAAGGCGCCGCCGACCTCGACCGTGTGCGCGAACTGAAGCGACGAGCGGAAGCTCGCAAGTGAGGCGAGTTTTCTGCACTACCCCGAAGCGTCAGCGAGGTCAAGGTCTTCCCTCGCTGACGCTTCGGGTTCGTGTAAGACGCCGATTTTCGATCCGACTTGCTGCCGAATCGGGGATGCCCGGCAGGCGAAACTGAACGGAAATGGAACCGCGACATCTTCCAACGCTATTGACCTATAAAAGAGTTGCGTCGATAGGCTGCGGAAAACGGTACGCGAAATGGAACCAAAACGAGATTCGCCCGTTGAGTTGTCCCGGTCTTATGATGGATTACGCTCTGGATTCCTCGCACGAAAGGACCGATGATGAACGCGGTGTTGCCGCGATCGCGTAGGCCGGGCGCCATGATGGCGATGTTCATCGGCGCCGCCCTGACCGTCAGCCCCTCGCACGCCGAGGCGGCTCCCGAGGCCATTCAAGGTCTTAGCCGTTACTGCACTTCATGCTGGCGCAACGCGGGCGTGCCCGTGGACCGCTGGGTCGATTGCACTCAGGAGGTCATGGTCCGTCTGCTCGAACGCGTTCCCGTGGGCGGCTGGCCCGAGATTCTCGACGACCGCGAAGGCGATTCGCATCGCGAGTTCGTCCGGGCCATCGACACGGTGAAGAAGCGAGTGCAGCGCGAACGGCGTTTCCGCAACGTCGACGAACGCCCCGTTTCCGACAGCCGCATCGAGAACGAACGCCGACTCGACGAGCAACGGCAGTTGGTGGAGCACGCATCCCGCCAGGTGCTGACCGGCCGTCAGCAGCAGATCCTCCAGCGCACCGGCGAAGGTTTCGGCATCGGCGACATCGCCAAGGAACTGGGAACGACGCCGGACCGCATCAGCGACGAGAAGTACAAGGCGATCCGCAAACTGCGGGTATATCTGGAAGACATGGACAACGAGAACGTGTAGGCAGGGCGGACTGCAAAAGACGACGCTGATGTGTTATTCCGACGGCAACCCGAGGTGCATATGGCAGAAGTCATCGACAGCGTCATGGGGCAAGTGAAGCAACTTCCCCCCTCCGATCGGCTTGATCTCGCATTGAGTATCGTCAATTCCGTGCTTTCGACGGACGATGTGGATCATGAATGGCAGGCGGAATTGCGACGCCGAATCGAGCGGCTCCGATCTGGCACTGTTCAAGGAATCCCTTTGGACGAAATGTTGGCGGAGCTCGAAGAGCGGTATCCATGAAGCCTTTGGAGCTGATGCCTGAGGCCAGGCTTGATTTGTTGGAAAGCATCGAGTGGTACGAGCGAGTTCAAAAGGGCCTGGGCAGAGCCGTTCGGATCGAGCATAAGGCCACGTTGAACCGGGTTCGAGACAATCCTTGCCTCTTCGCCGCAGAAGAGGCCACCAATGTCAGAATAGCTCCCTTACGGCGATTTCCACTTGGTGTCGCGTACGTTGTTGAACCCGCCCGCATCTGGGTAATTGCGGTCGAGGACATACGACGGGGACGACGCAGATATTTTCCGCCGGCTTGGACTACTTTAGGTCGGCGTCGACGGAGATCTCACTTGCCGCCATTTCGAACACGAAATTCCCGGCCCAGTGGCAAACGCCCGTGCGAGGTCGCACGGGCGTTTTGCTTTTCCGAAAATACTTCAGCGGTTACTTCGGCGAGAAGGGGTGCTTGGCCTTTTCCTTCTTGGCGGTCACTTCGGCAACCGAAGGTTCGCCCTTCATCGCGCGGGCGATCGACTCTTTGGTCGCTTCGTAGTTGTTCTGGTAGATCTTGTTGTCGTCAGCCGCATCCCAGTGGATGAACACGCCGCAAACGATCACCAGGCTGTCGGCGAGATGCTGCGGGATGACGCCGGCGGCAACGCTGTCGGCGACCGCGCGAGCCACGGCGGCCTGAGCGGGGCCGAACATCTGCACGGCCTGCTTGGCGCCCTTGATCGTGACCTTGGTGATCATGACCGTGGCGGGCTTGCAGAGGAGGTTCGGCGCCACCACTGCGAGCAGCGAACTGTGACCCGCCGATTGATTGGTGAGGGCGTTGGCGAAGGCTACGCCGACGGGACCGTCCTTGCTGCCGATGAGCAGGTCGATGTGGGCCACTTCGTTGCCGTCGCCGACGAGCGATTCGCCGATGTACATGGACATTCTGTGCGTCTCCGAATGGGATCTGGAAAAACGATCGGGTTTTGCAGTCCGACTATAGCGACGGACGGCGCAAAGGCAAAAGGAATCTGCGCGATTCGGCGCGATTCTTGCCCTTCAAGTATCTTTTGAACATTTTGCCGCATGCTTAGGCGTCCTTCGGACTACCAATAGGGTGGTTGCGATGGATCGCGGAAGCGCTTCCCAAACGAAACACGGATGGTTCTCGGGGTTTATTCCTGGGGGCCTTTCGTTCAGTCAAGGAAGGCAATTTTGGGCAAGTTCAATGAACGCACCGACAGCGCGGTGCGAAATGCGAAGACGGAAATCGCAAGGCGTAAGCCACGGCTTGAAACGGAACGTATGATTCCATTAGGATGCGGGCCGCGCATCCGTCGGATCGATGGGGAGGACCTGAAATGAAGGGTTCCAGCAAACGCGAAACCGAGAAGCCCGAAGCGGTTTTGAACCTCAAAACCGTGCAAAAAATGCTTCCTTTGGTCCAGCATATCCTCGAAGACATCGTCGTTCGGCGTTCGCGACTCGCGAAGCTTGCTCCGGAGCAGGAGAACCTCGATCGCTTCCGCCGCGATCTCAGCTGGCCGGAACGCCAGCGCCGTTACGCTCTGCAAGACGAAAGCGCGGGCCACCTTCGCGAGATCGAGAATGCGATGGAAGAACTGACCGGACTCGGCGTGGTGCTCTTGAGCCCCACCGAAGTCCGCGTTGGTTTCCCCACCCGCGTCAATGACCGAGCCGCGTTCTTCTCGTGGAAGCCAGGCGAAGAAGGCCTGCAATCGTGGCACTTCGCCGAAGAAACCACCTGCCGGCCGATCCCGCAGTCGTGGCTCAAGGAGATTTCCTACACCGGGAAGAGCTGAACAAACCATTTCGGTAAATGCTTGAAGCAGCCGCGATTTCCTCGCGGCTGCTTTTGCTTTCGAATCGCCTCTGTTTGGGTGGCACGATCGGGACTTACGAGCGATAGGTGCGTTCGGCGGCTTCGCTCTCTTCTTCCGCCGCGTCGATGTCTTCGAGATGGGCCAGCCGGCTGACCAGGGCAACGCCGCCGGTGATGGCTGCCAAACTCACGACGCCGGCGATGACGAAGACGCCCAGGGAAACCGGAAAGATCTGCGTGGAGTTGTAAATCGCCAGGAAGCACGTCACCGTCGCGGCTCCCAGCATCACGACCATCGGAACCAAAAGGGCCATGCGACTTGCGATAGTCGCCCGTTCATCGGAGATCGGCAGGCGGACGCCGTTCTCCAGCGACTTCATGTTCTCGACGTGCAAGATTTCCATTTTGCGGATGTGCCATTTCAGAAGCTGAGGCACGAGGATGATCAGCGTCCCCAGGATGAGGATCGTAAGCATGATCAGCGTCAGTTCTTTGCTGTAAGCCTGAACCAGCTCTACCATGGCGCACTCCTCGCTCATGCGACGTCCGCGGCGAACCAACCGCGGATGATCGCGCGTACGATAGACAGTCTACCTCAAATCCGGTGCGCGTCGCAATCATTGCAGGCCGAACCTTCCACGTTTTCGGCTAGTGATCGTCAGGGAGCGAAAGCGCATTTGCTCCCCTCTCCCTCGGGGAGAGTCCGGAAAGGGGATGGGGATGAGGGCAGAACATCAAACCTAGGAGTGGTGCGGTTCAATGCGTAAAAAGACCCCCTCACCCCCAGCCCTCTGCCGGACTCCCGGAGGGGGAGGGGGAGCCGATGCGCATTCGCCGCCTGGCGATCGATAAATTTAGTTTTTCGGCATCAGGAACTGCGGGAACTGGAACTGGTTGTTCTGTCCATTTTGGTTGAAGCCACCCTGGAAGCCTTGCTGGCCGCCGAAGCCTTGCTGGCCGCCGAAGCCTTGCTGGCCGCCGAAGCCTTGCTGGCCGCCTTGGCCCTGGCCTTGTCTGCCGCCCTGACCTTGGCCTTGGCCGCCGTCGCCTTTCCCTTTGTGGTCTTTGCCTTGGTTGCCGCCTTGCTGGTTCTGTCCGCCCTGACCGAAGCCGCCCTGACCTTGGTCCCGTCCCATGCCTTGCGGGCGGCCCATTCCGCCTTGCGCTTGTCCCGGGCCTTGGCCGAAGCCTTGCTGTTGAAATCCGCCCTGCCCGCCGGGTCCGCCTTGTCCTTGGCCGAATCCGCCTTGGCCCTTTTGTTGGCCACCCATTCCCTGCCCCATGCCGCCTTGGCCTTTCGCCATGCCTCCCACGCCTTGGCCCATTCCGCCGCCGAACATTCCGCCGCCGCCGAACATTCCGCCCATGCCTCTACCTCCGGATCCGCCGCCTCCCTTGCCGCCGCCCTTACCCTGGGCGTGCGACGTTTCCGAGGCAAGCCACAATGCGGTGAGGCCGAAGCTGGCGAGCATCAGGGTGCGGACCGACGTGCCGAATCGGGACATGATGAAACTCCTGCAAGGCGTGGATGGGGGGTGCGTCGCGGCGCCTCGGGGATGATGGGGCGGCGAGGACCGATACCGCGGCACTGCATCCATTGTAGGACGCCAACCTTTCGCCCAGATGAATCTTTCGTCGCGTTCTCGTCCTGATTGAAATCGCATGAAATATCGTCTGAACGCTTGTCGCAACTCCCGCATTCGGAGATAGTCGAAGCCAGACCGCCCTCTCGAGGATCCACGCCATGTCGAACTGGAATCGCCGCGCTTTCCTGCAAACCACCGCCGCGGGCGTCGCGGGTTCGAGGACCGTCGTCGCTCAGGACGCACAGCAGGATCCCCCGCCCCGGCCTCTCACGCGATTTCAAATCGCCTGCATGACGCTCCCCTACTCGCAATTTCCCCTGCAGCGAGCCCTGACCGGCATTCGCGGGGCGGGCTATCGCCATGTCGCCTGGGGCACCACGCATCTCGAAGGCGGCAAACAAGTCCCCGTGTTGGCGGCCGACGCTCCCGTCGCCCAAGCCCGCGACCTTGCGAAGCGTTGCCGCGATCTGGGCCTCGAACCCGTGATGATGTTCTCCACGATCTACCCCGAAGCCAGAAACGGCCTCGAAGTGCTCCGCCACCGCCTGCTCCAAGCAGGCGCGGCCGGCATCCCGCAGATCCTCACCTTCGGCCACACCCGCAGCGGCAATGCCGAGATTTGGATCGATCGCCTCAAGCGACTCGGACCTGTCGCCCGCGATCAAAATGTCCTGCTTGTCGTCAAGCAACATGGCGGCGAAACAGGGACGGGGGCCGCATGTGCGAAGATCACGCGCGATGTGGATCATCCGAACATCAAAGTGAACTACGATGCCGGCAACGTGATGGATTATCTCGAGGGCAAGATCAACCCGCTGGAAGACCTTAGGGCCTGTGCCGGCGAGGTCCGCAGCTTCTGCATCAAGGACCACCGTTTCTTCCCCGGCCCCCACCAAGATTGCGGCCCCGGCCTCGGCGAGATCGACCACTACCGCCTGCTGCACCACGTCGCCTTCACGAACCTCACGATCCCTCTCTGCTGCGAAAACATCTCCGCCCCACGCCTCCCCCGGCCCACGGAACCCGAAGGCATCGACGCCCTCGCCCGCCGAGCGCGCGAGTTCCTCGAACTCGTCATCCAGGGCATCCAACGCTGAAAAAGCCGTTTGGTGACGGCGAACGTGAAACTTCGCAGAATCCCGAAAAGAATCACCAACCTGGGAATTGCACGTATCGCGAGAGGCCGATTCGAGCGGAAATATCCGTTTGCTATCGGTGCGAAGACCGCGAATTCGGGGACATCGTGTAGCGTCCCACGCAATCAATCTACCCGATACGCGTCCTGCATGCAAAGTCGGTGGTTCCTTAGCACGCTGCGCGAGCAAGCGATCGCAGGTTACCGCAGATGGATGAATCCCCATCCGGGAACCTGCGATCACTTGCTTACGCAGCGTGCTACTAAGGCGAGCGGCGCCTGCATTTCTCCCCTCTCCCTCCGGGAGAGGGGCCGGGGGTGAGGGCCGTGCGACGTGGCGTTACGCGAGAAAAGGCGCCCTCACCCCAACCCTCTCCCGGAGGGAGAGGGAGGTAGATTAGCTCCTGCCGCTCGCCTAAGGCGAGCGGCAGGAGATAGTCTTCCTCTCCCTCCGGGAGCTTACAGGTGTAAGTTTCTTGGTGGAGGCAGCGAAGCTTCCCCTCTCCCCCGCAGGGATCACGATTGCCCGTGCCGAATAGTGACCGCGGGGGAGAGGGTGGCCGAAGGCCGGGTGAGGGGAGCTTCGGAAGACTGGCCCTTTTTGACGTGAAGTAAAGGGAAAGTTGCGTTTGCACAAGCACCTTTCTTCCGAAGCTCCCCTCACCCGGCTTTCAGCCACCCTCTCCCCCGCGGTGACTCGATTGCAAGGGCCAACTTGATCCCTGCGGGGGAGAGGGGAAGCTTCGCTGCCTCCACCAAGAAACCTACACCTGTGAGCCCTCCGGGAGAGGGTTGGGGTGAGGGCCGTTTCTCGCGCAGCGCCTCGTCGCACGCCCTCACCCCGGCCCGTCTCCCTCCGGCAAGATTATTGCATCTTCGACCGAAAGCGTTGAAGAATCATTGATTGAGTTTCATGGTGTGGCGTGTGCCATGCTTCGCCGGGTCTCTGGCCGGGCTGTTCAATGCTTCCGCTTCCACCGGCGAAGCATGCGAAGCTTCCGAGCGTTCAGCTTCCGAGCGTTCGGTCTGGGGGCATGCTTGGACGGTGAAAGCGGGCAGCTCGCTGGCCCCGGCCAGGGACCCGCCCAAGCATGGCACGCATGGCACGCCGCGGCTGCTTCCACAGATCCAAGCGACTCATGTCGAAGATGCAATATCCTGCCGGAGGGAGAGCCGGGAGAGGGAGGTAGATTAGCTCCTGCCGCTCGCCTTAGCGCGCTGCGCAAGCAAGTGCCCGCGGAGGCGTGGCGAGCGGTGCTCGCGGAGGTGCGGTAGGCAGCCGCCCAGAAGATTCGCCGCCCTCGATTCGTCGGCGGTTTTTCTTGGCATGTTCGCTTCCCTTGTTCGATAATGGCGTTTGCTCCCGAACATTGCCTGCCGTTTGCGAACCGCGGCCGATGTTCCAGCAGCCAAACATCGGGCCAGAACGTGTTGCTGAGCTTTGCGAAATCGCAAAGCCGCCGCTTCTGGTAGGCTGCATGCTTATCCCTGGCGCGATCTTCTTGTCCGCGGTAATGATGTTCCTTCACTTGGAAGCCATATCATTCGCGCTTTCGAGCGGGGCACGCAATGAATTCTCCCATGGCGTCGATGTTCGTCTGGACGCTCGATCCGGACGGCAAGCATCCTCGTTCCATTCCCCCGTTCCATGATTTCGTCGGCATGCCTGTCGACGCGGTGCAAGGGTTCGGCTGGGCGGATGCCGTTCATCCGGACGACCGGGCGAAAGCTGTTGCAAATGTCCGCGAAGCGATTTCCCGCCAAGAGCCGATCTCCTACGAAGCTCGCTTCCGACGAGCCGACGGGCATTATCGCTCCATGACCGTGCTCGGCATGCCGGCGCCAAACGATGCGGGCCTCCTTCAGTGGACCGGCGTCTGCACGGACGTGACCGAGCGGAACCATTCCGTCGCCCTGCTTCAAGCGGTTGCCGACAATGCGTTGGACGGCATCATCTGCATCGACGAACGCGGCGACATCGAGTCGTTCAATCTCGCCGCCAAGAAGCAGTTCGGTTATGCGGAAGACGAGGTGCTCGGGAAGAACGTCAGCATGCTGATGCCCGAGCTGTATCGCGGCGAGCATGACGGCTACCTCTCCAACTACATCACGACGGGAGAGGCCAAGGCCATCGGCAGCGGCCGGCTGGCGACGGCTCAACGCAAAGACGGCTCGACCTTTCCGGTCGAACTGAGCGTGAGCGAGTTTTTCCTGGATGGCCGCCGCCACTTCACCGGCGTCCTTCGCGACATCACCATGCAGGTGCAACGCGAGCAGGCTTTGCGATTGATGGAAGGCGCCATGCGCGCGGTTTCGCAAGGCATCCTCATCACGGACCCCAATCTGCCCGACCATCCGATTATCTTCGCTAGCAAGGGATTCGAGAATCTGACCGGCTATCGCGCCGACGAGACCTTGGGGCGCAATTGCCGTTTTCTGCAAGGGCCCAACACGGACCCTGTCGAAATCGCCAAATTGCGAAAAGGGGTCGCAAACGGGGTCGAATGCAGCGTGGAGATCCTGAATTATCGGAAGGACGGCTCCACCTTCTGGAATGCTCTCTTCATCACGCCCGTTCGCGACGATCAGGGGCGGCTGCTCCATTTCGTCGGCGTCCAGGCGGATGTGACGGAAAGGCATGTGCTCGAAGCGCAGGTTCGGCAATCGCAGAAGATGGAAGCGGTCGGGCAACTCGCCGCGGGGGTCGCCCACGACTTCAACAATTTGCTGACGATCATTTCAGGCTACAGCGAAATCCTCATGCAGATGCTGCCCGCCGACGACCCCAAGCGGCAAGCAGTCGCGGCCATCAGCGATGCCGGCACGCGCGCCGCCGGATTGACCCGGCAGCTGTTGGCGTTCAGCCGTCAGACGGTGCTGGAACCCAAGGTGCTCGACCTCAACTCGGTCGTCGTGGACACGGAGAAGATGCTTCGTCGCGTGATCGGCGAGGACGTCCGGCTTTCGACCGCTCTCGAACCCGCCCTCTGGCGCGCTCGATTCGATCCTGGGCAGGTCGGCCAAATCCTGCTGAACCTCGCCGTCAATGCCCGAGACGCCATGCCCCAGGGCGGCCGACTTACCATCGAGACGCACAACGTCACGATCGACGAGGATTACGTCAGCAGTCACATGGAGGCGCAAAAAGGCCGCTATGTGATGATTGCGGTGAGCGATACCGGGACGGGATGACCGAGGAGGTTCGGTCGCGCATGTTCGAGCCTTTCTTCACGACGAAAGGGATCGGCAGAGGAACCGGGCTGGGGCTTGCCGTCGTCCACGGCATCGTGAAGCAGAGCCGCGGCCACATCGAGGCATACAGCGAACTCGGATTGGGGACGACGTTCAAGATCTACCTGCCCGCCGTGCAAGAAAGCATGCAAACGCGACTGGTTGCTGATCCCAATGGTCCGCCCCATGGGAGCGAGACGGTGCTGCTCGTCGAAGACGAGGACGGCGTCCGTCAGATCGCGACGCTCATCCTGCAGACGCACGGGTACGCCGTGCTGGTCGCCGCCAACGGCGAGGAGGCGTTGCGCATCGCGGCAGGTTACGCGAACCCGATTCATATCCTGGTCACTGACGTCGTCATGCCGGGAATGAGCGGCCGCAAGGTGGCGGAAACGCTCACGCAGCGCATTCCTTCCCTCAAGGTGCTTTTCCTGAGCGGCTACACCGACGACGCCGTCGTGCGCCATGGCATCTTGCAGGCGGAAGTGGCGTTTTTGCAGAAGCCGTACACCCCCGCGGGGCTCCTGCGCAAAGTGCGAGAGGTGCTCGACGAACCGCAAGCGTCAGTTGCCTCCTACTAAGGCGAGCGGCGCCTGCATTTCTCCCCTCTCCCTCCGGGAGAGTTATGCACGGAATGCATTGCAAATCCGGCGACAGGCCGTCTACAGTGTTTACACCCGAAGTCTCGAATCTCCCCTCCCGAAGAAGGATGAACCATGAACACCACATGGCGACTTGCATGCGTAGCCTCCGGTCTCGCGCTGCTGGCAGCCGGATCGGCCGCGCTGGTGACGGGTCAAACCCAGCCGGCCGCGCCGAAGCAGCAAACCATCGCAGCGGCCGAGTCGAAGGACGAAAAGAAGTCCGATGCAAAGCCCGCGGAGAAGAACGCCGAGGCGAAATGCCCCGTCATGCACGGCGCCGCGAAGCCGACGGCGGCGGGCTCGTACTCCAACCGGGAGTGGTGGCCGAACCAGTTGAATCTGCAGATTCTCCATCAGAATCCGCCCAAGGGGAATCCGATGGGCGAGGGTTTCGACTACGCCGCGGAGTTCAAGAAGATCGATCTGAACGTGCTGCAGAAGGAAGTCGAAACGCTGATGACGACCTCGCAGGAGTGGTGGCCCGCCGACTACGGCCACTACGGGCCTTTCTTTATCCGCATGGCATGGCACAGCGCCGGCACCTATCGCACCGCGGACGGCCGCGGCGGTTGCTCCTACGGCCTGCAGCGATTCGCGCCGCTCAACAGCTGGCCCGACAACGGCAATCTCGATCGCGCTCGCCGGCTCCTGTGGCCCATTAAGCAAAAATATGGCCGCAGCCTTTCGTGGGCGGATCTGATGATCTTCGCGGGCAACTGCGCTTACGATTCGATGGGGCTGAAAACCGTCGGATTCGCCGGCGGCCGCGAGGATATTTGGGAACCGCAGAACGACATCTACTGGGGGCCCGAGGCCAAATGGATGGGCGACCAGCGGCACACCGGCGATCGCAAGCTCGAGAAGCCGCTGGCCGCGACTCAGATGGGCCTGATCTACGTGAACCCGGAAGGCCCCAACGGCAAACCCGACCCGCTCGCCGCGGCCCGCGACATCCGCCAGGCCTTCGGCAACATGGGCATGGACGACGAGGAGACGGTCGCCCTGATCGCCGGCGGCCATACCGTCGGCAAGGGGCATGGGGCGGCGGATCCGGAAAAGTTCGTGGGCCGCGAACCGGAAGCCGCGAGCATCGAAGAGCAAGGGCTTGGCTGGAAGAATTCGTTCGGCAAAGGCCACGGCAGCGATACGATCACCAGCGGCCTCGAAGGCGCCTGGACGCGGACGCCGGCCAAGTGGTCGCATGATTTCTTCGTCCACCTCTATAAGTTCGAGTGGGAACCCGTGAAGAGCCCCGCTGGCGCGTGGGTGTGGAAGCCGAAGAACAAGGCGGGCCAAGGGACGGTGCCGGACGCGCATGATGCGGACAAGACGCACGCGCCGACGATGTTCACGACCGACATCTCGCTGAGGACCGACCCCGCCTACGCGAAGATTTCCGAGCGATTCCGCAAGGATCCCAAGGCGTTTTCCGATGCGTTCGCCAAGGCGTGGTACAAGCTGACTCACCGCGACATGGGGCCCGTCACGCGCTGCCTGGGGGACCGCGTGCCGGAGGCGCAAATCTGGCAGGACCCGGTGCCGAAGGTCGATCACAAACTGATCGACAAGACCGACATCGCGGCCCTCAAGAAGACGATCCTGGCATCGGGCCTGAGCACCTCGCAACTCGTCTCCACCGCATGGGCCTCCGCGTCGTCCTATCGCGGCAGCGATCGGCGTGGCGGAGCCAACGGCGCCCGCATTCGCCTCGCTCCGCAGAAGGATTGGGAAGTCAACCAGCCCGCGGAACTGGCGACGGTGCTCCAACTGCTCGAGAAGATTCGCGACGATTTCAACAAGGGACAGAATGCCGGCAAGAAGGTTTCCCTGGCCGACCTGATCGTCCTCGGCGGTTCGGCCGCGGTCGAAGCCTCGGCGAAAAAGGCGGGATTCGAAATCGCCGTCCCGTTCGTCCCGGGCCGCACGGATGCGACGCAGGAACAGACCGACGTCAAATCGTTCGCCGTCCTCGAGCCGACCGCGGACGGATTCCGCAACTACTACGGGAAGGACCAGAGCGAACTGGCGGAACGCCTGCTCGTGGATCGCGCTCAGCTTCTGACGCTGTCAGCCCCGGAGACGACTGTTCTCATAGGCGGCTTGCGTGTGCTCGAAGCGAATCACGGCAAGGCGAAGCACGGCGTCTTCACGAAGAACCCCGGATCGCTGTCCAACGACTTCTTCGTCAACCTGCTCGACATGAAGACGGTGTGGAGCAAGTCGAAGGAGAGCGAACACGTCTACGAGGGACGCGATCGCAAGACGGGCGAAGTTCGTTGGACGGGAACCCGCGTCGACCTGATCTTCGGCAGCAACTCGCAGCTGCGAGCCATCGCCGAGGTCTACGGCTGCGACGACGCGAAAGAAAAGTTCGTCCGCGACTTCGTGGCCGCATGGACGAAGGTGATGAACCTCGACCGCTTCGACCTTCCGCCCGCGGAACGCGCGGCGAAGGTCGCGGTGGGCCAGCGGCAGGCGAACTGACCGTACTTCGCGACCGGACGCGGCAACCGCCGCGTCCGGTCGTCTGCATTTCATGGTTTTGGCGATCGCGCCCCCGCCAAATCACCACGCGAGATTGTTCAACAGCCTATGAGCTGCGGTGGAAGACATGATGGTCGCATCTGACGCGGCAGGATCGCCGACCTCACACCAGTGGACCGCGTCCCAGCCGCGCGACATGAACTCGGCGATCCAGTCCGGCGACAGATTCATGTCGATCAGGAGCCGGAGGTTCATGGCGTTGCAAGCGACTCTTCGCGTTCTTTCAGGCGCCATGCGGCATACGCGAGAACGGCATCAATGTCTTCGGGTTCCAGATGCGGGTAGGCCGCGAGAATGCGTTCGTGCGTTTTGCCGCTCGCGAGCAAGCCGAGGATCATGCCTGCCGTGATGCGCAAACCGCGGATGCAGGGCTTTCCGCCCATGACCGCCGGATCGTGGGTGATTCGTGCGATGTGCATGCGCTCGCCTCGGCCGACGTTCCCGACGCCAATGGCTGTATCCTATCACACCTCACGAGGCACGCGATGGCTCTCGGAATCGACGCACTGTCCGTCCGTCCAAGTGGGAGCCAAACATCGCCCCGCCGATCCTCGGTAAAATGCGTCGAAGAGGACACGCCATGCCCAAACCGAGCCCCGTTCACGGGGCTTTCGCGCAGCGTTGAGGCCCGCCGTTGACGGCGGGTGACCTGGTCCGCGTGGTGATTGCGTGGGAGCAAGGCGAGCCGGGAGCGTTAGCGACCGGAGGCAGACGGGACACTCGGCCTGCAGGTCGTCCGCGACTGTACGCCATGCCGACGGTCTGCCTCCGGTCGCTACTAACGCTCCCGGCTCGCCCAGGGCGGTCTGATGGATCCGGCAGCGAAGCTCGCCTGGACGGCATTGTTTCGCTAGCGGCGGCATTTTTTTCAGGTTCACGAGCGATTTTCCGTTGATCCCGACTTCGTTCTCCTCTAAGATGCCCTTCGACAACTTGGTGCGGTATCTTATCCAGAGTGGCTGAGGGTTGGGCCCTTTGAAGCCACAGCAACCGGTCGCGGAAACGCGACGCAGGTGCTAACTCCCCCCCGGTACGGCCGGGAGAGATAAGATGGCAGTCTTTGCATGCCATTCTTCTCTGAAACCGGAAGAGTGGCTTTTTTGTTGCCCCTCTCTCGGTTTCGCACCCTACCAGATACCTCCGCGTTGTTCCTGAGCGACCGAACTTGTTTCGGCTCTGCGCTCGCGTCCTTGTCGGCTTCGGAGCGCTTGCTCCGGGGGACGCCATGCCGCAGACCGACCCAACCGATCCGAGGCGACAGCGACCATGCACGATTTCGTACGCGGCCTGAAGTGCCGCATCTGCGGCAAGCTCTTCCCCAAGCAACCGCTGAACTTCTGCACCGAAGATTTCGGCCCTCTCGAAGTCGATTACGACTACGAAGGCATCCGCGAAGTCATCAGCCGCGACAAGATCGAACTGCGCCCCTTCAACATGTGGCGCTACCGCGAGCTGCTCCCCATCGACGGCGAACCGACCGTCGGCCCGCTCGTGGGCGGCACGCCGTTGGTCGATTGCCGTCGTCTTGCCAAGGAAATCGGCGTCAAGAAACTGTGGGTCAAGAACGACGCGGTCAATTTCCCTACCCTGTCGTTCAAGGACCGTGTCGTTTCGGTCGCCCTCAGCAAAGCAGTTGAGTTCGGCTTCAAAACCGTCGGCTGTGCCTCCACCGGCAATCTCGCCAACAGCGTCGCCGCGAATGCGGCGGCAGTGGGGCTCGAAGCCTTCATCTTCGTTCCCAGCGATCTCGAAGCCGCCAAGATCCTGGGCACCACGATCTATGGCGCGAATGTCATCGGCGTGACCGGGACCTACGATCAGGTGAATCGCCTCTGCACCCAGGTCGCCTTCAAATACGGCTGGGGCTTCGTCAACATCAACCTTCGGCCGTTCTATGCCGAAGGCTCGAAGACGATGGGTTACGAGATCGCCGAGCAGCTCGGTTGGCGCGTGCCGAAGCATGTCGTCGCCCCGATGGCGGGCGGCAGCCTCATCGGCAAACTGCACAAGGCGTTTCACGAACTGCACAAGGTCGGCCTCATCGATGACCCGGTCTGCAAGGTCTACGGCGCCCAGGCCGCAGGTTGCAACCCGATCACCGATGCCGTGAAGAACAACCGCGAGCAGCACAAGCCGGTGCGCAAGCCGAACACGATTGCGAAATCGCTAGCGATCGGCGACCCGGCCGACGGCTTCTTCGCCGCCAAAGTGATGCGCGAAACGGGCGGTTGGGGCGAGGACGTGAGCGACGCCGAGATCGTGGACGCGATGCTGCTCATGGGCCGCACCGAAGGCATTTGGGCCGAGACCGCCGGCGGCGTGACGCTGGCCGTGACGAAGAAACTGATCGAAGCGGGCCGTATTCCGCGCGACGAAGAGATCGTGATCTGCGTGACCGGCAACGGCTTGAAGACGTCGGATGCTGTTGCCGAAGCGGTGGAGCGCCCGATCGTAATCAAGCCCGCACTCGAAGAGTTCGAGCCGATCTACGAACTGAAGAAGCCGCTGAATACCAAGGTCGAAGCCGTCCTCGCGTAAACCTCGCCTACCTTTCCCGCTCGGGGCAGAGGGTGGCCGCAGGCCGGGTGAGGGGGCGGCGCCGTGCGGGCGTTTGTTTTGCAGCCCGCGGCAAGATCAGCGACCTTGCCGTCAAACGTCTCCCATTCGCGGTTTCTCGTGATTCAATGAAGGTGCGTATTCATCACCTTCCTGGTGCGACCCATGACTACTTCAGCCGCCACCTCACCGGCCCTTGCGACGAGCCAACCGGCCCCGGCCCGTCCGCCCCTGTTGCAGAACGGCGATCATCTCACCGCCGCGGAATTCGAGCGCCGCTATTCGGCGATGCCGAACGTCAAGGCGGAACTGATTGAAGGAGTCGTATACATGGCGTCTCCCGTTCGTGGCGATTTCCATGGCCGACAGTCTGTTCAGATCTCCCGATGGATTGGAGAGTATGCGGACGAAACGCCGGGCGTTGTTGGTTATGGGGACAGTACGGTACGCCTTGATAGGGACAACACCGTGCAACCCGATGCGTTCCTCATGATTAAGCTCGATGGCATCGGTCAGTCGTCGTTCGATAGCGATGGATACCTTCAAGGCGGCCCGGAATTCGTTGTTGAGATTTCAGCCAGCACGGTCAGTTACGACCTCCACGAAAAGCTGCGTGCGTATCGCCGAAATGGCGTACTTGAGTATGTCGTTTGGCGCGTCGAGGATGATGAGATCGATTGGTTCATTCTGAAAGACGGCAAATACGTTCGTCAGGAATCGAATGATGGAAAGCATCGAAGCATCAAGTTTCCCGGGCTTTGGATGGACGCCAAGGCGCTGATCCGAAACGATTCGAAAGCGAACATCGCTTATCTTCGCGAAGGCCTTGCCAGCCCCGAGCATGGCGCCTTCGTCGAACGGCTCGCGGCGAATTCCAAACCGAAGGAGGGCTGATCATGGCGGCCGTGACCTCCCCGCATGTGCAGATGCCTGCTCCGCCCCCACCAAGCGATTTCGTTCCGCCTTTGGAAACCGGCGACCGCTTGTCGCAAGCGGAGTTTCATCGCCGTTATTCGGCCATGCCTGAAGTGAAAAAGGCCGAACTCGTGGAAGGGGTGGTCTACATGGCGTCGCCGGTTTCGATCGACAATCATGCCGATCCGCACGGCGTCATCGTAGGTTGGCTCAGCCTATACCGATTTCGTACGCCAGGCGTCCGATTAGCGGACAATGGCACGGTGGTTCTCGACGACTTGAACGAAGTCCAGCCGGATGCCGCTTTGTTCATCCAAGCCGAATGCGGCGGTCAATCTAAGGTCGAAACGGTGGGGTTGAGCGGCGCGCCCGAACTGGCTGCGGAGGTGGCGGCCAGTTCGGTCAGTTACGACCTGCACGACAAACTGCGTGCCTATCAACGCCAGGGAGTGCGGGAATACATCGTTTGGCGAACGCTCGATCGGCAAGTCGATTGGTTCGTACTTCGCGAAGGCAAGTTCGTTCGAGCCGATTCGGCCGATGGAATTCAACGAAGCAGTGTTTTTCCAGGGCTTTATCTGAATGTCGCGGCGCTCGTCGGCTCCGACTTCGAAAAGCTCGAATCCACGCTTCGCGAAGGCCTTGCCAGCCCCGAGCATGGCGCCTTCGTCGAACGCCTCGCGGCGAATTCCAAACCGAAGGAGGGCTGATCATGGCGGCCGTGACCTCCCCGCATGTGCAGATGCCTGCTCCGCCCCCACCAAGCGATTTCGTTCCGCCTTTGGAAACCGGCGACCGCTTGTCGCAAGCGGAGTTTCATCGCCGTTATTCGGCCATGCCTGAAGTGAAAAAGGCCGAACTCGTGGAAGGGGTGGTCTACATGGCGTCGCCGGTTTCCATTCCGAATCATGCCGCCCCTCACCTCACTTTGGGCGGCTGGCTTGCCTTGTATTGTTTTCGGACGCCTGGCGTTCAGGGAGCCGACAACGGGACGGTGATCCTCGACGAGAAAAACGAGTTTCAACCGGACCTCTCGCTCTTCGTGAAACCCGAGTGCGGCGGCAAGGCGAAACTCATCGAATCAAGCCTCGACCGGGCTCCCGATTTGGCGATGGAAGTCGCAGCGAGTTCCGTCAGCTATGATCTGCACGACAAACTTCGCGCCTACCAGCGTAATGGAGCTGAGGAGTATCTGGTTTGGAGAGTGCTGGACAAGCAGCTCGATTGGTTTGCCCTTGAAGGCGGAGCATATGTCAAGTTGCAGCCGGTCGATGGCGTGCTTCAGAGTCGAGTTTTTCCTGGGCTTTGGCTTCATCCGGAATCGCTTCTTCAGTCCGATTTCGAAAAACTCGAGTCCACGCTTCGCGAAGGCCTCGCCAGCCCCGAGCATCGTGCCTTCGTCGAACGCCTTGCGGCCCATAAGAATGCACCACCTAGCGACGCCCAGCAACGTCCGTCTCTGCAGAGGAAAGGTTCTCCCACCATGGCAGTGAAAGTCCATATCCCCGCCCCGATGCGGCAACATACCGATGGGCAGGCGACCGTCGAATCGAGCGGGGCCAGCGTGCAGGATGTGCTCGCCAACGTCGGCGCCAAGTTTCCTGGCATCGTCGATCGCTTGTTCGACAAGGGCCAGTTGCGGCGCTTCGTCAACATTTACCTCAACGACGAAGACGTCCGCTATCTCGAAAACCTCGAGACGGCAGTGAAGGACGGCGACGAAGTGAGCATCATCCCGGCCGTGGCGGGAGGCTGAAAATGAGCCAGAACCACGACGAACATGATGAGGACGAAGAGGATTGCGCCCCGCAAGCGGAAGTGCCCGAGGGGGCGGCGGTTTTCCCGCTCATCCCCGAAGAACTCGGCATCCACCCGATGCTGCTCGCGGTGCTCCATGCCGTGGTCTTTCTCGACGGCTCCGATGAAGCCGTCGTCAACGACTCGGCTGCCAATGAGGCGCTCAACTATTTCGCCACCTACCTGCAACGCCTCAGCGGCCCGGAACTGAAACGGGTGCGCGAAGACATGGAAGTGCTGCAGGACTTCGCCCGCACCGAAAAATGGCCGCAGGAAGAGGTGACGTTCCTTCGCACGTTCCTCTTCGAGTTCGGCGTCGGGCCGGACGAGGACAAGCCGAAGGGGCGCAAGAACCTGGCCTGATCCCGGTTAGCCGCGACGCGCAGCGGAGCGCGGACTGCTTGCCATGCGACGATTGGGCGCCTTCCCCGCGCTCCGCGGCGCGTCGCGGCTAACCATTGTTTACCACCGGAACCGAACGATGCCGACCGATCCGTCTCTCGAACGCTACTCCCGCCAGATGCGATTTTACGGCGTGGGCGAAAAAGGGCAGATGAAGCTCCGCGATTCCCGCGTCACGCTGGCCGGCTGCGGTGCTCTGGGCACCGTCCTCGCCAATGCCCTCGTCCGCGGCGGCGTCGGCTTCGTCCGCATCATCGATCGCGATTTCATCGAAATCCACAATCTGCAACGGCAGATCCTCTTCGATGAAAAAGACGTGGCCGATAATGTGCCGAAGGCGGAAGCCGCGGCGCGTAAGCTCCGCCTCATCAACTCGGCAGTGGAAGTCGAGTCGGTCGTCGCCGACATCGATCGCACCAACATCGAAGGCCTTTGCAAGGATGCCGACCTCATCCTCGACGGCACCGACAATTTCGAGGTCCGCTACCTCATCAACGACGTGGCCGTGAAGCTGAACAAGCCGTGGGTCTACGGCGGTTCGATCGGCAGCCACGGCCAAACGATGACGATCCTGCCCGGCCAAACGCCGTGCCTGCGTTGCGTCTTCGAGGCGGCGCCGAATCCGGGCGAAGCAGGCACCTGCGAAACCGCGGGCGTGCTTGGCGCCATCGTCAGCATCATCGCCAACTTCCAGGTGGCCGAGGCGTTCAAGATCCTCACGGGCGCCATGGACAAGGTGAATCGCGAACTAATCTACCTCGACGTCTGGGAAAACCAGATGCGCCGCATCAAGATCGCCCCCTTGCTTGGCAAAGTCGATTGCCCCTGCTGCAAGCACCGAAAGTTCGAATGGCTCGAAGGCCAGCACGGCTCGCAGACCACCACCCTCTGCGGCCGCAATGCCGTGCAGGTCTCGCATCGCGCCGCCTCGCAGCTCAATTTCGGCGAAATGGCCCGCCATCTGGAAACGATGGGGGGCAAGGTGAGCTTCAACAAGTTTCTCCTGAAGTTCGACGTGGAAACCTACGAGTTCACCGTTTTCCCCGATGGCCGAGCGATCATCAAGGGGACGGACGACACCGAGAAAGCCCGCGTGCTTTACGCGAAGTACATCGGGCATTGAGCGGAAGCACGCGGCGCAATAACGCGCAACAGGAGGAGCGAACCATGGAACGCATCCAACTGACGCCCGAACAAAACGCGATCGTCGCATCCGCGCTCGATCCTGTCGAGATCTTCGACGCATCCGGCAAGACGCTGGGCAAGATCATTCCGCCCAAGCTGGAGACCATCATCGCCGAGTGCAAACGCCGCTCGCAGGAGCCAGGTCCGCGTTACAGTACCGAGCAAGTGACGCAAATGCTCGACATGCTCGAGGAAACTTGGGCCAAAGAAGGGCCCTGCGGCCCGGAACGACTCGAAGTACTCCTGGAACGCTTCCACGAAAGCCAGGCGACCTAGTGGCTTTTCGCGTCGTATGGCCGAAGCAAGCGACCATTGCATTGGCGCGTTGGTGGGCGACGTCCACGGATCGAGAGTTGCGCATCAGGCGAAACAGACGGCGAATCAAGTTCTCGAAAACCGCGCGACCCACAAAGGGATGGATTTGTCGGAAGGCTTGCGGTTCATCGACATCCTTCCGTTGCGTTTTTACTTCCATGTCGACGTGGAGCTGGCGGTCGCGGAAGTGGAGTCAGTAGCGCGGTTCCGCGACCAGAACTTGTAGGTGACCGCTCATGATTGCCGCAAAGCAACCGATCGGAACGCCGACCGTGGCATCAGCATGGCCTGAGCGCATCCATCGCATTACGCTCGATCAGTACCACCAGATGATCGCGACAGGGGTGCTGCAGGAAGACGATCCGATCGAACTCATCGACGGCTGCTTGGTGACGAAGGCGCCGCACGATCCTCAACATGATTTCGCGGTAAATCGCATTTCGCGGCTGTTGGGCGAAGCCTATGGAGACGACGCGATCATCCGCACGAAATCGGCCGTCACACTGGGCAACAGCGAACCGGAACCAGATGTCATTGCTGCCCGACCTCCGGAAGATGAGTATGACGATCGGCATCCGTCCGGCTCGGATTTGTTCCTCGTCGTTGAAGTTGCGAACAGCAGCGTGGACTTCGATCGAACGGCCAAGGCCGAAATCTATTCGCATGCGGGCGTTCCTGAGTATTGGATCGTCAACGTCGTTGACCGGCAGATCGAAGTTTATCGATACCCCAGACCTGGCCATGCTGGCGGTTATCGTGATCGGACGATATTTCTGGCGTCCGATGAAGTCGAACTGACGCTTGGTCGAAAGTCGCTGGCCAAATGGAAGGTGGCGACGTTGCTGCCGAAGGCGAAACTAGGGCGGTAGAATAAGTCAGGCAAGAAGCGTCCCGAAATTGGCGAGGCGAAATTATGAGTCGTATTGAGCTTACTCCAGAGCAAGTCTCCGCTTTTGCGAATGCCATGCAGGTCGTTGAATTGTGCGACGCGAGCGGCGTTGTAATTGGCACTGCCATGTCGCTCAAAGTGCGTGAAATGGTCGAGAGGCACAAGTCTCGGATGGCTTCCAGCGAGCCGTGGTACACGAGCGAACAAGTGAGCGAAATGATGCGGACGCTCGAAAGCGTCCGAGAGAAAGAAGGTTCGCTTACTCGAGAGCGAAAGGACGAAATCCTCAAAACGCTCAAGGCAAAATGGAGCAAGTAAATGGCCTTTGCCGTTCACTGGAGTGATTCGGCAACCGAAGCACTTGCCGAGGCTTACCTCACCGATCCCCAACCGAATGACGTCACCTATGCCGATCGCCGAATCCAGGAACTGCTCACCCGAGATCCGTTTGCAGGCGAATACCTGTCTGAAGGGCTATGGGTGTTGAAGGTTCCGCCACTCCGCGTGAATTACGAAGTCGTTCGAGACACCCGCGAAGTGAAAGTAAGCGATGCCTTTCACGTTCGCAAATAATCGCAAAACGAGCCGGACCAACCGCAATCCAACATGATCTACCTCGATAACGCCGCCACTAGTTTTCCGAAGCCGGAAGTCGTCTACCAGGCGCTCGACCGCTTCGCTCGTTCGAGCCTCGCGAATCCGGGTCGTGCCGGGCACAAGATGGCTTTGGCGGCGGAGCATGCGCTCGACGATTGCCGGCATGTGCTCAATCAGTTCTTCCATGGCGAGGCGCCGGAGCGGTTCGCGTTCACGCTCAACTGCACCGATGCGCTCAACATGGCGTTCAAGGGCGTGCTGCGCGAGGGCGATCACGTCATCACCAGCGACCTCGAACACAACAGCATTTCGCGGCCTTTGCGGGCCATGGAACTCGCGGGCAAGATCAACCTCACACGGCTTGCTGCCGATGCGGGCGGGACGATCGACCCCGATGCGGTTCGCAAAGCGATTACGCCGCAGACCCGATTGATCGCCCTCACGCACGGCAGCAATGTCCTTGGGACGGTGCAGCCAATCGCAGAGATGGGCCAAATCGCGAGGAAGGGGGATGTGCTCTTCCTCGTGGACGTCGCCCAAACCGCCGGCGTGATTCCGATCGATGTTCAGGCGATGCACCTCGATCTCATCGCGTTTCCTGGCCATAAGTCGCTGATGGGACCGACCGGCACCGGCGCGCTCTATGTCGGCCCGCGGGCCAAGGTCGGCGTCTGGCGCGAAGGCGGCACCGGCGGCGATTCCTCCAGCGAGACGCAACCCAAGGAAATGCCCTACTGGCTCGAAGGCGGCACGCCCAATGTCCTCGGCGTCGCCGGATTGGCTGCCGGCGTGCGTTGGGTGACGGAACAGGGGCTCGAAAAAATCCATCGCCACGAAGTGGAACTCGTCGAACGCCTTTGGCGACGCCTCGACGAAATCGGCGGTTACGAAACGTTCGGCCACCGCGACCATGCGCGACGCGTGGGGACCATCAGCTTCCGCGCCGAACATTTGCCGGCTCCGGAGATCGGAGGCATTCTCGACCAAGCATTCGAGATCGCCATCCGCCCGGGCCTGCATTGCGCGCCCTATGTTCACAAGGCGATCGGCACGTTCCCGGACGGCGCCGTCCGCGTCAGCCCTGGTCCGTTCAATACGGCGGAAGACATCGATACTCTTGCAAATGCCCTGGCGGAAATTAAGATTTAGTCGGGAAACGCCAAAGCGGTCGCGTGGACTGGACGACTGGGCCTCTTCATGATGGCGAAGCCTTTGCCATGAACCTGGCCCCCAACACCCTCGAGCCTGCGCCGCCGGAGATTCGAACTCCGCGGCCTGGCTTCTTTCGGCGGCAGCCATTCGTGGGCCTCGTGCTCTTGGCGGTCGCCTCGAATCTCGGCGGAAGCGTCTTCAGTTTTCTTTACAACGATTTCCTCATCGTCCGCCGCTTCATGACCGAGAAGCAGACCGATGCGTTTTGGAATGTCGCCTGCACCATCTACAACGTCGTCGCCTACCCGGCGGCACTCATGGCCATGTTCTTTCTCATGCGGCCGCTGATTCAGGCTCGGCAGAAGTTGCTGTCCGGCGCACCCGTCGATCCCGCTTTTCTCGACCATGCCCGCAAGCGGCTCATCAATCTTCCGGCTTGGCAACTCGTCGTCAATCTCATCGCCATCCTCCCTGGGGGCGTCATTTTCCCCGCCGTGATCTGCGGGGTCGGCGGGACCGAGAACGCCTCGCCTATCTGGGGACACTTCGTCCTCTCGTTCGTGGTTACGGCCTTGTTCACGACGATGCAGACCTATTTCCCCTTCGAATCCTACCTCACGCGTTTTCTCTATTCCGATTTCTTCAAGGACGTCCGCCCCGCCGATATTCAAGGCGTGGTTCGGCTCTCGTTCGCTCAGCGCGTCGTCCTGCTTTGGGTCGCGGCGGCGTGGGTGCCGTTGCTCGCCTTGCTCGTCTTGGCCATCAATTTCGTCTACTCGCGACTCGATCCCGTCCAAGAAATAGGCATCGCCCTCGGCGTATTCGCCGCCAGCAGCGTCACGGGGTTCGTCATCTTCGCCGTGGTCGGCCTTGACCTGCGTGCCTGGGTGCGCAGCCACGGCGAAGCCACGGACCGCATCGCACGCGGCGATTTGGAAACGCGCATCGGCGACCAGCGACCTGACGAATGGGGCCGGCTTACCGACCGGTTCAACGACATGGCCCTCGCCCTTTTGGAAGCCCGCGAAACCCGCGACACCTTCGGCGAGTTCGTCAGCCCCGAAGTACGCGACCAGATTCTCGATCGCTACCACGGCCTCGAGGTGAAGCTCGAACGCATCACCGTTCTCTTCGCCGACATCCGCGGCTTCACGCGCCGTTGTGCCGGCGAAGATCCCGCAAAAGTGGGTTCGCTGCTCAATCGCTTCCTCACGCTTGCCGTGCAGGCGATCGAGCAGAAAGGCGGCTACGTGAACAAGTTCCTCGGCGACGGCGTCATGGCTCTTTTCGGCGCGACCGGCCCACGCGAGGATCATGCGGACCTGGCGCTCGACTGTGCCCGCGAAATGCTGGCACGCCTCGCGGTGCTCAATGCCGATCTCGAGGTCGCCGGGGAACAACGCCTCGTCGTCGGCATCGGCATCCACACCGGCCCGGCTCTGGTCGGATGCTTCGGCGCCACGCTGGACGACGGCGACAAGCCGCGCCGTCGCCGTGAGTTCACCGCCATCGGCGAAACGGTCAACTTCGCCCAGCGCATGGAGCAACTCACCAAATCGCTCGGCGGCCCGATCATCGTCAGCCACGCAACGCGAACGTCATTGCGTATCGCGATCGATTGCATCGATCTCGGCGCCCACCCCGTCCCCGGTTCGCCCGAATGCATCTTCGTCTGGCGCGTCGCCTGCTAGCGGCGACAGCGAAGCATCCCCTCTCCCCCGCAGGGATCCCGATCGCCCACGCCCAATAATCACCGCGGGGGAGAGGGTGCCCGAAGGGCGGGTGAGGGGAGCTTCAGAAGGCTGGTCCTTTTTGGACATAGAAGTTCAGGGAACGTGGCGTCTATGAAAACACCTGTCTTCCGAAGCGCCCCTCACCCGGCCTTCGGCCACCCTCTCCCCCGCGGCAACTCGATCGCAGGGATCCACTTGATCCCGGCGGGGGAGAGGGGAAGCTTCGCTGTCGCCGCATATCCACTCCGTCCTCTCGTGCGGCGGGGTTTCGAGCCTTCCGTACAATGAGCGCTTTCGCGGGCGACTCATCGCGCGAATCATCAGTCTCGGTCAGGAGCTTCTCCATGAAAGTCGGTATCGCTGGGTTCTCCGGGTCGGGCAAAAGCACGGTGTTCCAATGGCTCACCGGCGTCGTGCCCGATCCCTCGCGAAGTCAGCAGGGGCAGATGGGCAAACCGGAAGTTCCGGATCCGCGGCTCACATTTCTCTCGGGCCTTTTCAAGCCGAAGAAGACCACCGCCGCCAAGATGGAGTTCCTCGACACGCCCGGGCTCAACCCAAGCGAACGCCGCGACAACGCTCGACGGCTCGGCATCATGCGCGATGCCGACGGCCTCCTGATCGTGCTCAACGGCTATTCCGGCGGCAATTTGGCGGACGAACTCCGCAAGTTCCGCGATGAGATGCTCGTGGCGGACATGGAAATCGTCATGTCCCGCATCGACAAGCTTCGCGATCAGCTCAAGAAGGCCAAGCCCGCCAAGGAAAAGGAACGCGATCAGCTCGAAATCGACATCCTCACGCGCATCAACGAGGGCTTCGAGGAGGGCCAACCCGCCTCCGCTCTGGGCTTGAAGGAGGACGAGGAGAAGGCCGTCCGCAGCTTTCAACTGCTCACGCTCAAGCGGCAACTGGTCTTCGTCAACCAGGGGGACGATCAGGGAGGCAAGGAGTTGCCGAAGGATTTGCTCGAACTCGCCCCCGACGCCGTGGCCGCTCCCGCGAAGCTCGAAATGGAGTTGTCGGAACTGTCGGACGAGGATCGCAAGGCATTCATGAGCGACATGGGCGTGACCGGCTTTTCGCGCGACGAGGTGGTTCGGCAAATCTTCGCGGGCATGGGCCTGATCGTGTTTTTCACCGTCGGCGAAGACGAATGCCGAGCATGGCCCATCATCAACGGCGTGAGCGCCATGGAAGCCGCCGGCGCGATCCACACCGATCTGTCCCGCGGCTTCGTCCGCGGCGAAGTGGTGGGTTACGACGATTTCGTCGCCTGCGGGTCGATGAAGGAAGCCAAAACCCGCGGCTTGTATCGACTGGAGAGCAAGACCTACATCGTCAAAGACGCGGACATCATGCACATCTTGGCGAGCACGTAAGCGGCTGAGTAGTCCTCACGCTCCGCGTGAGGTCAGCGGCGATGCAAAGTCTGACGACCGTGGAAACAAGTTTATCCAACTTGTTCAAATGGCTTCAGAAGATTCGATTCCGACAAGTTAGATAAACTTGTCGCCACGAAAACATATCGGTTTGACCTGGCATTGCCGCTGACCTCACGCGGAGAGCTTGTGATTTTTTGCCGAACCGCCGGAAAAACCCGTCTGAAACACGACGTTTTTGAGGGATCGTTTCGAGTTTTCGGCAAAAAATCACAAGCTCGGAGCGTGAGGACTACTCACGAAAACATATCGGTTTGACCTGGCATCGCCGCTGACCTCACGCGGAGCGTGAGGACTACTCTCGCTGACCTCACGCGGAGCGTGAGGACTATTCTTTACTTCGCCTGAAAGTCCTTCGCGAACGCTTCCGCGCTCAGGGGGGCGCCAGTGGCGAAACGCGTCAGTTCGTTCCAGCTCAGCGTGCGGCCCGGATCGAAGACCTTGGCTCGCATGAACGCCCCAACTTCCTTGTTGCCGACGTAGACGACGCTTTCGGGATCCGCTCCCTTGTAAACCTCGCGTACAATCGCGTGGTGGAGTTGCGAGGCGAACAGCTCGCCCATCATGTAGTTGTGGTAATAGACCGGGGCGACGATGATGTGGATCTTGCTGCCGTAGTCCGGCGCGTTGCGGCCCGCGGGGCGTTTCATCCCCTGATACTTCTCGACGATGTCCCACCAGAGCTTGTTGAGGTCCTGGTCGGGGTTCTCGTACATCGCCTTCTCGAACCGCAGCATCACCTGGCACCAGCGCGAGAAGACGAGGAGCTGATAGCGCTGCATCTTCCGCGCGGTCGTTTGGAAGGCGTCCGGATCGTCGAGCTTCACGCCCATCTTTTCGAGCCAGCCGCGTCGTTTCGACATTTTCTCGAACATCATCGCCACGCCTTCGGTGGCGAGGATGTGGGCTTCGGTGCGAAGGACGTACGGCAATTTCGCGGGGATGTTGATGCTGCTGTAGACCGAATGGCCGAACTCGTGCAGCATGGTGGACATCCAGTATTCGTTCGGCACCACGTTCGCCAGCACACGCACGTCGTCGCCGCCGCGGGTCAGGTCGATGCAGAAGGCATGCGGGCTCTTGCCTTGCTTCGGCGCGAAATCGTTGTTGCTTCGCTCGATCACCAGATCGATCGGCAAATCGATGCCTCGGTAGAAATCGCGACACAGGGCGATAATGTCCACGCTTGAGTAGGTCTTGTCGAGATCCGCCTGGAAGACGGCGGGCACTTCTTGGAAGAACAGATCGTGGTAATGCCAGGGCATCAAATCCTCGACCTTCACGCCGACGTTCTTCGCAAGCTGGGCGTCGATCTCGCCCTTCGCCTTGAAGAACGGCTCGCGGGTCAGGTCGTCGAGCTGATCGAAGAGCTTGATGAGATCTTCGCCGTTTTGCTCGTTCAGATTCAGCATCAGAGCGTGGTAGTTGGCGAAGCCGAGCTTCTTGGCGGCCTGATTGCGAAGCTGGACGAGTTCCTTCAGTTCCGGTTCCACGACGGCGCCGACCTTCTTGGACGCCTCCCATACTTCCTTCCGTTTTTCCGAAAGCGTGGACGACTTGAGAATCTTCCGCACCTCGGCATCCGCGAGCTTTTTGCCGTCCACCTCCGCGCGGAAGGTGTTGAACTTTTGCTCGACGCTGTTGGCCAGCGCGGACATTTTGTCGAGCAGTTCGACGTCCACCTGCTTTTCCAGCGATTGCAAGTAGATGACGTCGATCGACCGGCGCAGCAGCGGTTCCTCGATCTTCGATTCCTTGATCGCCTTCAGTTGAGCGAACTGGTCGCGGTCGGCGAGGAAGCGATCGATCTTGTTCTGAATCTCTTCCTTCTTCTTGAAGTCCTCGTCCTTGCCGGTGATGTTGGCGTTCCACCAGGCACGGGCGCCTTCGATCTCCATGGGCCGAAGCTTGCCCACGAAGGCGTTGAGGAAGGTATTGGCTTTGACGTCCGCTTCGGATTGCGCCGAGGCGGTCGCCGCGAGAGCGAGCGAAACCCCCAGCACCAGGATGAGCAATCGCAAGGTAAGCATGTCGATCTCCCGATCGGTTTCATTTGCGGGGCATAGAGGAAATGGTAACGAAAGGAGCGAAGCGAGGCGAGCGCGGCATGATGCGTTGTAGGGAACGCCCTCCGCGGCGTTCCGCGGGAAGGGCACATACAGGATCGAGTGTTCACATTCCGCGACCACCGCTAGCGGCTTAGCGATCCGAGGTTCGTCCACGCGAACGCTAAGCCGCAAGCGGAAGACCTGCAAGGGAAATGGACCGTGGAGAGAAAAGTGAGCCGCCGCGAGGGGCCGCCCCCTCACCCCCAGCCCCTCTCCCCCAAGGGGAGAGGGGAGCAATACGCGGCTAGATTTGGCGGCCGATGCTGAAGTACTCGAAGCCTTGGCTCTTGACCGTCTTCGGCTCGTACAAATTGCGGCCGTCGAAGATGACTGGCTTCCGCATGAGGCGGCGCATGACCTCGAAGTCGGGGTTGCGGAACTCCTGCCACTCGGTGACGACGCAGAGAGCGTCGGCGCCTTCGAGGGCTCCATAAGGGCGGTCGCAGTAGGTGAGCTTGTCGCCGTAGATCGCGCGGACATTCGCGGCGGCTTCGGGATCGTGGACGCGGACCTGGGCGCCGGCTTCCAGCAGTTCGTCGATCAGCACCAGGGCGGGCGCTTCGCGGATGTCGTCGGTACGCGGCTTGAACGCCAATCCCCAAATCGCAATCGTCTTCTTCGTTAGATCCGGTCCGAAATAGCCTTTCACTTTCGTCGGCAGCACTTGCTTTTGCTTGACGTTCACGCGATCGACGGCTTCCATCAGCTTGACCGAGGCGCCGAGGTTGTTCGCGAGATAGATGAGGGCGTTGACGTCCTTGGGGAAGCACGAACCGCCGTAGCCGGGGCCCGGGAAGAGGAACTGGAAGCCGATGCGTTGATCGTGGCCGATGCCGCGGCGAACGTCGTTGATGTCGGCGTCGAGCTTCTCGCACAGATTCGCCATCTCGTTGATGAAACTGATCTTGGTGGCAAGCATCGCGTTGGCGACGTACTTCGTCATCTCGGCGCTTTCAGGCGACATGACGAGGAAGGGGCGTTCGGTTCGCAAGAAGGGCGCATGCAACTCGCGCAGCACCTCGGCCGACTCGGGGCGACGCACGCCGACGACGACGCGGTCGGGCTTCATGAAGTCGTCGAGGGCGGCGCCTTCTTTAAGGAACTCGGGATTGCTCGCGACATCGATCGGCCGGCCCGCAATCTTCGACATCCGCTCGGCCAAATGCCGATTGGTGCCGACGGGAACGGTGCTTTTGGTGACGACGAGAGCATCCTTGCGGAGGTGCGGCGCGAGGGCGTCGCCGACGGCCCACAGATTCGAGAGATCGGCCGCGCCGCTTTCGGATTGCGGCGTGCCGACGGCGATGAAGACGACGCGGGCGTCCATCACGCCGGCGGCGAGATCGGTGCTGAAGCGAAGGCGATGTTCGCGGCGATTGCGCGTGACGAGTTCGAGCAGGCCCGGCTCGTAGATCGGCAGTTTGCCCTGATCCAGGGTCGCGACCTTGCGTTCGTCCTTGTCGATGCCGACGACGTCGTTGCCGCTCTCGGCGAAGCAAGTGGAAGTGACGAGGCCCACGTAACCGGTGCCGATGACTGCGATCTTCAAGGGGAGACTCCGACGGGGGGAAGTCGGCATTTTGGCCGAGCGATTTTGGCCGACCGTTCGGATCGCGAGCAAGGCCAACTTCTTGGGGGAACGACCGGCCCTGCTTCGGCGAGCGGCAGGAGCTAGTCTACCTCCCTCTCCCTCCGGGAGAGGGTTGGGGTGAGGGTGACTTTTCTCGCGTAACGCCACGTCGCACGCCCTCACCCCCGGCCCCTCTCCCGGAGGGAGAGGGGAGAAATGCAGGCGCCGCTCGCTTGAAAGGGTCGTTAACGGTAGGTTAGTACATTTTTGGAAACGAGGGCGGACGGAACGAAAGAAACAGTCGTCCGCGCAGCGAGCTTCCCAGTCCGGTCTGCACCATTGCCCACGTGGAACCAGCTCTCATGGCTTCTTCATCGCAATAATCTTTCGGCCAGAACGAAGCCCCTTATAATGGGGAGGCTTGTCTTTCGCCTTCGCGGAGACGGTCGGCTCCTCCCGGAGACGCTTCTCGTGTCACGCCATCTTTCCGCCGGTCGCGCCTTGATCCTTGGCCTCGCCGTTCTTTCGGCCGCCGGGGCAGGCAGCTACGCCTTCTACCAGGTGCAGAGCCGCAAGGGGCTCGGCGCCGACGCGTTCCATGTCGAGACGGCATTCGCCGACATTGGCGGCGTGCAAGCGGGGACGCGCGTTCGGCTGCAAGGGATCGACGTCGGCGAAGTCGTCGAGGTCGTCGCTCCACGCGAACCAGGCCAAAAAGTCGTCCTCAAGTTGCGGATTGCCGGGAAGGTTCGCCATCTCGTCCGCCACGATTCCCGCATCAAGATCGAGCAGCCGCAACTCGTCGGCGACAAAACGATCCGCCTCGTTCCCGGCTCCGCGGATGCGGATCCAGTGACGGATGGCGCCGCGCTCGCGGCGATGGAAACGCCGGAGCTGATCGATGCATTGACGCAATCGGCGGGCAAATTGAACTCCATGCTCGGCGACATCGACGCTTCGTTGCAGGCTTTCCGAAAGGGGGCGGGTTCGGCGGAAGAGGTCGCTTCCGATCTGCGCCAGGCGACCACTCGGCTGAATTCCGTGCTCGGCAAAATCGACGTCGCGATGGGCGCCGTCGAGAAGGGGGAAGGAACGCTGGGCAAACTCGTGAAGGACGACACGCTGCATCGCGAGCTGGTCGCTGCCCTTGCCGAGATGAAGGGGGCCATCGGCGATGTGCGCAGCGGCAACGGCACGCTCGGCAAGCTGGTGAAGAACGACGGCGCCTACGCCGAAGCCATGCAGTCGCTGGCCGATGTGCGGAGGATGGTTGCCTCGGTAAAGCAGAATGCCGACGCCATCAAGTCGCTCCCGCTGGTGCGCGATTACGTTGTCGATGTGCAAAAGGAACTGGTTCGCCCGGAAAGCCATCGGAGCCGCAAGGTGTTTGCCGTCGAGCAGCTTTTCCAGCCTGGGAAGGCGATTCTCACGACGTCGGGCAAGCAACGGCTCGACGATGCGGGCAAGTGGCTGGCGGCGACGAAACCGAGCGGATCGGAAATAGTCGTTGCGGCCATGGCGGCTCCGGGGGACAATGCCGACTTCGCCGTCACGCTCACGCAGAAGCAGAGCGAGGCGGTGGCGGACTACCTGCGATCGCAACACGGAGTGCATCGCATGGGTTGGTGGTCGTCGCGGGCGGTCAAGCCGATCGGCTGCGGAGCCGAGCCGCCGCAACAGCCCGAAGGCGAATCGCTGCCGGCTGCCCGGGTCGAGGTGATCCTCTTCAGCCCGGCGCCGTAAGTGCTGCCAGCAGCCCAGCATTTTCAGGAGCCGTCGGCGCGCCTACCCATGTAGCATCGCCCGCGGCTCTCGAAGTTTCTGGACCCGCGCATCCGGCGACATCACGGAGGACGGCATGACGCTGGAAGAGATGCTCCTATCGGCCGCCTTCCGCGACGCGGTGGCCCTGCTCGACGCCGAGCCGAGCGATGATCCCGGCCAGCATTTCATGGCGATGGAACTCAAGGGCTTCCTCGAAGATTTCGACGGCGCCCTTGCCGAACTTCGAGCCGTGGAGCAACTTCTCCCGGATCGCGGCATCCAACAGCAATTCGAGCCGCTGCTCTTGCGGGTGAAGGATTGGGTCCGCCGGCAGACCGATCCGCGCGCCGATGTGGCGCGTTCGTCGATGGCGGAACCGTTGTCGGCGTACTCTCAGTTCTTCGATCAAGCCATCCGCGAGCATGCTGCCGGGGAATTCGCCGAGGCGAAGCAGTCGCTCGACCACGCCCGTCTGCTGACGCCGCGAGTTCGTGGCGTCGCGACGATGACGGACGAGAAGCAGGTTGCGTTCAGCGATCTTTGGGACGCGGACGAACTGACCGGACCTCATGTGGTGTGCGTTCACGAGCAGACGCTCGCGGATGTGCCGTTCGCGAGCCTTGCCATGATCGAGCTTCAACCGCCGCACGGCTTTCAGGATGTGCTTTGGATTCCCGCTCGCGTTCGCACCTGGAGCAGCGATCAAGCGATGGTTCGCCTCTTCGCGTCGTATGTGGGGTCCGCGCACGATTCGTCGGCCGAAGTGCGCCAACTTCGCCGCAGCCGTTTCGAACGCCGGGGCGGATACGCCATCGGCCGCGGCCTGCGCGCCTGGCGTCTCGTTTCCGCGGACGATCCGGCCCGCATCTCGTTGGTGGGCATCAACCGCATCGCCCGAATCGATTTCCGCAAGTGAGCGCATAAGAAAAGGTCTCAGCGCCGTTTGTTCGGGTTTTCCGCTTGCGGCTTAGCGAGAACAGGGCTTTCTCCGAACGCTAAGCCGCAAGCGGAAGACAAGGTTTCGAAACATCTTCGAAGTCGCTGCCAGTCGCTTACTTTTGCCAATGGGTCTTCGAAATCCCCACGGATGCGACCTCGATGCGCAACGGGTCGCGCCGCACTTCGGGCACGATGTGGAAGCGGTCCACCTCGGCCGCGACCGCGAGATCGTCCCCCATGCCGATCGACTGCAGATGCCGGCCGCCTTGCGACACTTCCAGGGCGCCCAGCAGCACTCGGCCATGATTGTCGAAGGAATCCCAGGCCAGGCGAGCGCTGTCGTTGAGCTGCATCTCGAACGTGTCGCTCAGGCAATCGACGAAGGCGCCCGCCAGGAGCGTGTCTTCCAAAGCCGGCTGCCCGTCGATCCCGGAACAGACCAGATGCAATGGCCGACCGTCGTGCCGCAATGCTTCGCAGACGGCGCTGAAGTTGACGAAGGCGGCAACCACGGCCCGCTCCGCCTCGGCGATGCGCGCCAGCGTGCGAGTGCCGTTGGTAGTCGTGAAGACGAGCGTGCGGTCCTGGCAGATCGATTGCGAGTATTCGCGCGGCGAGTTGCCCAGGTCGAATCCCGGCTGCTTGATGCCGCCTCGCTCCCCGCCCAAGAGCGTCTGCCCCAGCCGCATCGAGTCGGCCAACGCCCGGGCTTCCTCGACATGGGCACACGGCCGCACCTCTCGGCAACCGGAGGCGAGCGCGACCACGATCGTCGTCGTGGCACGCAAAACATCGATGCCCACTGCGACGGCGCCCTTCAGTGCCCCGGCAGGCAGGAGGTCGGGCAACAGATGCACATGCACGATCCGATCGGCAGCCATGGCGACATCTTATCGCGGCTGGCCCTTGAGTTCGCGGCGGGCCGCCTGATAATGGATTGGACCGAGCCGATTCTCCTCCCTCGGCCCCCACGAAATCGAACCGATGTCGCAAAACCTACCCTGCCCCAATCCGATCTGCGGCCATGCCTTCACCGCGGCCGACATCCAGCAAGCGGCGGGGGCTGCCCTGAAGTGTCCCAAATGCGGCAATGCGTTTTCGTTTCGCGCGGCCGGGGCGGCTCCCGCTTCGAAACCATCGCCCGTAAAGCCATCAGCCCCCTCGTTGCCTGCACAGCCGGTCAAAGCTCCGCCTCTGCCGGCAACGCGAAAGAACGTCGTTGTGCCGATGCCCGCAAGTCCGGCAAGAGCAACGCCCCTTCCGCCGAACCGGGCCGTAGCGACCAACGGCCCGAACGCATCTCCCGTGATGGCGATGCCCATCAAGGGCCCACCCGCCGCGATGCCGCTGGCGGCGCGGCCGGTTGCGGAAGTCGATGTCGTACTCGAAGAGAACTCGGTGTCGTTCGTTCCGACTGGCTCTGGGGCCGTCATTCCGGACCTGGCCCTTGCAGCCGCGTCAGCGGGATCGCTGGTCCAGGCACGCCCCATCGTCACCAAGTCTCGCTGGACATGGAAGCACTACACGGCTCTTTCGGTCGGCTTGGTTCTCTTCCTGGGATCGCTCGGGGCCGCGGCCTTTTGGCTCGTTCCCTATGTCCGCGAGCACGGAAGCGGAAATGAGGCGGCGGGGCGGTCGTTCGCGGTCATGGTCCGCAACGTCCAGAACAAGGACGAGAAGGCGTTCAAGCTGAAGTTGCCGACGGATATGTGGGTTCCTGAAAAGGAGCTGACCACCCGACTCATGGCTCGAGTCGCGTACAAACACACCAAGGCCGACGTCTGGTTCGCCGTGGCCGTGCGCGATTATGGTTTCCAAAGACCCCGCGATGCGGAGCTGCTGAAGGAAGCGATCGACCGCCTCGAATCGCACTTCGGCGATGCCCTTGAACTGGACGCGAAGACCAAACCCAGCACCTTGGGCGGCCAGGAAGCGCAGTCGTTCCGCTTCAAGGGCCAATTCAATTCCGTCCTCCGCCACGGCGAATGCACCATGTGCAGCCATCACGGCTTCGGCTATTGGCTGTTCGTGGCCGCCCCCAGTTTCGAAGAAGCGGAGCAGGCGAAGGTCGAGATCGAAGGCGAAGCCGCCGGCTTCACGTTGGACACCACGCGACAAGGTTGGCGCGAACAGCCGCAAAAGCTCGATACGTTCGCCGCCGTGAAAGTCCCCTTCCAAATGAAAGTGCCGAGCGGCATCTGGGAGAAGCACGACGCCAAGGACGAGGACGAGCGAGGCGAACTGTTCCTCTTCGGCCGATTCCCGAAGGAGAAAGACAACCGAAAGAACGCATCGATCCTCGTCTTCACGATGGACCGCGGAGCCGACCTCAAGGAAACCTTCGCTGTCGCCCGCAAGTATGTGGAAGACAAGAAACAGGAAGAGAGCAAGGACAACCGCTTCGCCCCAATGGAAGAAGGCGGCTCCGACGCGGCCATCGCCGACGCCGTCGGCGACCGTCGCGGCATGATCACGGAACTGAAGCTGGTGAACAAAGAAGACCCGAAGCGCTACTACCTGATCGCCGTCGTGATGGACCCCGAACGCGCCTACGTGATCCGCATGGACAGCACCTGGGAGAGCCGTCAAATCTGGCGGCAGGATTTCAAAGACATCCTCCGCACCATCCGCATCGCCGCGAAGAGCGAGTGACATGCGGCGCGTCCTAAACGGATCTGGGTCGAGAAATCAAAAAGAAGAGCCGATGATTGCCAAGACGCACACGATTCGTTCGGTATGGTACAAACAAGATGCTTGTGCCTGATTCAGTCCGGAGATGGGTCGTACCGATCAAGAGAGTCCTGAGTAGCCCAGACCGGGGTGGCCGGAAAGAGTTCGAGCGAAAAGTCTCGAAAGATCATTGACAACAGTTCAGCGATAAATCAATCTCAGCCTCGCAGACATGGTTCGCGGGGCTGTTTCTCAGCTGGAGATACGATGTTGGCCTCAAAGGCAAAGCCAATCAAGAACTTCGACGCCAACAAACTCCAACACGACGACCGTCCTGTCCACGAGTGGTATCGTTTCGTGCTATCCTACCCGCCCCACCTGGTGCGAGACTATTTGCAAAAATTCGGCGCCACCAATCGCGATCTTGTTCTCGACCCATTCTGCGGCACCGGGACTACGCTGGTAGAATGCAAGAAACTCGGGATTCCGAGCGTAGGCGTCGAAGCGAACGCAATGGCGCAATTGGCATGCTCAACCAAGATTGATTGGTCGGCAGACGCAGACTCGCTTTATCGTGCAGCTCGAAGGATTGCCGATGAAGCTGGGGAGCAACTCGCGGAGGATCGGATCGAAGACGATCCGATGCCAATGAATCACTCCGCATCGGCTCGGCGCACGCTGCCGGACGACTTGTTGAAACTCATATTGACCGATTCAATCAGTCCGTTGCCGATGCATAAGACGCTTGTGCTTCGTGAGGCATTGGATCGGTATCGAGGCCGACACAAGAACCATCTTCGGCTTGCGCTGGCAAAGGCACTAGTTGGCCCAATCGGCAACTTGCATTTCGGCCCAGAGGTTGGCGTTGGGAAAAAGAAAGACGACGCCGCCGTTATCGCCCCTTGGCTCAGTGAAGTGAGACGAATGGCGGATGATCTCCGAATCGTCGAGAAGAGTGCTGCCGTCCACAGCTGCGTCCACAACGGAGATGCAAGAGACATCAGCAAGTTCTTGCAACCAAACTCCATCGACGCGGTTATCACCTCGCCTCCCTATCCCAATGAGAAAGACTATACACGGACAACGAGGCTTGAATCAGTCATCCTCGGTTTGATCAAGAGCAAAGATGACCTACGAGCACTCAAGCGGTCGCTAATTCGCTCCAATACCAGGGGCGTATTTGCAATCGATGACGACGACTTGAAGGTCGCCGGGAACAGCGAGATTCAACGAATTGCCAAAGCGATTGAGGAAAGGCGAATCGAACTTGGAAAAACATCCGGATTCGAGCGCATGTATGCACGGGTCACAAAACTCTATTTCGGAGGTATGCAGCGCCACTTGGCGAGCTTGCGACCGTTCCTCCGGCGTGGTGCTCAACTGGCTTACGTTGTCGGCGATCAAGCCTCATATCTTCGGGTGATGATCCGTACTGGTCAGATCCTCTCAGAACTCGCCGAAGGCCTTGGATATGAAGTTGTCCGAATCGACCTCTTCCGTACCCGCCTATCTACTGCTACTAAGGAACAATTACGTGAGGAAGTAGTGATACTACGCTGGCCAGGCCCATGATCTGCCCGCAAGGACCGTCAGATCACTGCTTTTTAGGACCTTCTCGACAAAAGAACTATAAGCAACGGAATGCTAAATGCCGGGAACCGGCGGGACCAGCTCATAAATCGCGTCGCTAACGAGAGTGAGCTGCACCAGTTCCGCCGCATTCTCCCGTTCAACAGCCTCAAATTCCAACACCCGAATAGCGGACCTCGCGATAGTTTTGACACATATTGGTATAGCTGTATTCCATGTGCCTGGAAGGCTCTGGAACACAGAAGCAACATGACCGATGATCTGTTCTTCGATCACTTGCTCGTTCATGCTTTTCGCTTCGCAGCAAACGATTGATTCCCTCGGCGATTGGCCGGCGCCAGCCTCTTCTGTTGCCAAGAGGATCGCGTCAATCTCATTTTGACCAAGTTTTACGGCTGTTTGCAGGTGGTCGACTTGGATGATTTTGCGCTGGGAAAAGAGCCCCAAGTGCGTGTCGATAATGTGCAACCTTATGGCGACTTGGATCAGCCATGATTCATCCGATCTTCCAAGACGCCGAGATGCCAGTGGCATGCTGACGCTTGAAATTTTGATCCTTGGCGTCGCATCAGTTGGGTCTGGAACGTGCGAGGGAAATGGCTCGGTTTGCCCATCCCTAAGCGGGACAAATCTAAAACAGGCATTTCTTCCTGTAACTTGCTTTCCCGTGTAGCCGAGAGCGAGTATCCGCGCAGGCCACATGTGATTGGCACGCTTGCGGATGATGTCTTTGAAGAAGTTCGCCGGGTTACGATCGCTGATCGGCTTTGATTGCTCCGGGTGGGCGGCATTGTATTTCCGAATTCCCTCCGAAACATCGCTCAAGGTCACAAGCGAATCGGTTATAGACTGGCTGGCAGAATCCCATCGCGCCGAGAAAATGGCGTCAATTACTTCAACTTTGTAGGATGAGGGTCGTTCTGGCATACTGGTAGCCTCTTGTCTCCCACGATACCAACTCGACAGTGTTCCGCCAAAAACACCAGCTGACGCGCAACCAACTCGTCACGCGTCAGAGGCGGCGTTTGCGATTCGATCTGTTCGCGAAGTCGCTTCGCCTCGGCATGTCGCTGGTCGAGATACGTTGCAACCTCATCCTGGTGACGCAAGTAATGGGCGATGACCGCGTAGACGTCAGCCAATTGAAGGACGATGTAAGCACGAACCATATCCTCAGGAGTCATGCCGTTTCGATACTTCTCGACGATCAAATCCAACGTGATGCGGGTTTGACCAATGCGAACCACGCCGCCCCTACTACTAGCCCGCTCCAGGAAAACGTGGTTGAGGGCGATTGATCGAGCAGCGAGGCGCGAATCCCTTCCGGATCGCGAAACCCCGCCACCGCGAACGGCAGCACCATCAGGCACACGAGCGAGCCGACCTTCGCGATGGTGACGACGAGTTGCAAGCCGCCGCCCCAGCGCACGCCGCGACAATTGACGGCCGCCAGCAACGCGATGACGCTCGCGGTCAGGCCGACATGCATCGTCGGCGACAGCCAGGGCGTGGTGGCGCCCGCAAGATTCTGAACGACGCGATGCAGCCCATCGACGAACGCAGTCGAAAGAGCCGCGATGGATGCCGCCCGAATGGTCCAGAATTCCACCCATCCCCACAGGAATCCCGCCCATCGGCCATAGCCGTCGCGCAGGTAAACGAAATTGCCCCCCGCGACCGGAAAGAGAACCGAGACCTCGGCGATCGGCACGCTCAACCTGGCGCCCGAATTCAAGGATTGGCGCATGAATGTCATCCGCATTCCTGTTTTCGAGCCGTGAAGCCGATGTCTTCGCAGAGGCTTTGATTCATGCGTATCGATTGGCAGAACTTGTTCTCCTTCAACGCCGCGCCGCTCGAACTGATCCTTCGCGGCAGCGTCATGTTATCTCGCGCCTTTCTGCATGCTTCGCGTTTTGCGACGCGAAGGGGGCAGCTTGAGCGTCGGCGATCTGCTCGTGGTCGTGCTCATCGCGGATGCGGCCCAAAACGGCATGGCGGGGGACCAAGTCGCTGCCCGAAGCGATCCTTCTATGCGGGACGATCGTTGCCTGGAGCTATCTGCTCGACCAGATCGCCTTCCGATTTCCCGCCCTCCGTCCATGGCTCGCGCCGTCGCCGTTGTGCTTGATTCGCGATGGGAACTTTCTCTTCGCCAACATGCGGAAAGAGTCGATCACCAAGGAGGAGCTTCTAAGCGAGCGGCAGGAGATAGTCTGCCTCCCTCTCCCTCCGGGAGAGGGTTGGGGTGAGGGTGACTTTTCTCGCGCAGCGCCACGTCGCACGCCCTCACCCCCGGCCCCTCTCCCGGACTCTCCCGGAGGGAGAGGGGAGAAATGCAGGCGCCGCTCGCCTCAAGGGTAGAGTCGAGCGGTGACGCGGTGCGCCGGTGGACACCGGCGTTCCGTTTTCACCGCCCGC
>JAIEPT010000353.1 GCA_019748295.1 Gemmataceae bacterium | reverse complement strand
TTGACCGCCGCCGCCGGCTTGACCGCCGCCTCCGCCGCCTCCTCCGCCTCCGCCGCCTCCTCCGCCACCACCCTGATTGTTCTGCTTCTGGTTGATGAGCTTCTCGAGGTCGTCGATGATGTCTTGCTGCAGCTTCGCGGTTTGTTCGCCGGGATCGGGTTTGCTGAGCTTCGTGTCGGCTTCTTCCAGGTTCTTCTTCAGCCGTTCGATGATCGCCTGCGGATCCTCCTCGGCCGGGGCGTCTTTCTTCCCCTCGTCCTTGGGATCAGCGTCTTTCCCGTCGTTTTTCGGCGCGTCGTCCTCCTTCTTGGGGACGTCGTTCCTCTCTTCTTGATCGATCTTCTCGGGCGCAGGGATGGCCGCCTTCGTCTTTTTCTTGAGACGCGGCTCCTCTTCCTGCGCGCCGACAAGGGCGAGCACGAGGGCGCAACCGAGAATCGCTCCGGCAAAACGCATCATGGCTCTTCCCTCTTCACGTCCGCGGTCATTCGTTCGAAGAGCTGCCGCAGACGCACTTGCTCATCGTGAATCTCCTGAACCTCGCGGCGCTGCTGTTCATTGTAACGGGCCGGATCGGGATGGCGCCGCGCAAATTCCTTCGTTTGTTCCTGCACTTCCACCTGCTCCCCCTTCAGCGCCTTGAGCTGCGCCATCGGCGGGATCCCGTCCCCCGGCGGCCGATTCGCTTTCGGCTCCGCCTTCTCCTTGGGGTCTTCCTTCATCGGGTTCTCTTTGGGTTCCTTCTTGGGATCCGCCTTGGCCAACGCTTCGGGCTTCGCTTCCGCGACGGCATCCAGCAATCGCTGCAAGCGATCGACCGCCTGCGTCTGGAACTTGACGATGTCCCCCTGCCGGCGATCCTCGTCCATCACTTCGTCGGCGTCCATTTCCTTGCGGTCGTCGAACGGATCATCGAAGCGGCGATCGGCCCCCTTCTCCTTGCGGGCCGACATCGTCTTGGATGCCTGGTCCATCGCCTTGGCGGATTTGCCGAGGATGTGCTCGAAGACGAGCGCGTCCTTCAGCTTTTCCTGCAAGCTGCGGGCCTCCTCGGCCAAGCCGTCTTGCGTGGTCGCGTCCGATTCAAGCGTCTTGAGCAGAGCGGGGCTCCACTTCTTCCGCTCGACGACTTTCTTGTGCAATTCCTTGGTTCGCTCCAGAGCCGTGTCCTGTCGTTCTTTCAATCCCTTGAGTTTGTCGGCGATTTTGACGAGTTGTTCGCGGGCCAGCTCCTGGCGGAAGTCGTCGAGATCGTTCTGCGCTTGTTCGATACGATCGAGCGCGTTTTTCTCCGCTTCGCCGGGATCCTCGCCCATGTCGGCCTGATCGGCCGCCTTTTCGAGGTCGCGGGCCGCCTCGCGCATCTCGCGGGCCGCTCGATTTTCCTGCAGGCGGGCGAGCTTGTTCGCCTCTTCCTTCACTTGCTCGGCAAGCTTGCGTAGCTCCCTCGCCTTCTCTTCGGGATTGAGCTTCGGATCGTTGGCGACCTGTTCGGCCTTCTTGCGAAGCTTCTCGATCTCTTCCTTCGCGTTGTCCGCTTTCTCGCGACGCTTCTTGAGCCGTTCGATGTCGTCGTCCTTCTGGCCTTCCAGAGCGCCAACCATCTTCTTCGCCGTGTCGATGTTCTTTTCTTGTTGGCCGAGCGATTGGCGCGGAGCGTTGTTCTTGAGATCGTCCCCCGCTTTGCGGAAGTCGCGCGGCAAATTCTTGCCGGCGTCGGCGGCCTTGTTCAGCTTGTCGACCGCTTCCTTGTCCCCCTTCTTCTCGCGGGCCTGCTTCACGTCGTTGATCTTGTCGAGCAGTTGCTGCGCCTCGTCGGCCAATCGCTCATGCTCGCGCTGAAATTCCTCGGCGAAGTCCTTGCGATCCTGGTCCTTCATCTTGGCGATCTGCTTTTGCAGATTCGCCTCCTTCTCCTTCATCTTCTGGACCTCCGCCTTCTTCTCGGCGGCCGCCATCGGATCGAGCTTGTTCCCTTCCAGTTCCTTTTCGATTTTCTGCCGATTTTCCTGCGAGTCCGCGAGATCCTTCTCCTTGCGGTCGATTTCCTTTTGCTGGTTCTCGTTCTTGTCGGCCAATTCCTTCTCGCGCTGCTGCAGGTTGCGGGCCTGACCCGCCACCTGACTGAGATCGGCCCAACCGGCGAGCTTCTTGTTCAGCTCATCGAGCGTCTTCTGCGCATCTGCCTGCATCTCCTTGGCCTTCTCGAAGGCGCTCTGCTTCTTCTTTTCCTTGGGATTTTCCTTCGGATTCTCTTTCGGGTTGTCCTTCGATGCCGCCTGCTTGTTCAACTCCTTGCGGGCGTCGGCCATCTGATTGGCGATCTGCGGCAACTCTTCCTGAGCGAGCCGTTCGACCTCCTGAGCAACTTCCTTGATCTGATCGATGGTCTCATTCGAGGGGAGCTTGTTCGTCTTCACCGTCTCAAGCATCCGCTTGAGCTTTTCGCGTAACGCATCGTCTTGGGTGACGCCGACGCGTTCCTGCACCTGCTTCTGAGCCTGGTCGGCGTCGAACAATTTGTCCATCGCCTTGGCTTCGTTCCCCTTCTCTTTCTCGTCCTTGGCCTGATCGAGCAGGTTGCGGGCTTCTTCCTGCTTCTTCTTGAGCTGGACGACGTCCTGCTGCACTTCCTGCAAGCCTTCATCAAGCTGCTTCGCGAGTTGCTCGCGGCCCACGATGCGGATTTCGATCTCGCTGCTGCGGCCCGGCCCGCGCGAGCGGTCGAGGTCGTAGAAGTCGTACGCGACCGCCTGCACGTTGAGGACGTCGCCATCCTTGTAGCGGTTCTTTAGAGCCCAGCCGCGCTTCGCCTCGGCGCGGTTCAGCAGCGTCTTGAACGGCGCCTCGAAGGGGATCATCGTGTTCGTCAGCGCGCGGATGGCCGCTCCGTGCCAGCGTGCATCGAGGAACGGCACCTCTTCGACGAACGTGGTCTCGCCCTCGCCCTGATTCTGGCGAACTTCAAGCGCGATCGACTTGAGCGCGAACACCGCATCTTCCGCGAAGACATGGAACGGCACCTCCGCGTCCGGCAACACGCTGATCGCACGCGACGGCTTACGGATCATCACCGTCGGCAACGGATCCGCCATGACGCGAAGGTCTGCCTCATAGACCCGGGGCAGTCGATCGACGTCCTCGATGTAAAGGGCATAGCTGCCCGTGAAACGCGGCTGGAAGCGGGCCGTGAGATGCGTTCCATTGTTCGTGATCGCCACGGGCACGATGCCGATCGTCGCTTCCGCCGCCTGTGCGGCCAAGAGGGCGTTCAACGGCTGGGCGTGTCCAATCTGCCCCATCATGAATCCAAGCGGCACGCCCCCGTCCGCCGGTTTCAGCACGATGAATGCTTTCGCCAGCGGGCGATCGACAGCAGCGCGGAAGGTGACGACGGCGCCTTGCAGCATTTCAATGTGACGAACGCCTGGCGCCAGCTTGACCGGCGATTTGAGGTCCGTGTATTCGGGGATCTCCAATTCAATCTGCGGCGACGGCTGGCCGTCAAGCGGAGCGAACGATGGCGGCGGCATCACTTCGACCGTATGCCACTCGCCTGCCGCGCGCGGGAAGGTCGTATCGTTGGCCGACACCCGCAGGCGGAACTTGCCTTTCTGACTCGTCACATCAAGCCCACGCATCAGCATCCGGTCGGCCTTGAGCGGGATGATTAGATCCGGGCGGCGAACCCAGCGTTCGAGGTCATAGCCTTCCACTTCGATCTTCGCTTGAGCGGGAAGCACGCCCAGCACCTTCGCCTTGAAGACGAACGGCTGGCCCACCGCGATCCGATCGCGGAGACCCGCGTCCGGTTCGATGTCCGTCCAGGTGTGTCGGCCGAAGGGATGGAGATAGCGAGCAAGAGCGCGCGGCGTGTGTTCGTCAAGCCGATGCCGCATGAAGAAGAATGCGACGCCCGCCGCCAGCAAACCGAGGGCGGCGTAACCGAGCGGGCGTTTGTCGAGCACGCGGTTGAAATCGAGATCGGCCGAGGCGTCGAGCGCTTTCTCGATCGATTTCTTGCGAAGCAGCGCCGAATCGCCCGGCGGCAGGCGGTCTTCCTGTTCGAGGAATTGCACGGTGCTGGCGAGGATGTCGTTCAGCTCCGGATAGATCGCCTCCACTTTGAGCGCGAGCGACAAATCATCCGAGCGTGCGCCGAGCGGCTGCACCATGAAGCGCCAGACAAGGTAAGCACACCCGCCGAGAGTTGCGACAAGGGCGAAGGCCCGCAGCAAGCTGGGCAGTTGAAACTGCCAATCGAGCAACCCAACGACCGCCGCCGATCCAACGCCGAGGGCGACGATGGCCAGACTCCCGGCGAGCATCAAATACGCCCAGTAGCGCAGCCGCAGCGACCGCAGGCGAGCTTGCAAGGGATTCATGGCGTGCCTCTCGTGCGAGATGATTCCGACAGGATGAAGACGAAATTCGGCGCGAAAACGATCGTCCCCTCTCGCGTATCGCCGCAACGAGGGCAGACTTGCAACACGATGGCTCACATTGTAACGCCCAAGGAAGGGCGCAGGGAAGGGAGTAGCGCATCTTCTGACCGGTGGTGTCGCTACGCTCAACCACCGGACGTGCTTGAGCGAAGCGACACCACCGGACCGGCGGCTTCACCAATGGGATATGGGGCCCTTCGGGACCGCGATTTCCGGCGGTTGGCCTTCGCGCCAGTGGATCGGCGGGCCTTTTCCGCGCATCTCGTCGAGGATGTCCGCCAACTGCGATTCGCTTTCGAGGCGCTGCAATCGTTCGTGCAAGTCGCGGCCGGGCTTCATCACCTTGCTGTACCAGCCCGCCATTTTGCGAAACGTCAGTGAGGCGTAGCGCTCGCCGCGCTGGTTCATCAGCAGGCGGAAATGGCGGAGCATCAGGTCGAGCCGTTCCTCGTATCCGCCGCTGGGGCCGGGATCGCCCGTCGTTTCCCAGCGGACAAGTTGTCGGAAAATCCACGGATTGATCAGTGCCCCGCGGCCGATCGAGATGCCGGCACATCCGGTGACCTCCAACATGCGTTGCGCGTCGCCAATCGTGCGGACGTCGCCGTTGCCGATGACGGGCATGCGATCGACCGCTTCCACCACTTGGCGAATGCCATCGAGACTGACGCAGCCGCCGAAGCCCTGCTCGCGCGTGCGGCCATGAATGATGACGGCGGCGACGCCGAGTTGCTCGAACGCCCGAGCGAAGTTCGGGGCCGAGAGATTCTGATCATCCCAGCCGAGCCGCATCTTCACGGTGACGGGAATCTTGACGGCTTCGACTACGGATCGGACGACGTCGAGGGCGCCGCCGACGTTGCACATCATCGCCGAGCCGCCGCCCCCCTTCACGACCTTGTGGACCGGGCAGCCCATGTTGATGTCGATGACCTGCACGCCATAGGCTTCGACCCAGCGCGCCGCGTCGCCCATCTCCTTGGGCTCGGCCCCATAGAGTTGAATCGCGAGAGGGCGATCGTTCGGCGTGGTATGCACCAACTCCATCGTCCGCCGGCTCTGCTGCATGAGGGCGCGGGCATTGACGAGGTCAGTGGTAGCCAAACCGAGCCCGCCGATTTCACGGACGACGGTGCGAAAGGGCCAATTGGTGTAGCCGGCGAGCGGAGCGAGGAAGTAGCGCGAAGCCAGGCGGAGCGATCCCAGCTGCAGCGTGCGCGGTGTCGAAGGAGCGAGCGTCGGCAACATGCCCTTATGGTATGGGGTCCCGTGCGGCACGCCCTGAACGTAGTGAAGGGCGTGGAAGCGGTGCTGACGCAGCAACCAACTTGCAATGAGCTTTCGGATGGTTCGCCATGCCCTTCACTAGGCGGCTGGTATCGCGTCCGCAAGAGTCTCGTCACGCCCAGACGGTAGGGCAGAATCAAAAGCGAGCAGACGGAATGATGGGGGACAAAACAATGAAAGGCAAAGGAAGAGAGCAAAGCAGGATCATGAAGAGCAGGATAATAAACAGCAAGTACGTGAAGCCGTGCAGCTTCGTCTGCGTTCAATGTTGTTCTATTTGATCATCCTGCTCTTCATGATCCTGCCTTGCTCTCTTCCTTTGCCTTTCGTCATTTTGTCCCCCATCATTTGCCTACGCATTTCATGATTCTGCACGTAATGATTCTGTCTTTGCCGTTTGGGGGCGAAGAGACTCTTGCGGACGCCGTACCAGCCGCCTAACAGCGGCTGCTCGCCGGGCGGTTGCTTCGCTAAGGTATTGGCATGATCCTTGAAGGCATCGTCACCACCATCGCTCCGGACGGTTCGCTCAACATCGCTCCCATGGGGCCGATCGTCGATGCCGACATGCGCCGGCTCATTCTGCGCCCCTTCAAGTCGGCCCAGACGTATCGCAATCTCAAGGAGCACGGCGAAGGCGTGTTTCACGTCACCGATAATGTGCTGCTCCTCGCCCAGGCCGCCGTCGGCGAAGTGAACCCTGTTCCTGAAGTCGAACGAGCAACCTACATTCTGGGCTACATCCTTTCCGAATGCGCCCGCTTCCACGAATTCCGCACGACGAAGATCGACGATGCGCAGGACCGAACTACCATCGAAGCCGAGGTGGTTCACTCCGGCTCACGCGGCGATCTGCTCGGCTTCAATCGCGCGAAACATGCCGTGTTGGAAGCAGCGATTCTCGCGACCCGCACGATGCTGATTCCGCGCGAAGAAATCGACGCGGAGTTTCGCAAACTGAAGGTAATTGTGGAAAAGACCGGCGGGCCGCAAGAGCATGCGGCATTTCGGCATTTGGAAGATTATGTACACCAAGCCCAAGCCCAGGGGCGAGCGTAGCGAGTTCCTGGGATCGGAGTGTCGGAAGCGAGATGCGTCTTCGGGTCTGGAACCCAGGAGTTCGCTGCGCTCGCCCCTGGGCTTTGAATGTGTTGCAAAAAATCAAATCGTCTGATCGCCGCCGAACGAGGTGCGGCCCTTTTTGTGCCCGACGCGGTCGATCGTGTGATCGAGCGTTGTTTCGAGTTTTTCCACCGCGCCGTCGATCGCTTGTTCGAGCGTCGAGCCTCGGTGGTGAACGGCGATGGGCTGCAATCCGGCAAGGCGAGCTTCGATGGTGCAACGCTTATCGTTGCCCCCTTGCTTCTCGTTGCTGTTCTCGTCGGCCAAATACGCTTCGACGCGGATGACCTGATCGCCGAACCGCTCCAGCGAGCCCTCCAGTTGCGTCTGCACGAATTCGGTCAGCCGGGCGTCCCCTTGGATGTGATTGTCGGTGTGAACTTGTACGAGCATGGTTGCTTCCTTCCATGAGGTAAGGCGAATTCGCCCTCGGGAAGGAAGCAACTTCCGGGCCGCAGACGGCATCGGATCGGCTAAAGCAGTTTGCGGATGGATGTAGCGACCAACGTCGAGTTCTGAAGGGAACGCCCTCCGTGGCGTTCCGCCGGACTGGACGCGTCCGAGTAGCGGCGTCCACCATCCGTGATCCCCGCTCGCGGCTTAGGCGAGCGGCGCCTGCATTTCTCCCCTCTCCCTCCGGGAGAGGCGGGAGGGGGCCGGGGGTGAGGGCGTGCGACGTGGCGTTGGGCAATTTCAGAGCCCGATCGCCAGCGAGGGTGTCGCAGCATCCCGAGGCGATCACGCGAAACCGTCGCTGGCGCTCGGGCTCTGACGTTGCGCGAGAAAAAGGCGCCCTCACCCCAACCCTCTCCCGGAGGGAGAGGGAGGTAGGCTATCTCCTGCCGCTCGCCTTAGCGACCCGCAGCGTCCGATCGCTAAGCCGCAAGCGGGGGGGGGAGACGCCTGCTATAAGGATGACGAACCATCGGACGCGTCCAGTCCGGCGGAACGCCACGGAGGGCGTTCCCTACAGAACGGGACGTTGGTCGCTACATCCATCCGCAAATCCTTGCAACTTAGAGTTGCCCGTCTTTCGCCATCTGGTGGAAGCAATGGGTGATCGTCTCGCGGTTCTTCAGCAGCCAGTTGATGTCCGGCTCATGGTTCATCGCCTTCTTGATCGCCTTGGCGATCGCTTCGCGATGCGTGCGGAACAGCACGTCGTGATCGATCGTCTCCTTCGTCACGCTCGGGTCGAGCCAAATGGAGGCGATGATGCCAAGGTCGTTGGCTTTGTTTTTCGGGATGTCCCCTGCTTCGACCGCATCAAGCACTCCGTTGGCGACGGCCGCCTGCACGGTTCCCATGAGGATGTTCGTATACTTCTCGTCCTTCACCGTGACCTTGCTGACCATCACGGTGACGGGGCGAACCTGCACGTCGCAATTCAACAGTGCGAAAACCTTCGAGTGCCCCTTCGCCTGGTCTCCCATCAGGTTGGCGATCGCATAGCCAACAGGCCCGTCCAGCTCGCCGATGACGACCTCGGGTTCCGCGGCCGACCAGCCCAGTTCGGCTTCGACGAGGGCCTCTCCCGTGCGGAGGAGGATGCGTTCTTTCTTCGCGGACTTCTTTTTGGCCATGTTGCATGGTTCCTAAGTTCGGCGTCTTGGTTCGCAGGAGCGTTTTGGACGAATGTTCGCGAATGATGGGAAAAGTTAGAAGTCGAAGGCCACACGCATGCCGATGCCTTGGAAATCGCCCGAGGAATTGCCGCCGATGACGGTGCGATATCCGTACGAGTAATTCCACTGGAACTTCAGGTTGGGATTGAGGAACCAGTTGAGGCCAATCGTCACGTCGTCGATTTTGCCGCCGTTGATCCCGTTGTCGTCAAGGTCGAGGCGCTGGTAGCGCGCCCCGATCTGCCAGGCGCCAAGGCTGGTGATTCGGAACCCGTCCTCGCCGCGAACCGAGAAGAAGTTGCGATTGGGAATGACGCGACCGAACGAAGCGGATTTCTTGTTGTACTCGCGGTGTTCGCCGGTCAGGAAGCGAAGGACTTCGACGTACCCGCCGTGGGCGACGTACTGTCGTTGCGACACGTTGGCGTTCGTTTGCGTCGGCGTGTTGGTGATGCGCGTGACGCCGTTGATGACGGCGTACTGGTATTCGGACTGGAGGGTCCAGGGCCCCCAGTTGGCGACGAGTTCAGGGTTCCAAAGAACCTCGTTGTCGCCGACCACGCGTGCGATCGCCGCGATGGTATGGAGCACCGCGGGGCCGTTCCGAAGCGCCGTGCGGGCACGGAATCGAGCAATGTCGTCGTCCAGATCCTTGTACGACATGCCCATGCCGAGGTGAACGAGATATCGGCCGTCGTCCTTGAAATAGGGGAGCGCCGTCACGCGGCCGGTGACGCCGTACTCGCCGTCGCCGGGATTCCAGCCGAAGATGTTGCGAGTCGTCTTGAAGGCGCCGACCGCGAAGGTGGCGCGTTCTTGCTCGCCGATGGTGTTTGTGATCGCAATGCCGGGCGAGAAGCCGTTGTTTCCTTCTTCCAGGAACGCATCGAAGGCGAACGAGCGTTCCATGAAGTTGAGGAACCGGCTGCTCGTCATATGCTCGAAGCCGATGGGCGGCTTCTGGTTGCCGAACCGAATCGTTCCCAGGTAGGGGATATGGGTGAGCGCGACCCAAAGATCGGTAGGCGCAGGCGTGTTCGCGACCGTGCCCGGGCCGAGAGGGGCCTGGCTGGCGGCGACCGTGCCTCCTCGTTCGTCGAACGTGTTGAGGAAGTCGTACTCGCAGTTGAATTCGATGACTTCGTAGAAGGTTCCCTCGACGGCGAGGCGGGCACGGCGGAAGTTGGTCGCATCGTCGTAATCGCCGACGCCGCCGCGTCCGGTCATGACGTTTCGCGGCGCCCAGACGCTGACGACGTCGAACTGGGTCCGGCCGCCGACATGGACCTTGAACGCCTTGTCGGCGGTCTCAAGCCACAGGCCATGATTCCACTTGGCCGTCATGCCGAGGTTGTCGCCGACGACGTAGCCGTCGGCTTTCTTCTTGGCGTCCGCGTCGGCCTTCGCCTTTTCGCGCTGGCCGATGATGTCGTTCACCACTTTGCTGAGATCGTCGGACGCCTTAGGCGCGGCGCCCTGGATGGGCTCTCGCGTTCCCGAGGGGCGGCTGACCGGCAGTGCGGGGACGCGTTTGGAGTCGTGTTCTTTGATCGCTTCATCGATCAACTTTCGAAGCTCATCGCGGCTGATCGTGATCGAACCTGGCGCGGAAGCGGAGGGCGCGACGTCGATCGCGGCGGGCGGAGAAAGCGGAGCGGCGAGAGGCGGAACAGGGGGCGGTGGAAGGGGTGCATTCTCGTGTGCCGTCGCCAGGTTGGCGACGCATAGAAGTGCGGCTTGGCAACCTGCTGCCGCCGCGAGGCGTTTCCACCAACGAATCCTCATTCGCGAATTCCTTTTCTGCGCGGAAAACCATCCTGGTTTCCCGGTGACGACGATGCGGTTTCAGGCGTTCCTTCGAGGGAAGCGGATGGGGCGTCGCAGCCTCTTCCCGGCTGTCGGTTGTCCGTGTCGCGAGCGCCGTGTTCGCAACACCCTTCCCTTTCGGAACCGACATAAGGCCGCTGTGTGGATAAGTCTTTCCAAATCGCGATTTCGACGATACGACACGTCGTTTGACTCGCATGAACCGAACGTTCGGCGCCGCCTGCATTTTCGGCATGGCGAACGGGGGCGGTCGTATCGGTTTTGCTTGAGGCGCCGGAACGGACGAAGAATCGACCTGTCATGTTGCGGCAGGTTGTGCGAGGGGGGGCATACGCGAGGATGGCGGGGGGGGGTGGACGCGTCGGTCGTCCGGCGTTTGCAGCCAGGCTTTGAGCTTCGCATTTCGCAGCGACGATCCGCGAAGTTCCGCATCGACCGCGAATGCCCGGCCTGGCGGCATCCGCTGCCGCTCCGAGGCCGGCAATGGCCGTGTGCGGGGCGGCGACATTCTTCGGGTTCCCGAGGAAGAGGGGAGAAATGCGGGTGCCGCTCGCTTCAAGAAGGCGGAAGCGGCATGGAGAGGAGGTTCCAGCCGATGACCATGATGGCGGCGTCGATAAGGGCATGACTGGCCCATGCGGGGAGCAACGAGTCCGCGCGGGCGTAGATCCAGGCCCATACGGCTCCGCCAAATGCCACGCCGAACGAGAAGGGGAGGGCGAGCGTCCAGAAGCGATCCGGGAAGTAGACGCCGAGCACGACAATGTGATGCAGCATGAAGCCCAGCGCGGAAAGGACGATGGCGGGCGGCGTCGAAACGCGGTCGCGGAGTTCGCCGAAGACGAACCAGCGCCAGTAATACTCTTCAAGCAGCGAATGGATCGCGGAGAGGAAGAGAGCAAAGGCGATGAACGCGGGAAGCGAAGCGATGCCGAAACCTTCGACCTTTTCGCGAACCCGCTGCGGCGTGTCGCCGAGCCAGGAACTGTGTTTGAGCCAGCCGAAGTAAAGCGTCGCCATCGCCAACGCGGTCAGCAACGCGAAGCCGATCGCCAGTCCCCATCCATGCAACGTCAGCTTCGGCAACCCGAAGCGTGAGGGCCTGGTCATCGCAAAGAACAGGATCGGGAAGCCGAACTGGATGGTTTTGCCGACGGCATACGCGATGCTTTGGGCCGGTCCTGGTTCGCCGCCGTGATGGCCGAGGGCGACGAAATAGAGCCACGTCATCGCCGCGGGAAACAGCATGGCGAAGGCCAGCGCCGCGAGGGCGAGCCAACGCAGTCCGCTGGGCTTGCTGTCCGTGTCTACCATCGCTCGTTCTGGTCCCAGTGATCGCGCATCCAACGGCGTTCGGCATTCACGCGTTGCATCTCCTGCCAGCTCTGCACGGCGAACATGCCGAAGAAGATGACCGAAAACATCGATCCGCCGATAGGAATCGGCAGGAAGTTTCGGCCATTCATCGCGAGCAGGCTATGGACCGCGAGCAAGGCCGCCACGCCGAAGGAGAGGGCGAGCGATTGCGGCACGCCTCGTTCCCCAGCCGTCGCGACGAATCCTTCGCGCGCGATCTGCCCGCCGTCGAGGGGCCAGATCGGCAGCAGATTCAGGATGCCCCACAGCAGATTGATGAAGATCAAGTCGTTGACGATCATGATGAGATAAAGATTGTCGCGCGGGAACCCGGCCAGGCCGGGAGTGAGGCCGATGCTGGCGCGAAGCATGTCGAGGTAGCCCTCGAACTCGCCCGAATCGCGGATCCATAGAGCGGTAAGCACGATGGCAAGGAGGATGAATCCCGCTCCGGGGCCCGCGAGCAGCACGACGACGCGTTGCCAGCGTTTCGCAAGGCGATTGCTGCCGATGGCGAGGCCGCCGAAACCGTAGAGAACGATGCGTCCGTAGGAGCCGAAGGCGTTGCCCGCCAGGACGTGCCCCATCTCATGGACCAGGACGGAAACGAAGACGCAGCCGATCCAGATGAGCAGAAACTCGAATCCAAGGCGGGCGGCCGAGCTGCCCATGAAGAACGAAACGAGCCAAAACATGGGATGCACGCGGACGGAGACGCCGAGCAGGCGGAAGCGCAGGTCGTAAGGGCTTTCGCCGGGATCGAAGAGAAACATGTCCGCCGCTCCTTCGCGTGTGCGTGGCCATCCTACGGCATGGTCCAGGTTTTCGCCAACATGCTGCGCAGAAGTTCCGAAACCCGGCGTGGGCTGGGAGGGCGTGGCGGGCGAGGCCTCCGCTCTGGACAACGGTTGGAGGAAATCGGCGTGTGGCGTCATCGGCTTCCCAGCCCTGTGAACGGGGCTGGGAAGCGGGTTACGTTCATCTCAGTTTTTCTTCGGCGGTTGTTCGCAGCGGAGGCCTCGCCCGCCTCGCCCTCCCATGCGGGCGCAGCATCATGGTTCGAACAGGTTAGCGAATGGCGGCGCCGCACCAGAAGAAATGAACCATCGACCAAAGCACCAAGCCCACGATGCCCATCGTCCGTCCCGCGGCCGTCAGGCCTTCGCCTTCGGAATTCATGGCCCCGGCCCGCATTTCGCGCAGGTCCGCTTCGCCCATCGTCCAGGCAAGGGCGCCGAACAGCAGCGAAGTAAGGATGCAGGGAATGAGCGCGAGAATGCCGAAGGTCAGGATCATGGCGCCGCGATGGGCCGCCACGGCGATGCGTCCCGAACCTGCCGCAGGCGCCTCGCCCCACTTGCCGAGTTCGGGGCCGCGCGGCAGCGGCGGCATGGAGGGGACTGAAGGCGGTCGCGCGGACGTTGGAGCCGCGGCGGGCGGACGTCCCTCGAACGTCTCATTGCACGAAGGACACTGCACGGGCTTGCCGACATGTTCGTCGGGAAGCTCGAGCTTTCGGCCGCATCGTGGGCAGGTAATGACGTCCTTCATGTGGGGGCGAGCGAACCAGGGTTACGTCAGTGGAGATTTCCAAGGAGGAAAAGCAGGACGCCGAGCGCTTGCAGGATGGCGCCGACGATGCCGCAGACCATGCCCGCCTGGGTGGTGCCTTCGCCGGTGCGGTCCATGCGTCCGGCGCGGATTTCGCCCATGTCGTTGGCTCCCATCACCCAGGCCATGATGCCGAGAATGAAGCCGACGCCGCAGATGAAGAGGCTGAGGATGCCGAGCGTGATGACGAGCCCGCCGCGATGCGGGACGGAGTATCGGTTCCGGTCATCGTACCGCCGATCGACGCGGCGGGCGGGGCGGTCGTAGGGATCGTCGTTGCGGGACCAATCGAACTCGGAGCGGCGCGGCGGAGGGGGCGGTTCCGGGTCCGCCCTCGGCGTCGGCAGACGCGAGGGGGCGGCGGGAAGCGATCCGGGATCGACGGCGATGAACGTGTTGCGGCACTGCGGGCACTGGACGGATTTGCCCAAATGCGTTTCAGGAACCTGCAATCGGCGTTTGCAACTCGGGCATTGCGTTGTGTCCGCCATGGCGAATCGACTGCTCCCGCATGAGAAATCCTGTCCCGAAAATGTAGCGATTCGAGGGGGAGCGGGCAGAAGGGACGTGGTCGGTCCTTGTTGAGCGTCAACCTGCCAAAGCGATTGGGGGCAGCACGTGTATTGCTCGTCAGACAGCGAATGCGTGTGTGCTCCCCTCTCCCTCTGCCTGAGAGAGTGGTCCTCACGCTCCGCGTGAGGTCCGCGGCGATACAAAGTTCGTCCGCGGAACGTATTCTGGGTTGGGTTGTCTGTCATTGCACCGTGGCTGACCTTACGCGGAGCGTGAGGACCACTCTCACCTCACGCGGAGAGCTTGTGATTTTTTGCCGAAACTCGAAACGACCCCTCAAACCTCGTATTTCAGAGGGGCTTCCTGGCGGTTCGGCAAAAAATCACAAGCTCTCCGGGGAGAGGGGCTGGAAGAGGGGCTGGGGGCTGGGGGTGTATTTGTCGCATCAAACCCCACGCCGCCTAGGTTTGCTGTTCTGCCCTCAGCCCCTCTCCCGCAACTCTCCCGCAGGGAGAGGGGAGCAAGACATCCAGGCGCTTTCGCTCCCTGACGATCAATAGCACGCCTTGAAAGTGGTGAAGGGCGTGGAATCGGTGCTGGGGCCGTATCCAGCCATTCTGCTGACTTTGAAAACGAAGGCCGTTTCGATCATACTGGCCTGGGGGCGGCGACGGGCCGAGGGCCGTTCGCCGCCCGTCACCAAACGGTGTTTGCGAGAATCGCCGCCCGTCACCAAACGCGAGCGGAGAGTGGGCCGGAGGGTTTCTGAACGAGAAACGCCTTGCGGGCCTTGGGAACGTCTTGGAAGCGGGACTGTGAACGAGCCATAAAACGAAGCCTTTCGAGCAAGAAGGAGGAAATTCCTTCCAACACCATCGAAAGGAGGATGTAGGACTGGCTTTTCGTTCACCGCAAAGCGGAAAACGATTTTTCTCTGAACCAGCCGACATCCACGGTTCTTTTCGGCAGCGACGATATGGAAGGGTGCTGGGATTTACCGAGTTGGTGGTTTTCGGGAGGAATGCCGAAAACTTCATGCCTCGCCGCGGCCGAAGCGATTTGATGGGAGCAGGGGGGGGGCGGGAGGGCGATTGGAACCGAAATGGAACCGGCGGGCGGCGTAATGCGAATGGGGGAGCCGCGTTGGGCGGATGCAAGGTTGGTGGCGGCGTTCGCGAAATGGAACGGGAATGAGGCAGGAGCCAATTCCGCGAAACGAAAATGGCTCCGATGTCGTTGCTCCATCGGAACCATGAGTCTCGTAGGTTGCGCGTCGCCTGTTACTTCTTCGCCTTCGCCGGCTTCTTCTTGGCGGCCGGGGCTTTTGCCTTGGCGGTTTTGCTTTTCCCGGTGACGGCCTTTGTCACGCTCTTGGTGGCCGACTTCACGGCGGACTTGGCGTCCGCGACCTTTTTCTTGACAGCTGGCTTGTTCGCCACGCGTTTCGCTGTTTTTGCGACAGCGTCGCCGATCTTGTCGCTGTTGAGGCCGGCGGCTCCGCCAACCATCGCGCCGACGGCGGCGCCGAGGGGGCCCAGAATCGAGCCGGCGGCGGCCCCGGCGGCGATTCCGCCGACCACACCCAATGCCGACTTCGACTCACCCGCAGGCTTCTTGCTTGCCTTTGCCATCTCCGTCCTCCTATGGTGGAAGGAACCGAACTCGGAACAGGAACGGAAAAAACGTCAAGCAAACCGCTTGCCGCTTTTTCGTTCGTTTCTAAAATCGAAGATTCCCCCGACTTTCGGCCACGCGACCGTCGGCCCGAATCAGGAAGATGCATCCATGGCGAAGCAAGTTACCGCTCAGATTAAGTTGCAGTGCCCGGGCGGACAGGCGACCCCGGCTCCGCCGGTCGGCCCCGCGCTTGGCCAGCACGGCGTGAATATCGGCAAGTTCGTCCAGGAATTCAACTCCCGGACGGCGGAAATGCGCGGCATGACCTGCCCCGTCGTCATCACGGTCTTCAGCGACCGCTCCTTCACCTTCGAGTTGAAGAGCCCGCCCGCCGCGGTCCTCATCAAGCAGGCCGCCGGCATCCCCATCGAAAAGAAGAAGGGGGGCGAACTCATCAAGGGCGAAGACAAGATCAAGGGCAAATACAAGGATCACAAGGTTTCCGCCAAGCAGATCCGCGACATCGCGAAGAAGAAGCTGGCCGACCTCAACGCCCGCGACGAAGACCACGCCTGCCGAATCATCGAAGGCACCGCCCGCAGCATGGGCATTGCGGTCGAAGGTTAATAAGATATCGGGCCTCACCTGGAGCCCATTCGCGGCAAGTTGCGAATGGGTTTTGGATTTGTTGGAACTTGGTTTTAGGTTTTGGCTTTAGGTTTTCGCATCCAAAGTGCGTGCGGCGGCTTCAAGGTTTGCTCTGCCAAAACCGAAAGCCAAAAACCTAAAACCCAATTGCCAATTTGGGATCGTCATGGCCAAGAAACAAACTGCGGACGACGAAACGAAGCCGGATGCCGCGGCTCCTGCTGCTGCGGAAGGCGAAAAGAAGCCGCGCGGCAAAAAGGCTGCCTCCGAATCGGGCCCTTCGACGAACACCGCATCGGAGGCTCCTCCCAAGGCGCCGGCGGCTCCGAAAGCGGTCGATCCCACCGAAAAGAAGAAGAAAAAGAAGCCCGGCAATGCTCCGCGCCGCGGCAAGAAGCTTCGCACGCAGTTGCGGAACGCTTTCCAGAAGCTGTCCAAGGAAAGCACGAAGCCGCTCCGCCAGGCCGTCACGGTCCTGAAGGGCCTGCGTCGCGCCAAGTTCGACGAAACCGTCGAAGTGCACATGTCGCTCGGCATCGACTCGACCCAGAGCGAGCAGATGATCCGCGGCAGCGTGCCCCTGCCGCATGGCGTCGGCAAGACGGTTCGCGTCGTCGTCTTCTGCCAGGGCGAAGACATCAACAAAGCGAAGGAAGCGGGAGCTGACTTCGCGGGGGCCGAAGACCTCATCAAGAAGATCCAGCAGGAAAACTGGCTCGACTTCGACGTCGCCCTCGCCACCCAGGGCATGATGGGCCAGGTCAGCCGTCTCGGTAAAGTGCTTGGCCCGCGCGGCCTGATGCCGACCCCGAAGGCGGGCACCGTCATCACCGGCGGCGATGTCGCTTCGGCGGTGAAGGACTTCAAGGCGGGCAAGGTGGAATACCGCACCGACAAGGGGGGCAACGTGCACGCCGGCGTCGGCAAGATCAGCTTCGATGAAGAGAAGCTGACCGCCAATGCGACGGCGTTCATCGATGCCATCCGCGGCGCCAAGCCTTCGGGCGTGAAGGGGAACTACATCAAGTCGATCACGATCTGCTCGACGATGTCCCCCGGCGTCCGCGTTGCGATCTAGGTTGGCGTGGCGACAAGTTTATTAACTTGTCGGAATTGGTTGTGTTTCGGTGAAGAGAAGTCAGCAAACAAGTTAATAAACTTGTTTCCACGAATGCAGAAGACAGCAGACAGAACCTCCTTCCGGGCGTTGGTGTCCGGTGCATGAAGGATAGTCATGAGCAAGATCATCAAGAAGATGCAGATGGACTCGTTGAAGGCCAACTTCGACGGCGTCCGCGATATGGTCTTCCTGAGCGTCGTCGGCCTCGATGCGATCACCGAGAACAAGGCTCGCCTTGAGCTTCGCAAGAAGGGCATTCGCCTTCAGATGGTGAAGAACGCCATCGCCCGGCGCGTGCTGATCGACATGGGCTTCACGGTCGAAAACGCCTGGGGCGGAGCCACGACAGTGGCTTGGGGCGGCAGCAGCGTCTCCGATCTCGCCAAGGAGATGGAGGCGTTCGCCAAGAAGAACGAGAAGTTCGTCAAGGCGAAGTCTGCCCTCGCGGACGGCTCGGAAGTGACGTTCGCTCAGGCCCTGAAGATGCCGACCCGCGCCGAAGCGATCGGCCGCGTGGCTCAGCTCGCTCTGTCCCCCGCCAGCCGGCTGGTCGGAGCGCTTCGGGGTCCCGCAGGCATGGTCGCCTCGCAGATCAAGACGATCAGCGAGAAGAAGGAAGAGGCAACTCCGGCAGACGCGACGCCTCCGGCGGCTTAGCCGTTGAGTCGGTTTGTTGCTGGTCTCGGAACTGAGAACTGGCAACTGAGAACTTTGTGTTTTTTGAGCTATTACGCTTTGCTGCTCCGCTTCAAGCAGCACAGTCCCTACAATAAGAATCACTCTGCTTGAAAGGAACGTCCGATGGCGGATCGCGAGTTTTCATCTGAAATCAAGGCCCTGGGCGATCAGATCGCTGGCCTGAAAGTTTCCCAGGCCGTCGAGCTGGGCGATTATCTTGAACAAGTGCACGGCATCAAGGCGGCGGCCGGCGCTGTCGCCGCTGCTCCCGTGGCCGCTGCTGCTCCTGCCGCCGCTGCTGCGGTTCAGGAAGAGTTCACCGTCCTCCTCGAAGGATTCGACGCGGCCAAGAAGATCAACGTCATCAAGGTCGTTCGCGAAATCACGGGCCTGGGCTTGAAAGAAGCCAAGGATCTGGTCGAAGGCGCCCCGAAGGCGGTCAAGGAAAACCTGCCGAAGGCGGAAGCCGAGAAGCTCAAGAAGCAGTTGGAAGATGGCGGCGCCAAGGTCGCCCTCAAGTAAGCTCAGCGAAATTGCAGCGGGGATCAGGGGCGTTTCGCATCGCGAAAAGCCTCTGATCCCTGGTTCGTGTGACCCTCGGGGCCCCGAATCGGCGGGCGGAAATGTCCGCGATCGGGTTGGGTCTTTCGGAACGGAACGGCAGACAGAGGCCAGGCGGCGCGGCGGCTTGCGGCAGGATGTACCGCGGCTGAGGCGCCATTCGTCGTCAATCGGTGGTTCGAGCGTGCATCGCTTCACCCGATTCGGAAACTTGGCCTGCGCCCCCCATGCCTTCGCGCGGCGTGCGGCCGGCGTTCCTGGCGAACCGTCGCTTCCCCCTCGTCTCTTTACTTTCGGCATTACGCGTTTGCCCGCTCGGTTTTCTTCTCGGCTTGCCGAGACCGTCCGCGCCAGCGCCGCTTTTTCTTTGCGAGGAGCTTGATCCATGCCCATTTCGGCCGTCCGCATTATCAAGCCTGAAGCCATTCGCAACTTCGGCCGATTCGGCGATGCTCTGCATGTCCCGCCTTTGTGCGACGTGCAAACGAAGTCGTACGAGAAGTTTCTCCAACTCGACATCGCGCCCGAAAAGCGCGAGCCGTTCGGGCTGGAGGGCGTGCTGCGCGAAATCTTCCCGATCGAAAGCTACGACAAGACCATTCAGCTCGAATACGTCCGTTATGAACTCGGCAAGCCTCGCTTCGGCCCGGACGAATGCCGTCAGCTCCGCCTCACCTATGGCCGTCCCTTCCGCGTGTGGCTCCGCTTGAAGAAGGAGCAGCCGGTCGAGGAAGAGGTCTATCTCGGCGACATGCCGATCATGATCGGCGGCGGCGAGTTCATCATCAACGGCGCCGAACGCGTCGTCGTGTCGCAGCTTCACCGCTCGCCTGGCGTCGATTACGTCGTCGATATCGAAGCGGATCGCAAGCTGCATAGCTGCCGAATCATCCCCGAACGCGGCAGTTGGATCGAAGTCAACGTCACCAAGAAGGACACGCTCGGCGTTCGTATCGACCAGAGCGGCAAGTTCTCGGCACTGACGCTGCTCCGCGCCATGTCGCCGGAGTATTCGACCGACGGCCAGATCATCAAGGCGTTCTACCCGATCAAGACGATCACGGTGACCCCGGCGCATCGCGAAGCCATCGAAGGCGCGATCGCGGCCGACGACGTCATCGATCCTGAAACGGGCGAGGTGTACCTCGATGCGGGCGAGACGCTCAGCAAGGAACATGTCGACAAGGTCTACGCATCCAGCCTGAAGTCGGTCGAAATCTTGGCCCAGAAGGACGCGGCCGGCAAGCAGATCGATCCGCTGATCCTGACCTCGCTCAAGGAAGACCCGACCAAGACGCACGAGTCGGCCCTGCTTCGCATCTATCAGCGTCTGCGTCCGGGCAACCCGCCGCAGCTCGAAAAAGCGAAGGAACTCTTCCGCGAAAAGTTCCAGGATCCGAACCGCTATCGCCTCGGCAAAGTCGGCCGCTTCCGCATCAATCGCAAGTTCGGCCAGGACGTGCCGGAAAGCGAAATGACGCTGCGTGCGATCGACTTCCTGAACTCGGTCCGCTACCTGCTTAATCTTCGATCGAACGTCGGCCTTGTGGACGACATCGATCACTTGGGCAACCGGCGCCTCCGCACGATCGATGAGCTGGCGGCGGACGAGCTTCGCAAGGGCTTCCTGAAGCTGCGTCGCACCGTGCAGGAACGCATGAGCATCCGTGAGCAGGAGGACATGACGCCTCGCTCGCTGATCAACCCGAAGAGCATCTCCGCCGCCATCGAGTACTTCTTCGGCCGCGGCGAGTTGAGTCAGGTCGTCGATCAGACGAATCCGCTCGCGATGCTCACGCACGAACGCCGTCTGTCGGCCCTTGGACCTGGGGGTCTTAATCGAAAGCGTGCCGGGTTCGAAGTGCGCGACGTGCATATCTCGCACTACGGCCGCATTTGTCCGATTGAGACGCCTGAAGGCACGAACATCGGCCTGATCTCGAGCCTCAGCATTTATGCGGGCGTCGATGAGTATGGCTTCCTGGTGACGCCGTACCGCAAGGCGACGAAGCGGAAGCTCGGCGAAGACGTGCTGTGGTTGCGCGCCGACGAGGAAAACAACGCGTACATCGCGCCCGCGGACACGCAAGCGGACGATTCGCGGATCTCGCAGGACCGCGTCACGGTGCGGTTCGGCTCGGACCCGATGATGATCCAGGCCGACAACGTGCAATGGGTGGACGTGTCCCCCAAGCAGATGGTCGGGGTCTCCGCGGGTTTGATCCCGTTCCTGGAGCATGACGACGCCAACCGCGCCCTCATGGGTTCCAATATGCAGCGGCAAGCCGTGCCGCTCCTCGTGACCGAACCGCCTCTGGTGGCCACCGGTCTTGAAATAGACGTGGCCCGCAACAGCGGCATGGTCGTAAAGGCGGATCGCGACGGCTACGTGCTGTACGCCGACAGCGATCGCATCATCATCGGCCCTGAAAAGCTGAAGGAACTGGAGCCGGGCAGGACGCTGCTCGACCAGGCGCGCAGCCAGTCGTTCATTTTGGAGTACGTGCTTCGCAAGTTCGTGGGTTTGAACGAACGGACCTGCCTCAACCAGAAGCCGATCATCAAGGTCGGCGACAAGGTGAAGAAGGGCCAGATCCTGGCGGACGGCGCCGCGACGCATCAGGGCGAGCTGTCCCTAGGACGCAATGTGCTGGTCGCGTTCATGTCGTGGGACGGCTACAACTTCGAAGATGCGATCATCATCAGCGAACGGCTGGTGAAGGAAGATACGTACACCTCGATTCACATCGAGGAGTTCGAGATCGAAATCCGCGAAACGAAGTTGGGCAAGGAAGAGTTCACCCGCGACATTCCGAACGTGTCGCCGAAGGCGCTTTCGAACCTCGACGAGGACGGCATCGTCCGCGTCGGCACTTACGTCGTCCCGGGAGACATCCTGGTCGGCAAGGTGTCGCCGAAGTCGAAGAGCGAACTGACCCCAGAAGAAAAGCTGCTCCACGCGATCTTCGGCCGAGCCGGCGAAGACGTGAAGAACGACAGCCTCGAGGTGCCTTCGGGCGTCGAGGGGATCGTGATCCAGGCCGTGAAATTCAGCCGCCGGTCGGCCATGACCGACGACGAACGCAAGGAGATGGACAAGGAACAGCGCGACATCGAGAACCGCTACAACAAGCAGATTGCGGACCTGTTCCGAGCCCTGGTCGAAGACCTCGGCACGGTGCTCGACAAGAAGGAAATGAAGCCGCTCTTGGGCGAAAAGGACGACCGCGCCCTCGCCGACTTGGCCGCCACGTTCAAGATCGAAACGCTCGACGTCCGTTCGCCGGATCACGTGAAGGATGCGACGAAGCTCTTCAACCGCCACCGTGAACGCATCCAGTTCCTGGTCGACGAGAAAGAGCGGCAGCTCAACGCCCTCAAGCGCGGCGACGAACTGCCGAGCGGCGTGCAGCAGATGGTGAAGGTCTACTGCGCGACCAAGCGAGTGATCTCCGTCGGCGACAAGATGGCCGGCCGCCACGGCAACAAGGGCGTGATCTCCAAGGTGCTCCCGGAAGAGGACATGCCGTTCCTCGCCGACGGAACGCCGGTGGACATCCTGCTCAACCCGCTAGGCGTGCCGAGCCGTATGAACGTGGGTCAGATTCTCGAAACCCACCTCGGCTGGGCTGCTGCCCGGTTGGGATTCAAGGCGGTCACGCCCGTCTTCGATGGAGCAACCGAAGAAGAAATCCGCGCGTCGCTCGACGAAGCGGGCATCAACGAAAGCGGCAAGTCGTACCTGTACGACGGCCGCACCGGGGATCGCTTCGAGCAACCCGTTACGGTCGGCTACATCTACATGCTGAAGCTGCATCACTTGGTGGACGACAAGGTGCATGCCCGCGCCACGGGCCCCTACTCGCTCATCACCCAGCAGCCGCTGGGCGGCAAAGCCCGCTTCGGCGGTCAGCGTTTCGGCGAGATGGAAGTGTGGGCGCTGGAAGCGTACGGCGCCGCCTTCATCCTGCAGGAACTGCTGACGGTGAAGTCGGACGACGTCGAAGGCCGCACCAAGATTTACGAATCGATGGTGAAGGGCGAGAACACGCTGGAAGCCGGCACGCCGGCGAGCTTCGACGTGTTGACGAACGAAATCCGCGGGCTGGCGTTGAACATGCAGTTGGAGAAAAAGCGGATTTGAATTGAGGGAGATCGATGAGCATCCCCAAGAAAGTACGCGACAAACTTGGGACGCTTATCGATCTGGCTTCGTTGACGGTCGCGGAGGCAATACGCCAACGAGGCGGGACAGCCAAGAATGTTCGCCAGACAGGGCATTGGGCCGAAAAGACCGTGCTCGAAGCGGCAACGGAGGCAGTCAGCGGCGATCCCTTGGCAGTAACGGCGATCAAAATCGTGAAGGACGCTCGACGACTTGGAGAGAAGTATTGAGGAGGCACGATGAACGTTCCAGCGAATCGCTTCCGCGATTTTTCTCCAGAGCTTCTTCCCGACCGCGAAGAAGCGTACCTGCTCAAAGAAGTCTGGGAGCGAGGCGAGGTCCATAACCGTTCGGAGCTCGTGCTGGATTTCGGCGATTGCAGTCTGCATTTCGGTGTGGACATCGATACCGACCAGATCGTTCCGGACTTTCGTCCTGGCGCGGTTCGGAAGAGCAAAAGCCTGAAGAGCCTTGCTTCATTGAAACCATGGCGGGATTGCGTCGGCAAGGAGATTGGTTGGACTTGGCTTGCCACGAACCAGCAGGGGTACATGGATTCGGCAATGATCAGTTTTGTCGATGTCATACCGATGATTCTGTTGCATGCGATGGCTTCTTCGGTGGAGGTTTTCTCGATCATGCATGTGACCAAAAACACGCAAGAATCGAGAAAAGCGAAGGCCCAGCATTGATCGCACTCATCGCACTCACCGAATGGCTGAGCGATCAAGAGGGCGGACGGAAGTCGATTCCGGCTGGATCTCGATTCGTCATCCCGGCCAAGTTCGAGGCCGCGACGGATCATCACGATGTCCAATCGTGGAGCCTCGTGCGGCCGATGCAGTCCCGCCCGGCAGGATCGACGGAGTGGATCGCGGAGGTGAGTTTTCTCGCTCCCGCCGCCCCTCAGGAGCTTTTGTCCGACGGGGCGAAGTTCGAGTTGATGGAAGGTGGTCGCTGCGTGGCCCGGGGGATGGTTTTGCCGTCTCAGGTCGTGATTCCTGCCCCGGCAGTCGTCGCGCACCCGGAACAAGCCGCGAAGCGTTGAACATAGATAGGGAAGCGGAACCCTTTACTTTTGGGGTGGGATCATGAGCGTAGGCGAATCGAGCTACGATCGCATTAATGACTACGGGGCTGTCCGCATTAGCCTCGCGAGTCCTCACGACATTCGCAGCTGGTCGTTCGGCGAGGTCAAAAAGCCGGAGACCATCAACTACCGCACCTACCGCCCCGAAAAGGACGGCCTTTTCTGCGAACGCATCTTCGGCCCCGAAAAGGACTGGGAATGCGCCTGCGGCAAGTATCGCGGCATGAAATACAAGGGCATGATCTGCGACCGCTGCGGCGTGAAGGTCACGCACAGCCGCGTGCGCCGCAAGCGCATGGGCCACATCGAGCTGGCTGCTCCGGTTGTGCACATCTGGTTCTTCAAGGCCATGCCGAGCCGGCTCGGCACCTTGCTGGAAATGAAGACCAGCAGCCTTGAGAAGATCATTTACTTCCAGGACTACGTCGTCGTCGAGCCGGGCGAAACCGGCATGAAGGAACGGCAACTCCTTACCGAAGACGAGTATCGCCGCGCCCGCGAAACCTACGGCGACACGTTCGAAGCCGGCATGGGAGCCGAAGCGGTCAAGAAGCTGCTCGAACGGCTCGACCTCGTCGCGCTTTCGCGCCAGCTTCGCGACGATCTCTTCGCTCTGAGCCAGAAGGAAAAGCCTTCCAAGCAGAAGCAGCGCGATCTCGTCAAGCGGCTCAAGGTCGTCGAAGCCCTGCGCGACAGCGGCCTGGGCGGCCCGGCCAACAAGCCGGAATGGATGGTCCTTGAGTGCATCCCGGTTATCCCGCCGGATCTGCGCCCGCTTGTATTGCTCGATTCGGGCAACTTCGCGACGAGCGATTTGAACGACCTCTATCGCCGCATCATCAACCGCAACAACCGCCTCAAGAAGCTGGTCGATCTCAACGCGCCGGAAGTCATCATCCGCAACGAAAAGCGCATGTTGCAGCAGGCCGTCGATGCCCTCTTCGACAACAACCGCTGCAAGCGCCCGGTGCTCGGCTCCAGCAACCGCCCGCTCAAGTCGCTCACCGACATGATCAAGGGCAAGCAGGGCCGCTTCCGCGAAAACCTGCTCGGCAAACGCGTCGATTACTCGGCTCGCTCCGTCATCGTCGTCGGTCCCGAACTGCGTCTGCACCAGTGCGGTCTGCCCAAGAAGATCGCGCTCGAATTGTTCCAGCCGTTCATCATTCGCCGGCTCAAGGAATTGGGCCATGCCGACACGATCAAGTCGGCCAAGAAGATGCTTGAGCGAAAGGCGGACGAGGTTTGGGACATCCTCGAAGAGGTGACCCGCAACCATCCGGTGCTTCTCAACCGAGCCCCGACGTTGCACCGCATGGGTATCCAGGCCTTCGAGCCGACGCTCATCGAAGGCAATGCGATCCGCATCCATCCGCTCGTCTGCAAGGGCTTCAACGCCGACTTCGACGGCGATCAGATGGCGGTCCACTTGCCGCTCTCGATCGAGGCGCAGGTGGAAGCGTCGGTGCTCATGATGTCGACCAACAACATTTTCAGCCCCGCGAACGGCCATCCGATCATCACGCCCAGCCAGGACATCGTCATGGGGTGCTACTACCTCACGGCGGATCCGCTCTTCAGCTTCACCAGCCCCGCCGGCGTGGTGGACGATGCGGCCAAGGGCTACAAGAAGGCGATCCCGGTCAACCTCCTGGGCGAAGGCATGACCTTCGCCAGCACCGAAGAAGTCTTCCTCGCCTTTGCGCAGAAAAAGCTCGGCGTGCATGCTCGCGTCAAGGTGCGTCTGCCGATCGAGAAGAAGGTGATCAGCGAATTCCAGATCGAGAAGGACAAGGTCCGCGTCGAGGAAGTCAAGCGGAATCCCAAGAGCTTGCTCGTCGAAACGACGGTGGGCCGCGTGATCTTCAACGACATCCTCAAGCCGCAGATGCCCTTCTACGACCTGGCTCTTTCGGGCAAGCACCTGAGCCGCATCATCGCCGACTGCTACCAGATCCTCGGCCGGCGCGACACGATCGATCTGCTTGATCGCATGAAGGACATCGGCTTCCGCGAATCGACCCGCTCCGGCCTGTCGTTCTCGACCGACGATCTGCGAACTCCGCCGGACAAAGTCCACCTGATCCAGGAAGCCGAAAAGGAAGTGGACAAAGCGCAGAAGCAGTACATGCGCGGCATCATCACCGACCCCGAGCGCTACAACAAGGTGATCGACGTTTGGACGGAGGCGCGCGACAAGATCACCAAGCAGATGATGCACGATCTCAAGCACGACATCCGCGGCGGCGTGCCGTACCTGAATCCCATCTACCTGATGGCGCATTCAGGCGCCCGCGGCGGCGTCGAGCAAATTCGACAGCTTGCCGGCATGCGTGGTTTGATGGCCAAGCCCTCGGGGCAGATCATCGAAACCCCCATCAAGGCGAACTTCCGCGAAGGCCTCACCGTACTCGAGTACTTCAGCTCGACCCACGGCGCCCGCAAAGGTTTGGCCGACACCGCCCTCAAGACGGCCGACTCCGGTTACCTCACCCGCAAGCTCGCGGACGTCGCCCAGAACGTCGTCATCACGATGCACGACTGCGGCACCGATCAGGGCGTGACCAAGGCCCCGATCTACAAGGGCGAGGAAGTCGAACGCTCGCTCAGCGAAACCATTCGCGGCCGAGTCAATCGTCACACGATCCTCGATCCCAGCGGCAAGCCGATCGTCTCCGAAAACGACATGATCAGCTGGGAGCAGGCCCGCGCCATCGAGAAGCTCGGCATCGACAAGATCGTCGTCCGCAGTCCCATGACCTGCATAGCGACCCTCGGCGTGTGCCGTCAGTGCTACGGCATGGACCTCGCCACTGGGGCCCTCGTGGAAGAAGGCATGGCGGTCGGCATCATCGCGGCTCAGTCGATCGGCGAACCGGGCACGCAGCTCACGATGCGTACGTTCCACATCGGCGGAACGGTGAAACGCGACGTCAAGGAAAGCGAGCTGAAGACCCGCAAGCAGGGGGTCGTGAAACTCGTCCGCATCACCGCCGTCACCAACGCCCAGGGGCAGACCATCGCCCTCACGCGCAACGGCCAAATCCACATCGTCAGCGATAAGGGCGACCGGATTCTCGAGGAGTACTCGGTCCCCAACGGCTCCGAACTCTTCGTCAAGGAAGGCCAAAAGGTCAGCCCCGGCACTCGCCTCGTGAAGTGGGATCCGCACCGCATTCCGATCATCGCGGAACGCGGCGGCCGCATCCGCTTCGAGGACATCGTCGAAGGCGATACGCTCCGCTTCGAGAAGGATCTCGTCTCCGGCGCCGAACGCTGGTCGATCATGGAGCACAAGGGCGATTTGCACCCGCAGATCATCATCGTCGATGAGCAGGGGCAGAGCCTCGAAGTGCACTACATCCCCGAAAAGGCGCACTTGGACGTGCGCGAAGGGGAGTTGGTCACAGCCGGCACGATGCTCGCGCGAACGCCTCGCGAAGTGGGCGGCAACCAGGACATCACCGGCGGTTTGCCTCGCGTCACCGAAATCTTCGAGGCCCGTCGTCCACGCGATCCCGCCGTCATGGCGGAAATCGCAGGCCGCGTCCGCCTCGGCGAGAAACGCAAGGGCAAGCGGACGATTATCGTCGAAGCCCTCGACGATTCAGGTCAGGCCACCGGCGAGGAACGCGAACATCTGGTCCCCCACGGCAAGCCGATGCGCGTGCACACGGGCGACTATGTCCGCGAAGGCGACGCTCTCGTCGAAGGGCCGCTGGTGCCGCACGACATTCTCCGCATCTCCGGCTCCGAGGCGGTGCAGAACTACCTCGTCCGCGAAGTGCAGAACGTCTACCGCAGCCAGCGCGTGGATATCGACGACAAGCACATCGAGATCATCGTGTCTCAGATGCTGCGGAAGGTGAAAGTCGAGTCCATGGGCGATACCGGATTGCTTCCGGGTTCGGTCATCGACAAGTTCGCGTTCGGCGAAGTCAACACGCGTCTTCGCCAGAGCGTGAAGCTGAAGGACGCCGGCGAGTCGCGGTTCGAGATCGGCAAGATCGTGAGCCGCGAAGCGTTCGACGAAGTCAAGGCGGCTCTGGAAGCCGAAGGGAAGCGATCGCCCAGCTACGTCGCGCCGACGCCGGCCACCTGCTCGACGCAGTTGCTCGGCATCACGAAGGCGGCAGTGCAGTCCGACAGCTTCATCTCGGCGGCCAGCTTCCAGGAAACGACGAAGGTGCTCACCGAGGCCGCCATGGCGGGTAAGGTGGATTACTTGGTCGGCCTCAAGGAAAACGTCATCCTCGGCCACTTGATCCCCGCCGGCACCGGCTTCCACATGCACCAGGAAGCCGAAGTCCGCATTCACCAAAACGCACTGGACGCGATCCGTCCGGCGCCGGTGGAAGCTGGGGCAGGGCAGTAACCCCGATAATCCGACGACCACTCAACGCCTGCCGAGACCCATCTCGGCTGGCGTTTCCGTTTGGCGGATGTTCACGCATTCCCATTTCCATTGCACACCTACCTCCTTGGAAACGGGAATCGGTACTGCCCGAAATGGGAATCTGTATTGCTTCGAACGAGAATCGTCCCAATTCCTCGCAACGCGGAATTGAGATTATGGGTTGAGAGCATCACCCGCTGAAGCGGGTCGCTACAAGCTCGCAGTAACCCGCTTTAGCGGGTTTGGAAGAGCCACGACAGGGGCACGCCACAGCCCACGGCGATAGCCCACGGCGATAGCCCACGGCGATAGCCCACGGCGATAGCCCACGGCGATAGCCCACGGCGATAGCCGCGGGACCGGATGTATCGCCCCCACTAGGGCCGTAATCCCACGGCTGGCGCCGTGGGCTATCGTGTGCCGCCGCTGCCGCGGCTCTTGCCTTCGCCAAGCCGATTCTCCGCGGCCGATTCCACGGCGGACTCACGCCGTGCCGCGCGTCTTGCCTCTCCCGCTTACTTGTACGCTTTCTTGAGTTGCTCCTTGTCGTCGGTCAAGGAGAGGGGAATGAACTGAAAGAACGACTCCGGGAGAGGGGCTGGGGGTGAGGGCACGCGACTTGGTGTTGCGGGAGAAAAGGCACCCTCGCCCCAACCCTCTCCTGGAAAGAGAGGGAGTTGCGCTGCGGTCCTAAACGCTCGCATTGCCCTCGGCATTCGGATACGATGACGGGTGCCTCCCGCCCGCGTTTCCTCGTGGGCTCGCCTCGTTGAGGTTGCCTCATGGTTTCCCGCCGCGCGTCGTTGCTGCTTCTCGTCGTCCTTTCTCTTCCCAGCCATCTCCTTGCTCAAGAGGAGCCATCGGCGGATGCCATCGAGTTCTTCGAGAAGAAGATCCGACCGGTGCTGGTCGATCAGTGTTATTCCTGTCACTCCGCCGAGGCGAAGAAGCTGAAGGGAAAGCTGCTGCTCGATAGCCGCGAAGCGGCCCTCAAAGGGGGCGAAACCGGGCCGGCGGTCGTTGTGGGGCATCTAGAGAAAAGCCTGCTTATCGAGGCGATTGAATACAAGAACGTCGATCTGCAGATGCCGCCGCGAGCGAAGCTGACCGACGCTCAGATTGCTGATTTTCGCCGCTGGGTGATGATGGGCGCTCCTTGGCCCAAGTCGGGCGTCGCCAAGAAAGAAACGAAAAAGAACGAGTTCGACCTTGAAGCTCGCCGCAAATCGCACTGGTGCTGGCAACCGCTGACGGCCGCCAAACCCCCGGCGGTGAGCAACGACGCATGGGCGCTGTCGCCCATCGATCGTTACATCCTCGTGAAGCTCGATGAAAAAGGGCTGAAGCCCGCCCCCGCCGCGGATCGCCGAACGTGGATTCGCCGGGTGTCGTTCGACCTCGTCGGCCTGCCTCCGACGGCACAGGAAGTCGAAGCATTCGAGCAGGACAAGGGCGACGAGGCTCATGCGAAAGTCGTCGATCGCCTGCTCGCGTCCCCCCAATTCGGCGAGCGCTGGGGACGCCATTGGCTCGATCTGGTCCGCTACGCCGAGAGTCGCGGGCATGAGTTCGATTACACGATTCCCAACGCCTGGCAGTATCGCGACTACGTCATCCGCGCTCTCAATGCCGATGTGCCTTACGACAAGTTCGTCACGGAGCACCTTGCCGGCGACTTGATGCCCACGCCGCGGAAGCACCCGCAGCAAGGGTTCAACGAATCGATTCTCGCCACCGGCTTCTGGTTCCTCGGAGAGCAGATTCATTCGCCGGTGGACATTACGCAGGACAAGGCGGATCGCTTCGACAACATGGTCGATGTGATGTCGAAGACGTTCCTCAGCCTCACCGTCTCTTGTGCCCGTTGCCATGACCACAAGTTCGATGCGATCTCCGCTCGCGATTACTATTCGCTGGCTAGCTTCCTTGAGAGCAGCAGCTATCGGCTCGTTCCCTTCGAGTCGCTGGAACACAACCGCGGCGTGGCGGAACGCCTCTGGAAGGCGAGAGTCGAGGCGAAGCCGCGCGTGCTGAAGGCGATCGGCGAACTGGTCCGTGCGGATGCGGAGCGAGTGCCGCAATACCTGAAAGCCGCACGCGAATCGTTGAAAAACGTCAAGACGGATTCGACGCTTGATTCGGCGAAAGTGGCGGCGTGGAAGCAAATCCTCACGTTTGCGGCCAAGGATGCGACGAGCCCGCTGCATGCGATCGCCGTCGCTCCGGACGATTGGGCGGGCTATGTGGCAACGCTCAAGAAGCAGCTCGACGCGAGCAAAGCGGAGGTCATCGTCGATTACGCGAATCCAGGGCGAAGCGGGTTCGAGCCGGACGGTTTCGGCTTCGGTTCCGATGCATTGAAGCCGGGCGATCTGCGTTGGAGCGACGACCCGAAGCAACCCCTACGCGGCATCGCCGACCGCGGTTTCGCCGACTTCGACGTTGCGTGGGCGAAGCCGAAAGCGGCGCCGGGTTCGGAGCAGGAACCGACGCCCCTGGGCAAAACGGTTCGCTCGGGCCGCACGCTGCGAACGCCGTCGTTCGAGGTGAAGACCGGGCCGATCCACTTGCTCGTGCGTGGCCAAGCGATGGTTTACGTCGGCATGGAAAAGCATGTGCAGATCGCGGGGCCGCTGCATGCCGCGCTCGTGCAGGGTTTCAATGTCGGGCCGGACTGGAAATGGCACACGATCAATCTCGCTCCCTACAAGGGCCGGCGAGGGCATTTCGAGATCACGCCTGAAAGCGGCGAATGCTCCGTCGCGATGATCGTTCAGGGGGATGGCCCGCTGCCTGCCGCCAAGCCGACCGTGGCGCCGGATGCGATCGCGAATGCGAAGACATGGAACGATGCGGTCGCGGGCGTTGCGAAATCCCTCGTGGGCGTTGCCGATCGCTTGGCCAACGATCGCCTTACCGCGGAGGACGCCGTGTGGGCCGACTGGGCGTATCGCGATCGCGCCAACTTCGGCGATGCAAGCAAACTTGACGCCGCGGTTCGCGAAGCGTTCGACGAGCAGGCCAAGATCGCCAGCGACATTCGCCACGATTCCCGACTCGCTCCCGCGATGCTTGATGGCGACCAAGCCAACCTCCGCGTCTACCTCCGCGGCAGCTACAAGACGCCCGGCGACGAAACGCCGCGCCGGCATCTTGAAGCGTTCGCGGGCTCGCAACCGATTTCCGCCGAACGCGGCAGCGGGCGACTCGAACTCGCGCGGCAAATCGTGGATCCCAAGCTGACGCCGCTCACCCCGCGCGTCATCGTCAACCGCCTTTGGCATCACCTCTTCGGCCGCGGCATCGTCGCCTCCGTCGACGACTTCGGCGTCCTCGGCGAAAGGCCCACGCATCCGGAGTTGCTCGATTACCTGGCCAATGATTTCGTCGCCAACGACTGGTCGATGAAGAAGGCGATCCGCTCGATGGTGCTGTCGAACACCTACCGCATGTCCGTTCAGCCGGACGCCAAGGCGGCACAGGTCGATCCTTCCAACCTGCTGCTCCAGCACATGCGGGTACGCCGACTCGAAGGCGAAGCGATCCGCGATGCGATACTCGCCGTTTCCGGCAAACTCGACCTTACCATGCAGGGCCCGCCCGTCCCAGTGCATCTGACCGGCTTCCAGGATGGCCGCGGCAAACCAGGCAGCGGCCCGATCGACGGCAATGGGCGGCGCAGCGTCTACTTGTCGGTACGCCGCAATTTCCTGTCGCCGTTCCTGCTCGCCTTCGACACGCCGATTCCGTTTTCCGCCGTCGGCAAGCGATCCGTGTCGAATGTCCCCGCTCAGGCGCTCATCCTGCTGAATGATCCGTTCGTCCATCAGCAAGCCGAGATTTGGGCGAAGAAGACGCTCGCTCAGGGCAAAACCGACGAAGATCGCGTGATGGCTATGCATTTGGCCGCGTTCGGTAGGCAACCATCGCCCGAGGAAGCGGCCGCGTGCTTGGAGTATGTTCGTCAACGGCCCGCCAACTCGCCGGAAGCGGCCGCGTGGGCGAGCCTCGCTCATGTGCTGTTCAACGCCAAAGAATTCATCTTCCTGCAATGAGGCCAGCGATGCTTGCGTGGAAGCAAGTTTATTGACTTGTTTAGGTCTTCGCTTCTCAAACCATTTCGACAAGTTAATAAACTTGTCGCCACACGGACCGAGGCCCGCCATGAACTCTCGCCACTCTTGCGGACGCATTCGCGTCCCCGTCACCCGTCGCGAGATGCTGGCTCGCTGCGCCACCGGTTTCGGCGCCATGGCACTGACCGCACTCGCCGCCGCCGAGCGAGCGCCGGCGCAGCACTCCGCGCTCGAAGCCATGCCGGGCCGACTCGAACGGCTGCATCACCCGGCCAAGGTCAAGAACGTGATCTTCCTCTACATGGACGGCGCCCCGTCGCAGGTGGATACCTTCGACCCCAAGCCGGCCCTCGAACGCTATCACGGCGAAGATCCGCATCGCATCTTCAAAGTCGAGCCGACGCAGTTCAACAACATCGGCCGAGTGATGAAATCGCCATGGAACTTCAGTCGTCGCGGCCAAAGCGGGCTGTGGTGCAGCGACCTGTTCCCGCATGTCGCCGAGCACATGGACGACCTGTGCGTCCTACGCTCGATGACCTCGAAATTCCCCGAGCACACCAGCGCCAACTATTTCCTTCACACCGGCTCCGGCGTTCAGGGCCGGCCCAGCATGGGCGCGTGGATCAGCTACGGCCTGGGAAGCGAAAACAAGAATCTCCCCGGCTTCCTCGTGCTCAACGGCGGCCTCGTTCCCCCCGGAGGGCTCGACAATTTCAACTCAGGTTTTCTGCCTGCCGCCTACCAGGGGTCGGTCTTCCGCGCCGGCGATCCGCCCGTTGCCAACCTGCGCCGGCTCGAAGCGACGGAGGATCAGCAGCGCAGCAAACTCGACCTGCTCCGCCGACTCGATCGACGCATGCTCCAGCAAACGGGGAATGCCGACGAGATCGAATCGGCCATCGCCAACTACGAAACCGCGTTTCGCATGCAGACGGCCATTCCGGAACTGACCGACATCCGCGGCGAATCGGAACTCGTCCGCCGCATGTATGGGATCGAATCGACCTATCCCGGCACCCGCATCTTCGGCACGCAATGCCTGATCGCCCGACGCCTCGTGGAGCGCGGCGCCCGCTTCATCGAAATCACCTGCCCCAGCGTCGGCCATGATCGCTGGGATCAGCACGGCAACCTGAAGCGAGGGCACGAAGATAACGCCCGCGCCGTCGATCAGCCGATCGCCGCGTTGCTGCGCGATCTCAAAGGCCGCGGCCTCTGGGATTCGACGCTGGTCCTCTGGTCCGGCGAGTTCGGCCGCACGCCGTTCGCTCAGGGAGGCGACGGCCGCGACCACAACCAATTCGCGTTTTCCTGCTGGCTCGCCGGCGGCGCCGTCAAAGGCGGTTTCGCTTATGGGGAGACGGATGAGTTCGGCTACAAAACCGTCGCCGGCAAACTCGAAATGCACGATTTGCACGCGACTCTGCTGCACCTGATGGGCATCGACCACACGCGCCTTACCGTGCGTTTCGGCGGCCGCGACATGCGGCTGACGGATGTGCATGGCGAAGTCATCGAGCCGATCTTGGCGTGATCGCAGGTTCCGAACATGAGCGTTCCTCGCATCCTGGCCGTCGTCTTGGGCCTGCTGAATCTTTCGCTTTGGTTCGGCGTCGTCCCGATGCGCAACATGTACGATGCCTTGCGAGATCGGCTTGACATGCCGATGCGGCCCCAATTCATGTTCGGCGTCCAAGAACTGCAGGTGTACTTCGATCCCTGGGCCGCGATCTATCTGTTTCCAGTTGTCTACACTCTCGGGTTTGTGCTGATGGCATGGCTGTTGACGAGCCAGATTCCGGGCCGAGGTACATCGCGAACGCTCACGGCATTGTTGGCGACCCTGGAGGCGTTCTGGCTGCTCCTCATCGCATGGGTCATTTTCCTGCGCGGTCCGCGCTGGGATTTCTGGTGGCCTTGGGACGAATGGGAGCCGGGGAAACAATGGCTCGTCTACTGGCCTGATCCCAAGCTCTCGGAATGGTTCTGGTATCACTTATCTAACGGGCAGTTTCGGCAATTCCGGAATGAGCCGTGGTACCTCCGCGAACTTCCGGGCTTCGCCTTCCTCGCCGGATATGTCGCATTGGTCGTAATGACGGCTCTCGTCGCCGCTCGTCGAATTGGTTGGCTGGTTCCCTATGTCTGGACCGTTTCCATTCTCGGCGCCATTTTGGCGGTCCGGTATCCCATCGAGTTCGCAGCCGTCATCTGTCTGCTTCTGCTGGTGGCGGGATACTTCATCTTCAGGCTCGGAAGCCGGCGAAAGCCCGAAGCGTTGCAAGCATCAGGTATCCCTCTGTGTAGATTCGTAGCGATCACCGCCTTGCTGGGCACCGCGAGTTTAGTTCCGCTCAAGATGGTCCTTCGCTGGTGGCTGCACTGGCAGTATTGGATCACGCTTCCGGAATTCGACATCAGTTTGTGAATGGATCGCATGTCTTCCAATCGAAGCGATAGAATGGCAGCGTTCTCAGAGGACGCGACATGGCCACTGCCGACACCGAAATCGATATCTTCAGCCGAGTTGTCGAGCCGGAAAAGCGGGACTTGTCTCCGGACGCCGCACGTTCGATTCTGGAAATGGGTTTCCCGTCCCAAGACCGCGACCGGATGAATTTCCTTGACGAGAAGGCTCGCCAAGGCTCGCTCAGCCCGGATGAGGACGCCGAACTGGAACGATATCTTCACGTCGGCAACATGCTTGCCGTGATGAAGTCGAAAGCACGCCGATCGCGGGGGAAAGGCGACAAGAAGCCGCGAGGATGAATCGCTCGCTGCAACGATTGGTTCGCGATCGCGCAGACGATTGCTGCGAATGCTGCGGAATGCCCGACTGGGCCGAAGACATTCCCTTTCAAATCGATCACATCGTCGCCCAACAGCACGGCGGCCTAACAACCGCGAACAATCTTTCGTACCGCTGCCTTTCGTGCAACAAACACAAAGGGCCGAATCTTGCTGGAATCGATCCGCTTACGAAGCGAGTAGCGTGTTTATTCAATCCTCGCCGGCAATCATGGCGTAGATACTTCAAATGGCGAGAGCCCTTGCCTAGGCAGAACTTCCGTGGGGCGGACGACGATTCGAGTCTTGGCCGTCAATGCACCTGAAAGAGTCGGCGTGCGGAAAGCGCTTCTAGAAGAAGGCGAATTTCCGCCTTGGTGAGTCGTCTCGATGGCTTGCGCGATCCCACGTCAACCCCGCTTTCTCTCATGTTTTTTTCAAGGCGTCACTACGTAGCCGTATGAGGCGAAATTGCTCGTGGAACATGACGAAGACATTTTTATTGGCGATCCGCGGATCCTGTCACTCCGCGGACAAACTGAGCCCTTCCCAGGGGTGGCGTTGCTTCAACTCCTTCCCAAGCATCCAGCCGGCGCCCAAGGCGATGCACACGCTGACCAGGGCGCCCACGACTCCGCCCCATATGGCGGGGCCGTCCCATGCGGTCGTCATCCAGTAAGTCCATGCGGGCGGCACGAACGACATCGTCGCGAGTGCGGCAATCCAGAATGCGAGGCCGCGGCGGTTTGAGTTTCGATGCACCGCCATGCGGCCGACATGAACCATCACCGCGATGATCGAAGCCGACCAGGCCGAGACCCAGAGTGAGACGACGAGCATGACTTCCCCGCCGGTGCGCAAGGCGGGAGGGCTTTGCTTGAGCATGCTTGCGGCAAGGATAGTGCCGAAGGCGCCGACAACCGTCAGCAACCATGTCGTTGCTCCCGCTCGAAGTGCGATGCGGGCGGGCGACTCGCTTGCGGCCGCGCCGAACCAGGTCTGCACCGCGCCGAGTATGCGATCCAGGCGAGGCACGGAGGTTTGCAGATCGTGCGTGAGCGTTGCGGGATCGCCCAGCCTTCGCACCGCGGCGGCGAACGCTTCGTCCTCATTCGGCAGTTGCCGCGATTCTTCATCCAGGGCGGCGTTCAGATGGGCGTAGAGATCTTCGCGCATCCGCAGCTTTCGTTGCCAGCGAGCGCCGACAGGGCGCACGATGCGTTCGATGTGGCGTTTCATCCGCAGTTCGAGCGACGTGTTCATGCGGAGCCTCCCAAGATGCCGCCGACGACGCGAACGAAGTCGGCCCATTGCCGGCGTTCGGCGGCGAGTCGTTTTCGCCCACGCGGCGTCAGGGCGTAGACGCGACGCGGTGCGCCGCGCCGGCCGACCGCGGCTTCGACCTCGGCGACGACAAGTTTCGATTCTTCGAGACGGTAAAGGGCCGGGTACAGCGAGCCTTCCTTGAGCCGCAGCGCTCCGGATCCCGCGTCTTCAAGTCGACGCAAAATCTCGAGCCCATGCGCCGGCCCGTCCTCGAGCGAAGCCAGGACCAGGCCTTCAAGATGCCCGCGCAATCGATCTCCTTCGATGGCGTCCATGCGTTTATCATAGACAGGCTAAACTAAAAACGCAAGTACCTATTTGGAATCTGGCGTCGAACGCGGTAATGTGGCCTCGGGTGCTTGCCGCTCCTTGGGGAGCGGCTCCTACCGAGGTCCGTCATGTGCTTTCGCCGTCTGCTTGCGCTAGGCATTCTGTTGCTTTCCGCATCCGCTTCGTTCGCCCAACCGCAGCTTGGCTTCGAGGCTCCGCCGGGGTTTGAGGTCACGCTTTATGCCGACGACGCTCTGGCGACCGACATCCACTGTCTGACCTTCGACTCGAAGGGCCGAGTGGTCGTCAGCGGGCGAAACTACATCAAGATTCTCGAAGATGCCAACGGCGACGGCAAAGCCGATCGCGCGATCCTCTTCTCCAACGTCCCCAAAAACGGCGCCCACGGCATGGCGTTCGACGGCAACGACTGCATCGCCGTGGGCGACGAAGGCGTGCGTCGGCTCATCGATCGCAATGGCGACGGCGAGGCGGATGAGGCTTCGCCCGTTTGGATCCGCACCAAGAACGACAATGAACACGCCGCCAACGCCCTGATCCGCGGAGCCGATGGCGCCTTCTACCTCATCTGCGGCAACGATGCCGGCATCGGCCCCGAGCATGCGTCGAGCAAACGCTCGCCGGTGAAGAAGCCGAACAGCGGCACCGTGCTTCGCTTGACGCCTGACGGCAAATCGAGCGAGATCGTGGCCGACGGTTTCCGCAACCCCTACGGCCTTGCGATTGGGCCGATGGGGAACTTGTTCACCGTCGATTCCGACGGCGAGCGTATCTATCGCCTTCCCTATTACGCACCGACCCGCTTGTTCGACATCGGCATCGGCCAGCATCATGGCTGGCTGCAACATGGCTGGGTTCGCTCCTGGTCTCGGCCGACATGGTTTCCGGATGCGGTCGAACGCCTCGTCGAGATCGGCCGCGGTTCGCCGACGGGGTTGCATGTCTACCGCCATCGCATGTTTCCGGAACGCTATCGCAACGGCGTATTCAGCCTCTGCTGGACCTTTGGCCGCATCTATTTCTTCCCACTCGAAGCCGACGGCTCGACGTTCAAGGGAAAAGCGGAAACCTTCGTGAAAACCGTCGGCGACGTCGGCTTCGCCCCAACCTCGATGGCGGTCGGCCCGGACGGCGCCCTTTACGTCTCCATCGGCGGCCGCGGCACCCGCGGCAGCGTCTTCCGCATCGCGTACAAGGGAAAGCTCGCAGAGACGCCGAAGGACGATTTGCATGCCATGCTCGAAGCGGACGAACCAACCAGTGCCTGGTCGCGCGCTCGATGGATGCCGCTTGCGAAGAAGATCGTGGAGGAGGATCGCGGCGACAGGTTGTTCCGCATCGTGATCGGGACCGCGGAAGGCACGCAATGGAGCACGCTTGCTCGTATCCGAGCGGCCGAGATTCTCGCGGAGTTGAAGCGCGACATGCTGCGCAAGGCGGCGCGAGCGATCTTCTCGAAGGGTGGCCTCGCAGCAGACAAGGCGCCCGTGGAAGTCGCAGCACGCGTGATTGCACTCTCCTGCTGGGACGACCATCCCGATTGGGACATCATTGCTCGCGCATCTGCCATGCGATTCCCTCAGATTGCGCGCGCGGCATGGGAGGGCATGTTGCGAGCGACGCCGGAAGATCGGCTTTCGCCTCCGTGGCTGCGTGGCTTGAACCACGGAGACCGCCGAGTGCGGGCGGCGACGTTGAAAGTCGCCGCCGGGCCGGGGCGGGCGGATTTCGAGAAGGATCGCAAGGGATTCCGCGGCTGGGGCCGATGCGCTGATCAACTCGCCGCGCTCTGGGTCCATGGCACGCTCGGCAACGAAGGGGCGGTGCGAACCTGCATCGAAGCTCTTGAGGGGAACAGCGGCTTGCATCTGAAGCTTGATGCGTTGCGGCTGATCCAACTCGCGATGAACGATGTCGATCTCTCCGATACGCCCGATCGTTCGCTCGTCGGATACGCGGCCTCAGATCGCGACAAGTTGACTCCGGAAGTCCGCACGCGGACTGCGACATCGCTTGCCAAACTCTTTCCCACGGGGACGGAGCCGCTCGACCTCGAACTCGCGCGCACGCTTGGCATGCTCGGGGAAGAGGTTCCTGGATTGCCCGAGAGGTTTTTCTCGCCCAAGCGGGCCAAGGCGAAGGATGCGGAGACGGACCTGCATTATCTGCTCTGCTTCACCCGCATTCCGGGAACTCGCCCGGCGGAAGTGACGCGCAAGACGGCGGAGACGCTTAACAGCATCTACGTCCGCTATGCCGCCGAGGGTCACAAGCCGGCGGATCATGCGCCGGCGATTCTGGAATCGATGTTCGACCATCTGCTGAAACGGGATCCCGCCCTCGGCCAGGCATTGGCCGCGGATGCCGCGTTTGGAACACCGGGACAGGAGTTGCTCGCCGCTCGGCTCACCGGCGAAACGCAACGCACTGCCACTCGCAAACTGCTGAAAGCCATCGAACGGCTCGACGAAGACAAGGCGGCCGGGGCGTGGAACCCGGACCTCGTCAAGCTCGTCGCTCAGCTTCCGCCTGAAGAGGGCCGGCCCATTCTGCGTGAGCAGTTTCGCGATCCCCGCCTCTCGGATGCGATCGCCTTGGTGCTCGCTTCGCCTCCGGATGCCGTGGATGTGCCGCGCTTCGTCGAGTCGTTGCAGTCATCTCAGCCGAGGGTCGCCAAGGCGGCTGCGGATGCGCTGGTCCAACTCAAACAAACGAAAGCGGAACCCAAGCAGATCGCCTCGGCCGTCCAGGCGATCCGTCGCTTCTCCGCCAAGGAGGATGCGGGCGTCCGTGCTTCGCTCGACCGGCTGCTGTCGCAATGGACCGGCGAAACGGCGACGAAGGACGACGGCAAGCTCGCCGAGCTTTGGACGGAACGGTTTGGCAAGCTGCATCCGAACGAAGCAAAGTCTCTGACCCGTTTCGGCGGAGCCAACTTCGCGCAGTGGAAACAACGGCTTGACGGCATCGATTGGTCGCAAGGAAACGCGACTAAGGGCGAAGCGGTGTTTCATCGCCAGAACTGCTATCGCTGCCACGTCGATGCACGCCGGCTGGGGCCGGACCTCGCGGGCGTCGCCCAGCGATTCTCGGTTCACGATCTGTTCGTCGCGATCATCGATCCCAACAAAGACATCGCCCCCGCCTATCGCGGCCTGAGCATCGTGACGACCTCGGGCAAAATCTACACCGGCATGATGGTGTACCAGTCGAACCAGCTCACGCTGCTGCAAACGACGCCGGATCTCACCGCTCGCGTTGCTGGGCCGGATATCGCCCGCGTCCAACCGGCGACGGTTTCGTTTATGCCGAGCGGTCTGCTCGATGGCCTCCAAGACCGCGACCTCGCGGATCTGCTGGCGTATCTGAAAACGCTGCGGAAGAAGTAATGTGTCTTGGGAAGGGGGGGGTGGATTTCAATTCCCAGGTTCTCTGCGACGAGCACAATGCTCGACAAGGAGCCTTCATGCTTCGCTGGACACTAACGCGGGCACTGCTTCTGATGGCGTGTGCCGGCGCGGAAGCACAGCAAAAGCCGGCCGCATTTCAAGTTCGTCGAGAAGGGCCCCTATTCTTGCCGCTCGTTACCCCCGTCAACGGCGGGCTAGACGCTTCGCGAAAGCCCCGTGTGAACGGGGCTCGGAAGGGGGGTTACGTCACATGCAAGTTCCCTTCTACAGTTGTGCACAGCGGAGGCCTCGCCCCTCGCCCTCCCGGTTCCCCAGCCAGTTCCATTCTGGGTTTCGAAAGAGATTCGAAGGCGAACGGCAGCCCAGTTCTTCCCGGACTTGGCGAAACGCGACACAACGTTCTCTTAAACAAGCGGTTACGACTTTCCTATAAGGCATGCACTTGCAAAAAGATAGTTGACTGAAAAGTATACATTCCTATAATCCCAGTGTGCCGACAGCGTTTTTGGGGATGGCATGAAGATCACCGCCCAGGAAGAGTATGGGCTGCGTTGCCTCGTTCGACTCGCTCAAAGCGAGTCGCAGGCGGCTACTTTGCCGGAACTCAGCGTGGCGGAAGGCCTTTCGGTCCCCTACGTCGCCAAGTTGATGGCGGTCCTGCGAGATTCCGGCTTGGTGGATAGTGTCCGCGGGCGTTCGGGCGGGTATCGACTCGCGAAGCCGGCGGAGGAGATTGGGCTGGGTTCGTTGTTGCTCGTTCTCGGTGAACCGCTCTTCGACGAACCGAGCTACTGCGACCGCCATTCCGGGACCAGCGAAGACGGCTGCGTGCATAAGGGGGCGTGCTCCCTGAAGGGCCTTTGGTCCACCCTTGAAACTTGGATGCGGCAAACGCTCGATCAGATCACGTTGGCCGACCTTTTGCAGAATCAGACCGGGATCAAGGATCTGCTCAGGCAACGGCTGGCGAGTGCCGTGTTTCAGGACCAGCCGGAATTGATTTCGCTGAACGGATTGAAGTGAACGACGACGATGCTCCGCGGTTCGATCCGTGGGTTGACATAGGACGGCCGACATGAGTCAAGCAACCGATACGATCCAGGAATTCGCTCAGAAGGAATACGAGTGGGGCTTCGTCACGGACGTTGAAGTCGATGCGATTCCCAAGGGGCTAAGCGAAGACGTCATTCGCCTTATTTCGAGCAAGAAGGGCGAGCCCGATTTCCTGCTGCAATGGCGGCTGAAGGCGTATCGCCATTGGCTGACCATGGAAGAACCTCGCTGGTGGGCGAACCTTGAATTCTCTCCTATCGATTACCAGGATCTCGTCTACTATTCAGCGCCCAAAAACCCCAAGAAGCTGAACAGCCTGGACGAAGTCGATCCCGAGCTGCGCAAGACGTTCGATAAGCTGGGCATTTCGCTCGATGAGCAGAAGCGGTTGTCGAACGTGGCCGTCGATGTGGTCTTCGACAGCGTGTCGGTAGGGACGTCGTTTAAGGAAAAGCTCTCGGAGATGGGCATCATCTTCTGCTCGTTCTCCGAAGCGGTGCACAATCACCCCGAACTGATCCAGAAGTATCTGGGTTCGGTAGTGCCTTACAGCGACAACTATTACGCCGCCCTTAATTCCGCAGTCTTCAGCGACGGCTCCTTCGTGTACATCCCGAAGGGGGTCCGCTGCCCGATGGAACTGAGCACGTATTTCCGCATCAATGCCAAGGAAACGGGCCAATTCGAGCGGACGCTCGTCGTCGTCGAGGAGGGCGCCTACGTCAGCTATCTCGAAGGCTGCACCGCCCCGATCCGCGATGAGAACCAATTGCACGCCGCCGTCGTCGAACTGGTCGCCCTAGGCGAGAATTCGACGATCAAGTATTCGACCGTGCAGAACTGGTATCCCGGCGACAAGGAAGGCAAAGGCGGCATCTACAACTTCGTGACCAAGCGCGGCGCCTGCCGCGGCAAGAACTCGAAGATCTCGTGGACGCAGGTGGAAACGGGTTCCTCAATCACCTGGAAGTATCCGAGTTGTCTGCTCATCGGCGAAGGTTCCGTCGGCGAGTTTTATTCGGTGGCGCTTTCCAACCATCGCCAGCAAGCCGACACCGGCACCAAGATGATCCATGTGGGGCCGAACACCCGCAGCACGATCGTCTCGAAGGGCATCTCGGCCGGCAAAGGCCAAAACACCTATCGCGGCGAAGTGAAGATCATGAAGGGGGCCGCCAACGCCCGCAACTACTCGCAATGCGATTCGCTGCTCCTTGGAGACAAGTGCGGCGCCCACACCTTCCCCTACATCGACGTTCGCAACACGACGTCGAAGGTGGAGCATGAGGCATCCACTTCGAAGATCGGCGAAGACCAGATCTTCTACTGCAAACAGCGCGGCCTCTCCGCGGAAGACGCGGTGAACTTGATCGTCAACGGCTTCTGCAAGGAGGTCTTCCGCGAACTCCCGATGGAATTCGCGGTGGAAGCTCAGAAACTGCTCGGCGTCAGCCTCGAAGGCAGCGTGGGGTAAATCGCGATGCGTTACAGCATGGTGATCCAATGGTCCGATGATGAGGCGTTCGTGGTTACGCTGCCCGAATTCGACTGCAAGACCCACGGCGACACTTATGAAGAGGCAGCACGACACGGGCACGAGGTGTTGGAGATGCTGATCGAATCGAGCTTGGAAGACGGAACGCCGCTTCCGTCGCCCGCGCGATTTGCGGAGATCACGGAATAGGAGGCGAGCTATGACGGTGAAGACCGCAGATGAAGCAACGATCGCTTTCTTCGCGCAGCTCAAGGAGCCAACCGAAATTCGCGATCCGCAAGGTCGAGTGCTTGGTTTCTTCACGCCGAGCAATGTTCAGCCGCTCACCGAAGCGGAAGTTCGTTCGCTGTTCGACATCGAAAACGCCTCCCGAGTGTTGGACTCCGAAAAAGGAACGGGCTCCTCGCTGACGGACGTTTGGAATCGCATCAAAACGAAGGCGAACGCATGAAGCGTTTCGTTGTAGAGTGGCTGCCGACTGCGGAAGAACAGTTAGCAGCTATTTGGTCCACTGCTCAGGAACCGGACGAAATAACCGAATCGTCCCATTTGATCGACAAGGTGCTGGAGCAGACGCCATTGGAGTCAACCACGGCCGTCGACGGGTACTGCTTTCTTCGTCGTGGTACGCTCGTGGCGCTCTGCCCTGTCGATAAGGCTCGCCGAATCGTCACGGTCGTCGAAGTCAAAGCAGCCGACGCGGGGCATTGAGTCGGTGGTTGATTCGTGCGATTGGGAACAGATGAAACCGGAGTCGGAACATGCGAACCGTAACGATCCCCAAGGAATGGGAGCAATTCTTTGCGGGAGTGCACGGCGTCGCTGAAATCCGCGACCCTTCAGGTCGATTGCTCGGGCACTTTGCGTCGCCGATTCCGGATCAAGCAGAACTCCTGCGCCGAGCGACGACGAGATTCGACGCGGATGCCGCCAGGAAGCGGCTCGAGACGGAACGCGATCGCTGCATCAGCAGCGAAGAAGTTTTGCAAAGACTCCGCTCGCGGGAGCCCGCTGCATGATCTTCGCCGTCGTCTGGACGCCCTATGCGGATGAACGTCTTGCCAATGGTTGGCTCGAATCAAGCGATCGCGAAGGCGTAAACAACGCCGCGGCTTGGATTATTCGCCAGTTGCGACACGATCCGCGAACGAAAGGCATTCCGGATCAAGAGATTGTTCTTTTTTGGTTTCGAGCCTGTCGGCGTTTGGTTCGAAATCAGCGACGAGGACCGAATTGGTGCGAATCGTTGAAGTGACTGAATTCAGGAAATAAACCACACGGCTATGTAGTTTGGACCGAAATGCTTACCATCAAAAACCTGCACGCTTCCGTGGATGGCCGCGAGATTCTTCGCGGCATTGATCTCGATATCAAGCCGGGCGAAGTCCATGCCATCATGGGGCCTAACGGCTCCGGCAAAAGCACCCTCGCGGGAGTTCTCGCGGGGAGGGATGCGTACGACGTCACCGCCGGCGAAGCGATCTTCGAGGGGAAGGACCTGCTTGAGATGGATGCCGAGGAACGTGCTCGCGAAGGGCTGTTTCTCGCCTTTCAATATCCGGTCGAAATTCCGGGCGTTACCAACAACTACTTCCTGCGGACCTCGCTCAATGCGGTTCGCAAGCATCGTGGCGAAGCGGAACTGGATGCAGCCGCGTTTCTCAAGCTCGTCAGACTGAAGATGAAGATTCTGCACATGCCCGAAGACCTGCTCAAACGGCCGGTCAACGAAGGCTTCTCGGGCGGCGAGAAAAAGCGGAACGAAATCTTCCAGATGGCGGTCCTCGAGCCGAAGCTTGCGATCCTCGACGAAACCGATTCCGGCCTCGACATCGACGCGCTCAAGGCCGTGGCCGACGGCGTGAACGCCCTTCGCACGAAGGACCGCTCGGTGCTGGTCATCACGCACTATCAACGACTCTTGAATCACATCGTGCCTGACAAGGTGCATGTGCTTTACGAGGGTCGAATCGTGAAGTCGGGCCCGAAGGAATTGGCGCTCGAATTGGAAAGCTACGGCTACGACCCGATCAAAGCAGGCCTCGCTGTTTAGCGAGGAGCCGTAGGCGACGTTGAAGTTGCGCACGAGAACCACCGCGATGCCGACGACTGCACCCAAGACCGAAGCCAATTTCGCCCAGCGTTTCGACGAACTCGCGCCCCAGCTCGCAGGCTGGCAAATGCCGTGGATCGAATCGCTGCGCCGCGATGCGTATGCCCGCCTCCAAAAAGTCGGCTACCCGACCGCGCGAGCGGAGGATTGGCGTTTCACGAACGTCAATCCGCTGATCGAAAAGGACTTTTCGCTTCCGACACAGGTGGAGGACGCGACACTCGATCTCGCGTCGCTCGGATTCGCGGATGCGATCCCCGGCAGTCGGCTCGTGTTCGTCGACGGACTGGCGTCGCCGCGACTTTCAAAGGTCGGAGCGACGCCGAAGGGCGTCCACGTCGGCACGTTAAGCCAGGCGCTCGCGAACGACGGCAGCATGGATGCGGCCGCTTTGGTGCAATTGCATCTTGGCCGTTACGCCGATGGCGAACGCCTTGCGTTTACCGCGCAGAACACCGCGTTCTTTCAGGACGGCGGCCTCATCGACGTTGCTGACCATGCGGTCATCGACGAGCCGATCCACTTGGTGTTCGTCAACACCGCCTCCGTCGCGACCACGCCGCGGAACCTCGTCGTCGTCGGCAAGAATGCCCAGGTCCGGATCGTCGAATGGCATCTCGGCGCCGCCGGGTTGACGAACTTCGCCAACGCCGTGACCGAGGTGATTGCCGACGAACGCTCGGTGGTCGATCACGTCAAGCTGCAACGCGAAAGCTCAGCGGCGTACCACATCGCGAACACGCAGGTCGTGCTGCAAGCGAAGGCGAACTTCACGACTCACTACATCGGCCTGGGCGGATCGCTGGTCCGCAACGAAGTCCGCGTCCGCTTCGCCGGCGAACATGCCGAGGCGACGGTGAACGGCCTCTATGTCGGCGAAGGCAAGCAGCACCACGACAACCACACGGTCATCGATCACGCGGCGCCCAACTGTGCGAGCCATGAGTTGTATAAGGGCGTGCTTGGCGGTTCTTCTCAAGGCGTTTTCAACGGCAAGATTTTCGTCCGCAAGGATGCCCAGAAGACGGACGCAAAGCAGACGAACAAGGTGCTCCTTCTCAGCGAAGGGGCGACGATCAACACGAAGCCGCAGCTCGAGATTTTCGCCGACGACGTGAAGTGCACGCACGGAGCGACCGTCGGCCAACTTGACGAGAACCAGGTTTATTACCTGCGATCGCGCGGCATCGGCATGGAAGAAGCTCGCCGCATCCTGACGTTCGCGTTCGCCAACGACGTCGTTTCGCGCATCAAGCTCGAACCGATCCGCGACGAACTCGAACGCCTGATCGTGCGATGATCGGCCTGTCTGGCTCCCCTCTCCCTCCGGGAGAGGGGTGAGGGTGTCTCGCTCCCCTCTCCCTCCGGGAGAGGGGCTGGGGGTGAGGGCAGAACAGCAAGCCATCGTTGGCGTTCGATTCGACGCGGAAAAAGACACCCTCACCTCCTAGCCCCTCTCCCGGAGGGAGAGGGGAGCAAGATACTCGGATAAACTTGTTTCCACGAAAGACAGCCATGAGCCCGACCAAGGCGGCAATAATGAATCGCTCGGAGCGGACGGCGCCTACCTTCGATGCGGAAATCGCCCGCGAGGATTTTCCGATCCTGCATCAGCACGTCCATGGCAAGCCGCTGGTCTACCTCGACAATGCCGCCTCCACGCAGAAGCCGCGATGCGTGATCGATGCCCTGGTGCGCTATTACGAACGCGACAACTCCAACATCCATCGCGCAATCCACGTCCTCAGCGACCGGGCCACCCGGCAATACGAAGCGGCCCGCGAGACCATTCGCCGATTCCTCGGCGCCGCCGACACGCGAGAGATCATCTTTTGCCGCGGGACGACGGAAGCGATCAACCTCGTCGCTCACAGCTATTGCAAGAAGTTCGTCCACTCGAGCGATGAAGTGCTCATCACGCAGATGGAGCACCACTCGAACATCGTCCCGTGGCAGATCGCCTGCGAAGAGCGCCAAGCGAAACTGAAGGTCGCCCCCATCGACGACCGCGGCGAGATCGTTCTTGAAGCGTTCGAAAAGCTGCTCACTGATCGCGTGAAAATCGTCTCGCTGACGCATGTTTCCAACACGCTCGGCACAATCAATCCCGTGCGGGCGATCATCGAGATGGCCCACCGCAAAGGCATCCCCGTGATGCTCGATGGGGCCCAGGCCGTCTCGCATATGAAAGTCGATGTCCAGGAACTCGACGTCGATTTCTATGCCTTCTCGGGGCACAAGGTCTACGGCCCGACCGGCATCGGCGTTCTCTACGGCAAGTCGCGCTGGCTTGAAGCCATGCCCCCCTTCATGGGCGGCGGCGACATGATCCGCACCGTCACCTTCGAGAAAACCACCTGGAACGAATTGCCGTACAAGTTCGAGGCCGGCACGCCGAACGTGGAAGGCCCGATCGGCCTGGCCGTCGCCCTGGATTACCTCGAAAAAATCGGCATCGACCAGGTTTCCGAGCATGAGCAAACGCTGCTTCGCGACATGGCGAATCGGCTTGCCGACATCCCGGGCATCCGCCTCATCGGCACGCCTCGCGAACGAGCGGGCGCCGTGTCGTTCGTGTTGGAAGGCGTCCACGCCAACGATGTGGGCGTCGTGCTCGATCAGGAAGGGATCGCCATCCGCAGCGGCCATCACTGCACCCAGCCTTTGATGCAGCGATTCGGAATCGCCGCTACGGCCCGCCCCGCCCTGGCGCTCTACAACACCCAAGACGAAATCAATGCCCTGATCCGCGGCATCCACAAGGTGAAGAAGCTTTTCGGAGTCTAAAGAGCCGCGCACGCAAGAAGCGATCGGTTGATCGAACAAACCGCTTACTGCGTGCGCGGCTCCTTGAATATGACCGCTACCATCGATGATCTGATCGACGACCTCGAACTTCTCGGCGACGACTGGGAAGAACGCTACGGCTACATCATCGGCCTCGCTCGCCAGATGCCGGCGATGTCGGAACTCGATCGCATGGACGACAACAAGGTCCACGGTTGCCAAAGCCAGGTATGGCTGACGGCGAAGACGGTCGCCGGCATTCCGCCCCGCCTGGAGTTCCGCGGCGATTCGGACGGCATCATCACCAAGGGCCTCGTCGCGATTCTCCTGCTTGCGTTCAGCGGCAAAACGCCGCGCGAGATATTGAACTACGACGTCGAAGACATGTTCCGCCGCATCGGCCTCGACCGGCATCTCTCGCCTGCCCGCAGCAACGGCTTGCATTCGATGGTCAAACGCGTCCGCTCGATCGCGGCGAATGCGGAAGGCCTTTGCGCCGCGGCCGAGCACGGCGGCGATTGCGGCATGCCCTGTCAGCCGCATTAGGCGAGCGGCAGGAGCTAGTCTACCTCCCTCTCCCTCCGGGAGAGGGTTGGGGTGAGGGCGCCTTTTCTCGCGTATAACGCCAGGTCGCACGCCCTCACCCCCGGCCCCTCTCCCGGAGGGAGAGGGGAGAAAGGCAGGCGCCGCTCGCCTAAGCCGCAAGCGGAAGACGACGCACACGCCCATCTTTCCCATTCCTCCTCATCCTTCGGGAATGAAGAAGTCGCGTTGATTCCGCGCTGCGCCTTCGTGTATCTCTCATTCCGATTCGCCGACCCGCCCTGGTCGCCCAGTCGAGGATTGCCTGTGGAGCCTGCCTACTTCGTGCATGAGTCCGCCTACGTCGATCCTCCGTGCGAGATCGGCGAAGGCACCAAGATTTGGCATTTCAGCCACATCATGCCGAACTGCACGCTTGGCAAACGCTGCATCCTGGGGCAGAACGTCGTCGTTTCGCCCAACGTCGTCCTGGGCAACAACGTCAAGATTCAGAACAACGTCTCGCTCTATACGGGCCTCGTCGTCGAGGACGACGCCTTCCTCGGCCCTTCCTGCGTGTTTACGAACATCGGCAATCCTCGCAGCGAAATCGTTCGCCGGCACCTGTACGAGAAGACGCTGGTACGCCGCGGTGCGACCATTGGGGCCAACGCGACCATCGTCTGCGGCACGACGATCGGCCGATTCGCGTTCATCGGCGCAGGGGCGGTGGTGACGAAGGACGTGCCCGACTACGCCCTGGTGATAGGCGTGCCCGCTCGGCAAGCCGGTTGGATGAGCCGACATGGCTACCGTCTGCCGGCGCCGGACGCGGAGGGCATCATGAAATGCCCGCAAACCGGATGGCGCTATCGGGAAGCGGAGAAGGGAAAACTGGCGTGCCTCGACCATTCCGAGGACATGCCGCTGCCCGCTGTTTAAGTGGCGACAAGTTTATCTGACTTGTCGGATTCGGATGTATTTCGGATCAATGCAAGAAAACCACTTAAACAAGTTAATAAACTTGTTTCCACGGAAAACGGATTGAGCATGATTCCGATCGGGATGATTGGCGCGGGCCGCTGGGGCGGCAACTGGATTCGGACTTTGGCGAATCTGCCCGGCGTCGAGCTGCGCTGGGTGTGCGACCTCAGCCCCGCTTCGCTTGAAAAGGTCCAGAAGCAATATCCGAACGTTCGCACCACGACGCGTGTTGAAGACCTCATTGAGGACAAGACGCTCGCCGGAGCCGTTGTCGCCTCGATCGCACCGACCCATTACGACGTGGCCAGCAAACTGCTCGAAGCGGGCAAGGACGTGATGGTCGAGAAGCCGATGACGCTCACGACCAGCGACGCTCAAAAGCTCGTCGCGCTCGCCAAGGCGAAATCGCGCGTCCTCATGGTGGGACATCTTCTCGAATACCACCCGATCGTTCGCCGCATCAAAAGCATGATCGTCGGCGGCGAATTGGGCGAAGTGCTTTACCTCTACTGCCAACGTCTTAACCTCGGCACCGTCCGCAGCGACGAAAACGCCTGGTGGTCGCTCGCTCCGCACGATATCTCCGTCTGCTGTCGGTTGCTCGGCGCCAACCCGGTTTCAATCCAGTGCCGCGGCCAAAGCATCGTGCATCCGGGGGTCGAAGACGTCATCTTCGCAACGCTCGAATTTCCCGGCCAACGCCTCGCCCATGTCCACGTCAGTTGGCTCGATCCGCACAAGGCCCGCAAGCTGGTCGTCGTCGGTTCCGCTCGCAGCGTCGTCTTCGACGATGCGGCCGAGCACAAGCTGGTCGTTCATGACAAAGGCTTCGAACGTTCGCCGACGCAACCGGGCAAGCCGGAACAAATCACACTGAAGAACGGCGAAGTGACGATCCCGAAGATCGATGCGGGCGAACCCCTCGCACTCGAGGCGGCCCACTTCGTGGAATGCATCCGCGAACGGAAAGCTCCGATCTCCGATGGCGCCGCAGGTTTGATCAATGTCGCGGTGCTGGAATACGGGCAGCGTTCCCTGGAGCAAGGCGGGGCCGTCGTGGCGATCCCGCCCTTGCAGTGACATCGTCTTGTCACCAGGGATACGAACGTACAATGTCTTTTTGGTTTGCGGCCTTGTTTCCAAGTCCCTGGAAGCATGACCGGTGTGGTGGGAAGGACAAAGCTGTGGCACGGTCTCCGACCGTGCCGCACGGGCCGACCGAAGGTCTCCATGAAGCGCCCGAAGGCGAAGCCCCCAGACGGCGGTCTGAGCGTTCAGCGTTCGGATGGATGATGGAGACCTTCGGTCAGGCCGGGTGAGGCGGTCAGAGACCGCCCCACAACGGGTGACCTTCGGTCAGGCCGGGTGAGGCGGTCAGAGACCGCCCCACAACGGGTGGCCGGGTGAGGCGGTCAGAGACCGCCCCACAACGGGTGGCCGGGTGAGGCGGTCGGAGAACCGCCCCACACGGCTGACGGATCGATTCGTAACGCCTTGGGAGAATGCAATGAGCCAGAATATGCCGATTCCGATGCTGGATCTGAAGGTGCAGTACGCTCAGCTCAAGGATGAGCTGGATGCGGCCGTCATGCGCGTCGTCGCATCGCAATATTTCATCAATGGCCCCGACGTCGAGGCCATGGAGCAGGAAGTCGCTGGGTATTGCAAGACGAAGCACTGCATCGGCCTTTCCTCGGGCTCCGATGCCTTGCTGATCTCCCTGATGGCCCTCGATATCGGCCAGGGGGATGAAGTCATCACCACTCCGTACACCTTCTTCGCCACGGCCGGCGCCATCTGGCGCGTGGGCGCCAAGCCGGTGTTCGTGGACATCGATCCGGTGACGTTCAACATCGATCCGCGGGCCATTGCTTCCAAGATCACGCCGCGGACCAAGGCGATCATGCCGGTGCATCTCTTCGGCCAATGCGCCGAGATGGACCCGATTCTCGAAGTCGCCAAGAAGCACAATCTCGCCGTGATCGAAGACGCCGCCCAGGCGATCGGTTCGGAATACAAGGGCCGCCGGGCCGGCTCGATGGGAACCGTCGGCTGCTATTCGTTCTTCCCTTCGAAGAACCTCGGCTGTTTCGGCGACGGCGGCGCGGTCGTCACTAACGACACTGCGTTGGCCGACAAGCTCAAGCTGCTGCGCAACCACGGCTCGCAGCCGAAGTACTTCCACAAGCTGGTCGGCGGCAACTTCCGCCTCGATTCGATTCACGCCGCGGTTCTCCGCGTGAAGCTGCCGCACCTCGATTCGTGGTCCGCGCTGCGTCAGCAAGGCGGCGCTCACTACCAGGCCCTGTTCGCGAAGTCGGGGCTGGGCAATCTGGTGCAGACGCCGAAGGTCGTGCAATCGCGCCACATCTTCAACCAGTTCGTTTGCCGGGTTGAAGATCGCAACAGCCTTCGCGATGCGCTGGCCAAGCAGAAGATCACGACCGAGGTCTACTACCCGCAGCCGATGCATTTGCAGGAATGCTTCGCCGCTCTGGGCCACAAGGTCGGAGATTTTCCCGAAAGCGAAAAGGCGGCCAACACGTCGGTCGCCCTGCCGATGTATCCGGAACTGACCGGCGCCGCCCGCGAACGCGTCGTCGGCGCCATCGTGCAGCACTACCGCGCCACCGGTCGCATTCCGAGCACCGCTGCGGCGTAAGTAGGGAGTCGCTTCAAAGCCCAGGGGCGAGCGCAGCGAGCTCCTGGGTTCCAGACCGAAGACTTAGCGCCGCTTCCGACACTCCGATCCCAGGAGCTCGCTGCGCTCGCCCCTGGGCTTTCATTCTCTGCATCTCTCTATCCGCTCCATATCATTGCATGCCGAAGGTTGTCTTTCTCACGGGCCATTATGCGGAAGCCAAGCGTAAAGCGGGCTTTCACTGGCTCGCGGACGCCTTTTGGCGGCAGGGTTGGGACATCCTGTTCTTCACCCAATCGCTGAGTTGGCTCTCGTGGCTCCGCAACGATGTTCGCTTCGCGTATCCCGTCCGCGAGGAAGCGAATCGTCTCCGCGTCGTTCGCGAACGGTTCAAGAGCTTCGTCTGGTACAAGTCATTCCACCCCGTCAATCTGCGGTCGAAATTGCTTAACTGGGCGAGCGCACCGTTTTTTCGGCTCTACGGGCAATTGCCGATGCACGGGATCGAGAAGGAACTCGCCGAGGCGGATCTGTTCGTCTTCGACAGCGACCATGGCCTCTTGCTCTTCGACCGCATCCGCCGCATCAATCCGCACGCCCGCTACGTCTATCGCGTGTCCGACGACATCCCGGCCATGCGCAACCACCCGCTGCTCGTCGCGCAAGAAGCACGTGTCGCGAGCCGATTCGATCTGGTCAGCGTCCCTTCCGAATACATCGAACGACGGCTCGCGCATCATGGCAACGTGAAACTGCACAAGCATGGTCTGCGTAAGGATCTTTTCGACCATCCCTGCGAAAACCCTTATCCGACGCCGAAGCCGAATGTGCTGTATGTGGGCCGCGAGTATTTCGATTCCGATGCGGTGGAACTCGCGGCGAAGTTGTTCCCGGAATGGTCGTTCACGGTCTTTGGCGTTCGCGACTATGTTCCAGGTGTTCCCAACATCGCGGCGTATCCCGAACGGCTTTTCGAGGAGATCGTGCCGTTTTTGAAGCACGCCGATATTGGGTTGCAGACGCGCTCCTATTCGCCCGGAGCGGAGGCGCTCACCGACAGTTTGAAGATGCACCAATACACGTATTGTCGGCTGCCGATCGTCGCGCCGGAGTTTCTGCGCCATGATCGGCCGCACGTCTTCTACTATCGGCCTGGCGATGACGAGTCGATTCGTCAGGCGTTGCTCGATGCCCGCGCCTTCGATCGTTCGCGTGTGCCGGTGGGCGATGTGCAGACGTGGGACGACATCATCGTCCACCTTGCGGGCGACCGCATGGCGCAAACCGCGTAAGCTCGAGTGCTGCCTTTGCTCCCCTCTCCCTCCGGGAGAGTCCGGGAGAGGGGTTGGGGGCGCCTTTTTGCCGAGCGCAAGCAATTCAAGCGTCGCGTGGGGCGAAGGTTCCGCCCTCACCCCCAGCGCCTCTCCTGGAGGGAGAGGGGAGCCGGCTCACCGGCTCTTGCCGAGCAAACCCGCGAGAAAGTTAACCGGTTCGCCCTGCTGCTTCGCGACATCCGCGAGGGCTGCGTAGTTGCCGGTTTTTTGGCACAGTTCGACGAACGTGGGGCAGGAAAGGCGCATGTTGCCGAGGTGTGAAAGGTGCTTCTTGGAAGCTTCCAACGCTTCGCCCTGACGACCGATGCGGAGCAGCAGGTTGACGAGGACTTCGGCGGGGTAGGTGCCTACGGTCTCGGGATCGGCGTCGTCTGCCTTCTTGTAGAAGTGGGCAAGGTTCTTGTCCACTTCTTCGCCAAGCAAGATCGAGAGAAACACGTCGTAGTCGTGGTAGGCTTTGTCGAACGGCGGGTCCGTGTTGTAGATGAATTTAGGCGACAGATGCTTGCCGTAGGCGCACAGGTCTTTCGCCAGGCGCGTCTCTTCGCAGACCTCGATCTGGCCGGCCATCTGCACGACGGCATTCAGGTGAGACAGGTCGATGTGATAGAAGTCGTCCGCGAACAGCCATTCGCGCCCGGCCACGATCTCGGCGATGGTCGTGCCGGTCGGTTCCGCGCCGTCATGGCGTTTGACCTCTTCCTTCAGCCGGCCGAACAGGTCGCTATGCAGCGTGCGGATCAGCGTGCGCTTGCAGTAGTCGCGCACTTCCGTTGAGAAAGGCAGCTCGGACGTCGTGATCGTGGTGATGGCGTTGCAAATGCCGTAGCGCTGCAGCAGCCAATCGAATCCCTTCTTCGGCGCCGCCCCCTGCTGGAAGGCGATGTCGATCAGCGGCTGCACGTCTTCGTCTTCGGTGAGCTGGATTTTCTCGAGAGCCTGAGCGATCGGAGCGGTGTCGCCGATCATGCGGAAGTAGCCGAAGGCTTGCGGGATCTTGCCGTCGTCGAGGAAGAGCTGGCCCACGGCGCCGCACGCTTCGCGAATGCCATTTTCGAATGCTTCCTGCACTGCGGGGGGCAGGTCGTCGTTCATGCCGGTGGCGATCGGCGAGGCGCCCAGCTCGAATCGCTTCTTCATCAGCAGCGCGTAGAAGAGGGCCGGGTAGTCCTGGTTCTGCTTCAGCTCGCTGCAAAGCCGATCGATCGCGGCTGCCGGCCCTTCCTTGACGAGGGTCGCTTGAAGACGTTCGAGAACTTCCGATTGCATGGCGGATTCCAGGTGCGAAGGCGGGTTGCCGGCGGGAAAGCGTCGTCATTGTATCGCGAGCGGGAGGCATTCGCCTTAGTAGGGCGAGCGGCGATTGCTTTTCTCCTTCTCCCTCTGGGAAAGGGCTGGATGAGGGAAATAGAGTCGCCCCATGTGTAGTTGTTTCGATGCACCTGTCTTCCGCTTGCGGCTTGGCGTTCGGAGAAAGCCCTGGTCTCGCTAAGCTGCAAGCGGCAAACGTGCACCGACGGTTTCGAAAAAACCTCTTAGCTTAGGCGAGCGGCAGGAGATAGTCTCCCCTCTCCCTCCGGGAGAGGGTTGGGGTGAGGGTGTCTTTTCTCGCGAAACGCCACGTCGCACGCCCTCACCCCCGGCCCCTCTCCCGGAGGGAGAGGGGAGAAATACCGGCGCCGCTCGCCTCAGCGGCGCGACAGGAGTTGGATCGTGATGAAGAACCCCAGCGCCACCATGACCGCCCCCATGATGGCGCCCGAAACGGCCATCAGCAAGCCGATAGCCGGGTTCGCGTCCACCTTCGCCTCCGAGAGCGTCTTGCGCAGTGCGTTCTCCGCTTCTTCGCGCAGTCCCGGTTCGGCGGAATCCCAGTGCAACGTCACATGACGCATCGCGGGAAACCATTCCATCCTCAGTTCCGACACGATCGGACGACGCCGATGCGGCATGCTGCCCGGCAGATTCGCGAACGCCTCGTCCCGTGCGGCCTCCTCGTCGCGAGTCACGGTGAGGTGCCCGCCCAACGTCTGGCATTGCATGCCTCGTTCGTGGAACACGCCCACGATCCGCTCCTGCAGTCGAGCGAAATCGACGTTGTAGATGATTGTTTTGCCGCAGCGCCAGCGGATCAGAGCAACGCACAGGGCGAACACGAGGATGTAGTACAGCACCCAGAGGAGAGCATGCCTGACCCAGACGGTCTCGAAATCGGGAAGCGGATTTTCCGGATCGATCACGCCTCGGCGGTAGAGCATCGCCATCAGCATGGGGCCCACGCCGAGCAAGGCGCCGGAAGCGCCGAGCAACATGCCGAGGCAATCCCAGGAGCCCGAGACCATCGTCGGATGATCGCGGCGATTGATGGTCGCGAGGACGATCAAATACGCGGCGAGAGGGAGCAGGAACATCAGAAGGGCCGGGAGAAACAACGTTCACCTCGCCTGTCGCGAATGGAGGCGGCCCCTATTCTAAGCAACCCGCCTCTCCGCGGCATCGTACTGGAGCGAACCATGCAATCCGATCTGAAGCCAATCCCCGGCGACGACGCCCGCACACGGTTCGCCGCCGAGCGCACTTTGCTCGCATGGATTCGCACGGGCATCGCGCTCATGGGCTTCGGTTTCGTGGTCGCGCGGTTCGGCCTCTTCCTCCGCGAACTCGCGATCGCTGCGCATGAATCGCCCCCTTACTCCACGGGTTTTTCCCTTTGGATCGGAACCGCGCTGGTGTTGATCGGCGTGGGGGTCAGCATCCTTTCCGCGTTGGAACATCGTCGGTTCCTCCATCACGTCGAGCAGGGCCATGGCAATGTGCCGCCCCGATTTTCGCTCGGCTTGGCAGTGGCGTGGGTAATCGCGGCCGTGGGATTCGCAATGGTGATTTACCTCATCCGCTTGCATATCTGATGGCCGGAGCCGAAAGCTTGCCTCATTCATTACACGGGATAGTGTGACAACGGAGGGCATTCATGGTCGCACGATCGAAGCTGAACCAGGTCGCCTGCCGCGAAGCGCCCGCTCTGAAGGATCGGCCGCTGCTTTCGCCGATCCAGGCGGGCGGACTCGCGGCGGTCTTTAAGGTCCTCGCCAACGACACCCGGCTGCGGCTGCTCCATGCGCTTGTGCGAGCTGACGAACTTTGCGTCAACGATCTTGCGACCCGCGTCGGCATGAAGGCGCAGGCGGTGTCGAATCAGTTGCAACGGCTCGCCGATCTCGGCATCGTCGCCTCGCGCCGCGAAGGCAACAACATTCGCTATCGGCTCGTCGATCTGTGCGTCCGCACCTTGCTCGACCAAGGCTTGTGCCTCATGGAAGAAGTCAGCGATCGCACTCGCCATGGAAACACCTGCTCATGACGAACGGAATGCGCAAGCTGACGGCCGAGTTTTTCGGGACCTTCGCTCTCGTCTTCGCAGGGACCGGTGCGATCGTCGTCAACGACGTGACGCACGGCGCGATCACCCACGTCGGCATCGCCTTGACCTTCGGCCTCATCGTCCTGGCGATGATCTACGCGATGGGCGACGTCTCGGGTTGCCATCTGAACCCAGCCGTGACCCTCGGTTTCTTCGCCGCACGCCGATTCGAAGCGCGCTGGGTGCTTCCGTATGTCGTCAGCCAAATCGCGGGTGCGGTGGCCGCCAGCGCGGTGCTGCGTTTTCTCTTTCCCGACCACGAAACGTTGGGGGCCACGCTGCCAAAAGGATCGGCGATGCAGTCGTTCGTGCTCGAAGTGATCCTCACGCTGATTCTGATGTTCGTGATCCTGAGCGTCAGCACTGGCGCCAAGGAGAAGGGAATCACGGCGGGCATCGCCGTCGGATCGGTGATCGCACTCGAAGCGATGTTCGCCGGGCCGATCTGCGGCGCCTCGATGAACCCCGCGCGTTCGCTGGGGCCGGCGCTGGTGTCGATGCATACCGAACACCTATGGGTCTACCTCACCGCGCCGACGCTCGGCGCCTTCCTTGGCGTGCTTGTTTGCCGATGCGTGCACGAACCGAAATGATGTTTCCGGACGGCAGCGGAGATTCGATCGTGAAAAAAGTGCTCTTCGTTTGCGTCGAAAACTCCAACCGCAGTCAGATGGCCCAGGCGTTCGCCCTCCTCCACGGCGGCGGCAAGGTCGCAGCCTTCAGCGCGGGCTCGCGTCCTTCGGGGCGGGTGAATCCCAAGGCGGTCGAAGCGATGAAGGAGCTGAACTACGACCTGACGACGCACGCATCCAAGGGGATCGATGCGTTCAACGGGCAGGATGTGGATGTTGCCGTCACCATGGGCTGCGGCGACGAATGCCCGCTGGTGAACGCCAAGCGCCGCGAGGATTGGCAGATCCCCGACCCGCGCGACATGTCCCCCGAGCAGTTTCGCGCCATACGCGATCTCATCGAGAGCAAGGTAAAACAACTTCTGGAGTCGCTGGCGTAGAGTAGTCCTCACGCTCCGCGTGAGGTCAGCGGCGATGCAAGGTCAGACGCCAGCCTGTCTTTGTGGCGACAAGTTTATCTAGCTTGTCGGATGTGTTTTCGAAGAGTTTTCGAACAAGTTGGATAAACTCGTTTCCGCGGCCGTCTGGACCTTGCATCGCTGCTGACCTCGCCTCTCTGCTGCAGACCAGAACTGGTCGAAATCGCTGATTCCAACGATTGATTGCGATTAGTTCTAAACCAACGGTGCGTGATTCGACCGCATTCGATGTGCCAGTGCAGGCGGTGGCATCAGGCGTAAGGTGATTCGAACGGTCAAGCGGACGGTTGGCGCGCTATCGCATCAAAAACCACCAACGTGGTAAATCCACGCACGTCTCCTCGTCCTGGCCGACGAAAAAAACCGTTTGGTATCGGTGCGAATGCTTTTGCTGACAGACTATTCCCTCCCAAAACCGACGCCTCGCGCATCGCTCCAGTCGCCCATAATACCACGTATGACCCCGAATCGCAAAGTCGGTGATTCCCACTGCTGACTTTGCGTTTGCCCTTCCCGATAGATACGATGGAACGCGGGAGCCGGTCCAAGTTAGCAAGTGATCGCAGGTTCCCGGTGGAGGATTGATCCATCGCTGGGAACCTGCGATCACTTGCTCGCGCAGCGTGCTAACGAACGGCGACGACTCACAACCGGTCCAGCGGGCTGACCACTCCGCATGCCCCGCGTTGCAGGACGTGGGTATAAATCATCGTCGTCGCCA
>JAIEPT010000078.1 GCA_019748295.1 Gemmataceae bacterium | reverse complement strand
AGAAACCGCCGGATACGATGAGTACGTCCGGTGGTGTGGGAGGACGGGGGAAGTACTTCCCCCTCCTACCCGATTTGGGAGATGCTTTAAACAAGTTAGACAACTTGTTTCCTCGGCGGAGTGACTTGCATCGCCGCTGACCTCACGCGGAACGTGAGGATTTAAGAGTAGTCCTCACGCTCCGCGTGAGGTCAGCCGCGATGCAAGGTCAGACGACTCTTTTCGTGGCGGTCAGTTCCTGCTTGTTCGGAACTCTCCGAAAACCAATCCGACAAGTTGGATAAACTTGACGCCACGAAAGGCTCGTCTGACCTTGCATCGCCGCTGACCTCACGCGGAGCGTGAGGACCACTCTGCAAGTTTATTGCAGGACGCGTCGCCAGCTGCGCCAGGCGATTGCTTGAGGAATACGCCGAAGAGGACTAAGCGGCATCACGTGCGCCATGGTCGAACATGCCAAGCGGCGCCGTCACGCCTCGGTTGCTGCGGCAAGCGGCCAAGGATATTCCGAACATTGGTTTCCCGACGACCGCTGTCCACGTCCGATTCTGGTACGGTCTTTGCATTTCATTCTGTCGTTAGCGAACAAGCCCCATTCAGGGCCAGCCAGTTCATCGCGACACGTTGCCGCGGTATTCGACGCCTCGGCGTCTCTTGGCGGGCCTTCACCAGGAATGAAACTCAGGAGATTGCCATGATCGGAAGCATTATCGGTTGGATCGTCGCGGGCCTCATCGTCGGCGCCTTGGCTCGGCTGGTCATCCCAGGTCGTCAAAATATCGGCATCGGCATGACGATCGTGCTCGGCATCGTCGGAGCCATGGTCGGCGGCTTCATCAGCTCGATGCTGTTCGGCCCCAACCTCACCACCGATAACGCGGGCTATGCAATCGAAACGGCTTGGCCAGGCTGGATCATGGCCGTCATCGGCGGAGCGTTGGTCCTTTGGATCTTCCTCGCCGCCACCGGCACCCGCAGCATTACTCGCTCGGATCGCCTTCCGTGATTGACCGTCTCCTTTGATTGACCGCCGACTCGCGGCGATTCCATAGATTCGGCCCTCGGGATGAAGTAGTCCCCAGGGCCGATTTTTCGTTCTCAGGTTTTTGACAACTCGGGCAGATGCTTGCGGATACGAAGCACCGCATCGCGAATCGTTCGCATCGCTTCGGGAGATTGCAGAAGCACCGGATGATGCAGAACGACGCAGCTTCGGTGGGCGCGTTCCGCTTCCTTCAACGAACTCGCCGCGCGATAACGCTTGGGCGATCGGCCGAGATGCTGAGCAGCGAAACTCTCGTCCATTGCGATGTTTTCCGCTCGCATCGCGGCGACGAATTTGTCTCGCGGCAGACCAAACCTCTCGCCATCCAGTTCGAATCCCACTTTGTAGTAGGCTGGTCGATTCCCGTGGCCGACGCAAGGGAACATCCGCAATCCAGGTATGCCTTCAAGTTCGCGAAGCAGCAATGTCGCATTTTCCGCCCTTAACGAATTGCGCTCGGCCAACTTCGTCCACTGCGGCATCAGTACTGCAGCTTGAAATTCGGACAACGGGTTGACCAGATTGCCGCGGAGGTTGATTGTCTTGGCGCGTTGTGCGATCTCGGGCGACGAGGTGACGATGGCGCCGCCGCGCCCCGCGGTGAGCAGCTTCGATCCGCCGAACGAGAAGACGCCCACATCGCCCCATGTCCCTGCAGGTTTGTTGCTGATCATCGCGCCGGGACACTGACACGCGTCTTCCACGATAGTTACGCCGAAATTCCGCAGCGATTGCATGTCCACCAAGCCGCCATGCAGATGGGAGGCGAGGATCGCTTTCGTGCGGGGCGTGATCGCTTGGTGCAGGCCGTCGAGCGAGAGTTGCCGATCGTCGGCACGAACATCGTGCAGGACCGGCATGGCGCCGACGGCAAGAACAGACAGGATGTTCCCCGGGAAGTCGAAACTCGCGAGGATCACCTCGTCGCCGGCGCCGATATTCGACGCCCGCAACGCAAGTTCGACAGCATACGTCCCGCTGCCGCAGAGCAGCACGTGCGGCACGCCGAGGTGCTCGCGCATCGTCTCTTCGAGACGAGGCACGTGCGGGCCGTGATAACGGCCCCACGAACCGTCCGCATACGCCTGACGGAGGGCATCTTCAATTTCGGGATCGACTGGAGGCCAAGTGGGGGGCCCCTCGGGGAAGGCGGGCTCGCCGCCGAGGATCGCGGGCAGATCGCCCGGATTACTCATCGGCGGCGTCCGACTTGGGCTTGCCGTTGGCGGCCGTCAACGACGGGTCGCGGACGATCTCCACCTTGGCTTCCGATTCCTGAAGCGTCTTCAGCAAATGCCGCGAAATCCAGGCGTACATAATGACATGGCTGTCGCGCGTTTCCTGGCGATGCACGTCGGCATGAGCGCCGAGATACGAGATCAGCTTGCCGTCGGCCCCATCGATCTCGACGCGAACATCGACGTAATCCGCGCTGAGCATCTCAACGACGGCATCGCGCAATTGGTCGATGTGCTGCTTCTTGCCGGCGCTGATCGAAACGGCGTGCGGGTGATGCTTCTGCAACACATGCAGCACCGATGGGTCCTCGACGCGATCGATCTTATTGAGCACGAGCAGCGTCGGGCGGTCGGCACACCCGAGTTCGTGCAACACGGATTTGACGGCCGTGATGTGCTCTTCCGCGTGGGGGTTGCTCGCATCCACGACGTGGAGCAGCAAGCGTGCTTGGCGTGTCTCTTCGAGCGTCGCCTTGAACGATGCGATCAAATGATGCGGCAAATCGCGGATGAAGCCGACGGTGTCGCTCAGGAGCACCTTGCCCCAGTCGGCGATATGCCATTGCCGCGTGCGAGTATCGAGCGTCGAGAAGAGCTTGTCTTCGACGTAGACGTCGGCCCCGGTGAGCGCGTTCATCAAGGTGCTCTTGCCGGCATTGGTGTAGCCGACGAGCGAAACGGTGGCGAACTCGGTACGGCTGCGGACCTCGCGTTCCTTGCGGGCCTGCACCAAGCGCAGGCGCTCCTTCAGATCGCGAATGCGCGAACCGACGAGCCGGCGATCTTCTTCGAGCTGCGTTTCGCCAGGGCCGCGCGTTCCGATGCCGGCGCCGGAATAGCGCGACAAATGGCTCCACATCTTGCGAAGCCGCGGCAGCGAGTATTCGAGTTGGGCGAGTTCCACCTGAAGCCGAGCTTCGACCGAACGGGCGCGGGTGGCGAAGATGTCGAGAATCAGTTCGCTGCGATCGAGCACTTTGACGCCGGTCGATTTTTCCAGGTTGCGTACCTGCCCAGGCGAAAGGTCGTTGTCGAAGAGCACGACATCGGCGTTTTTCGCCTCCACCATGGCATGCAGTTCGGCGAGTTTGCCCTTGCCGATGTAGGTTCCGGGGATGACGTCTTCGCGTTTTTGGGTGATGCCGCCGACGACGACGGCTCCCGCCGTGGTGGCGAGGCCGCGGATTTCGTCCAGCGGATCGTTGCCGACCCAGGGCCGGGAGGGAAGGGCGACCGAAACGAGGATCGCCTTCTCGAGATGGACGTTGATGTCTTCGCGTACGTTGTTCAAGCTTGGTTCGAACCTTGGATCGTCAGTCGGGGTAGTGGATTCGTGCCCTCTATTGTAAGCAGCCGACGCAACGGAAGGGGCGCTGATTTCGTGGCGACAAGATTATTATCTTGTCGGAATGAGTAAGAGTGCGTCCGTCCCCAGCGGAGACGCTACCCACCTGTAGGGAACGCCCTCCGTGGCGTTCTGCCGAACTGCACGAATACGAAGGAAAGTTTGCTTGCATCCGAGACTTGCGAGAGACGCAAAAAGCCCGAAGGATTGCAGGTTGGATGCGATCCTTCGGGCTCGTCCGATTCGGTGGAACGCCACGGAGTCGCTCATGCCGCGCTGCGGCGCCCTGGATGATGAAAATAGGGTCGAGAGGCTTGAGCGGCTGCGGGTTCGGTGGTTCCATGGAAGGGGAGGCGCCGACGGGTCGGAGGCCGACGCCCGTTGGTGCGGTTGAGCCCGTCACGGAGTCTGGCCCGGACGTCGACACGCACCCCGGATTGTCGCTGGCCCTGGATGGCAAGCACGCGGAGCAGGGCGTTCCCTGCAAAACACGACGTTCATCACCTCTTCGTTTTTCCCTCTAGACAACTCGCTTCGCCTGTGGCATATCCCCGCTCGTTCGACGAATGATCGCGACGCGGCGGCCGGCGTGCTTTGGGGAAAGCACGCCCATCGGGGCAAACGTGTCGCTCCGGGGAATGCTCATGCGACTCCACTTCCTAATCTGCGCTGCTTGCGCGCTCGTCGTCGGCTTCGGCATGACGCCGAGTGCCCACGCCGACAACTGGTTTACTCGCTGGTTCTCCAAACCGAAGCAAGAAGAGCCTGCCGAAAAGAAGCCCGCCCCGCCTTCGCCGGAAGAACTCGCTCGCGTCCGCCAGGAGCGCGCTCGCAAAGAGTTCGCCGACCGTTCAGCCGTGGTGCTGAAGCTTCGCGAAATCGCTGAGCGGAACAACGATCCGGAACTCATCCGGCAAGCCGAGCAGCTCGATCAGCGCGTCTACGAAACCTACAAGCGTCGGCTCGGCATCTCCGACCGCACGCTGCCGGAAGAAGAACGCATGTTCGAGGAACAGTTGGGGCGACAAACGCCGCAGGGCGGGCCGCGCATCGGCGAGCCGCTCCCCTCGGGCCAAGCTTCGCTGCGGAGGGACTAACATGCGAACGATCGCGATCTCTATCTTGACTGCGGGGCTATTCGGCTGCGTGACCATGCCCGAGGGAATGTTCCCCAAGGCGGGGCCTGCCGTGCCGGAAACGAAAACCGAACGTCCCACCCGGCGTTGGACGCCCGAAGACGTGAACGACCGCAACGCCCGCAAGATCTCGATGGAACTCTGGGACGATCTGGACCGCGAGGAGAGCGAACCGCGGAAATCGACTGCGAAGTGACGTCAGGCGCCCGGCAAGTCCTTCGCTTGCCGACGACCAGGTCGAACGCTTGTTGGGGGACAGCGTCGACCTGGTTCCTTTTTTGCGCTCTGAGGTTGTTTCGGAAGCCAGTCTTCCGCTTGCGGCTTAGCGTTCGGAGAAAGCCCTGAACTCGCCGAGCCGCAAGCGGCAAACGGGCACAGACGGTCGAAACAACCTCTTCGCCGATCAACGAATCCAGGCGAATGGCTTTCGGGAGGGCGAGGCTTCTGCTGTACATCTTCGGATGAAATGCAGGTGAGGGGCAACTCGCCTCTCACCCCGTTCACGGGGCTTTCGCGAAGCGTCTAGGCCCGCCGTTGACGGCGGGTTTCTTGGCGGCGAAACGTACATTTCGGTCGAGGCCCGTTCGCGGGCCTTCTCGCAGTCTGGCTTCAGCCGCTAACGCAAGAGACGCGCAGGCAGTAATCGGACGGGCGAGTTGCCCCGCGAAAACCGCTTACTGCGTGCGCGGCTCGTGCGCGGCTCGTGCGCGAGGTCGAAAGGCCAGCGGCTGCCGCCGAACCGCGCGAAAGCCACTTGAACGGGGCTGGGAAGATCCTCCCTTCGTTCCCGCCTTATTACAATGAAACCGCATGACCCGCTACCTTCTTGGCATCGATCTGGGCACCACCAATAGTGCCGTCGCCTACCTTGATCTGCAGGCCCGCAACCCTCGCATCGAAGTATTCAAGGTTCCGCAACTGATCGCCCCTGGCGAGACGGCGCCACGCGAACTGCTCCCGTCGTTCCTCTACCTTCCTGGCTCGCATGATTTGCCCGGCGGCGCCACCGCCCTCCCCTGGGACAAGGAAGCGAGCACGGTCGTCGGAGAGTTCGCACGCAACAATGGCTCACGCATTCCGGGCCGGCTGGTCGCTTCCGCCAAATCGTGGCTCAGCCACGCGGGCGTCGATCGCTCCGCCCCCCTGCTCCCCTGGAGTGCCCCGCCCGACGTTCAGCGCATCTCGCCCGTCGAAGCCTCCGCTCACTATCTGCGTCACATGGCCGAGGCGTGGAACTTCGTCATGGCGGCGAAGAATCCGGACCATCGCTTCGAGAAGCAGAAAATCGTCCTCACGGTCCCCGCGTCCTTCGACGATGTTGCCCGAACCCTGACGGTGGAAGCAGCCCGCAAGGCGGGGATTGAGGACCTCACCCTGCTCGAGGAACCGCAGGCGGCGTTCTACTGCTGGCTCGCGACGCACTCGGCCGAGGAAGCGGCCCGCATCATGCCGGGCGACTTCTGCCTCGTGGTCGACGTCGGCGGCGGAACCACCGACTTCAGCCTGATTCAAGCAACCGAAGATCAGGGATTGCTCGGCTTCCTGCGCAAGGCCGTCGGAGACCACCTGCTCCTCGGCGGCGACAACATGGACTTGGCCCTCGCCAAGTTCATCGAAACGAAGCTCCCCGCAGCAGGCAAGTTGGACGCCGCCCAATACGGCATGCTGACTCAGGCATCCCGGCAAGGCAAGGAAGCGTTGCTCGTCCCGCATCCGCCGGCCGCACATACGGTCGCGATCATGGGCCGAGGGCGACAGGTCATCGGCGGCTCGCTCCACTCGTCCCTTACTCCCGACGATGTTCGACGCATCCTTGTCGACGGATTCTTCCCGATCGTCCCGCTCGATGCGGAGCCGACGCGCGGGGCCCGGTCCGGCCTCCATGAAATGGGGTTGCCCTACGTTGCGGATCCGGCGATCTCGAAACATCTCGCGAGCTTTTTGCGGCGCCATCTGGAGAAAGATGGATCCACCGCGACGCCGCGAGCGATCCTGTTCAATGGCGGCGTGTTCACTCCCGCAGCGTTGCGCGATCGCGTTGTCGAAACGCTGCATGCCTGGTTCGACAAGCCGGAAAAGCCGTGGAAGCCGTTGGTGCTGACGAACCCTTCGCTCGACCTCGCAGTCGCGTGGGGAGCCGCTCATTTCGGCTGGCTGAAGCACACGGGCGGACGTCGCATTGGCGGCGGCATCGCCCGCTCCTACTACATCGGCGTTTCCGGCGATCAACCCGTGGCCGACAAGACCACCATGCTCTGCGTGGTGCCGCAACATCTCGAGGAAGGGACCGAGATCGCCCTTGTTAAGCCGGAGTTGGAACTCGCGCTCGGCCAACCTGTCCTCTTTCCGCTCTATTCGTCCACGGTGCGTACGAACGATAAAGCGGGAGAGTTGCTCGACCTGGCGCCGAACAAACTGCTGCATCTGCCGCCGCTGCACACGGTCCTTCGCGGCGGCAAACGAAGTGCGGCGAAGAGCGTCCCCGTGACCCTTGCCGCACGCTGCACCGAGATCGGCACGCTCGAGCTTTACTGCGTCGCCAAGGACGGCGGCAATCGCTGGCGGCTTGAGTTCAACGTCCGCGACGTCGTTCGCGAACCCGGCGAGGACGATCACGGACCGCACATCAAGACGACTGCGGTTGCCGACGTGTTTCCCGAAGGGCTGGTGCAAGCCGCCGGCTCGTTGATCCGCGCAACCTACAACGCGCAACCCGACGCCCCGCTCCCGAATCAGCTGACGAAAGCGCTCGAAGCGGCTCTCGATTCCTCACGCGACAAATGGCCCTCGAGTCTGTGTCGTCGGCTTTGGGAGTTTCTGCTCGAAGTCGCGGAACTGCGTCGCAATTCGCCTGGCCATCTGGCCCGCTGGTACAACCTTGTCGGCTTCTGCTTGCGTCCTGGTTTCGGCGATCCGCTCGACAAATTCCGCGTCGATTCCCTGTGGAAGACGATCCACGCACCCGCGAAAGGGGCCAAGACCATCGGCCCTCCGGAAGGCGGGGCGGATTTCTGGATCATGTGGCGACGGGTCGCGGGCGGCTTGGGCACTTCGCTCCAAAACACGCTCACGCAAAGGCTGCGCTCCGTGTTGCTGCCGCCGAAGGGGAAAGTGGTCGCCAAGCCGCAGCCGAACGAATGGTCCGAAATGTGGCGAGCGGCCGCCAGCTTGGAACGCGTCGATCTCAAGACGAAGGAACAACTCGCGCAGCCCCTGCTCAAGCTTGCCAAGCGAACCCCCGTGGCTCCGCATGTCTTCTTCGCGCTCACGAGGCTTGGCGCCCGCGTTCTGCTTTATGGCCCGCTCAATGCGGTTCTGCATCCGCAGGTGGTGCAAAACTGGATCGACTCGCTCGCCGACTTCACGCCGGGCAACGACAGCGAACGCCTGGGATGGGCCTTCTGCCTGGCTCAACTCGCACGCCGCTCGGGCCAACGCGCGATCGATGTGGATGATGTTCACCGCGACAAGGTGCTGGCTATCCTCCGGGGCCAAACGGTGCCGGGCCATTGGGTCAAGATGGTGGAGGAAGTCGCCGAACTCGAGGCGGACGAGCAAAGCCAGATGTTCGGCGAAGCGCTCCCGATCGGGTTGCGGCTGGTTCGCTCGGAAGAATGATCTTTGCGAAATGGAACTGCACTAGCTAGGGTCAAGACCTATCGCTAAACCGATTCTGTTCGCACGGTTGGAGGTTCGCCCCAAGACGGAGCTGCCGCCGTGGATTCCAGTCGCGTTCTCGAGGTGCTGCACGATGCCGTGTGCACCAATATCCGCTTCGACATTGCCGACAGCGTGCGTCGCCGCATCGAGCTTTCGATACGCATGAGCGACGCCTGCGGCGACCCGACTTACGCCGGCGCCACGCTGCGGCTTGGCTTCGTCGGCGTCGCCGCCGTGAACTATTTCGGCGCCTACTACTGCGCATCGCCCGAGACCATCGACGGCTGGTCGTGGTCCGTTTCGCCTGCATTCGAAAAACGCCTGCACGATCTCCTGCGCCTCGGCATCCCCTGCGGCGGCCTACTGGGGATGCTGCAAATGCACACGGGAACCTGCTTGGAACTATCATTCGATGGGTGCGAGGCGATCCTGGAACCGGGCATCACCGCGATGGCAACGGCGCGATGATCAACGTACGCAATTCAGGCGCATCCTTTCCGAAGCCTCACGTCATGCAAGCGTGATCGCCCCTCTCCCTCCTGGAAAAGGGAGGGAGCGAGGGAAGAACCGTCATGCACAGGCGTTTGCCTGATGTCTGAGGGGATCCCTATGCCAACGGCGTTGCCGCGCACAGCCCCGGGTTGCGAGCGACAGCGAGCTGTGTGCTGCAACGCCGTTGGCGTAGGGGGTCCTCGCAAACGTCGAGCGAACGCGTGTGCGTGAAGGTTTTTCCCACCCTCAGACCCTTCTCCCGAAGGGGCTCATTATCCATTCGTTTCGTCGATCATCTGCAACCGAACCTTTGCCAATGCCGGCACATTTACGCTTCGGGCCGGCATGTCGTCGTGCGTGCGGCCCGCAAGCAGGCGGCCGGCCTTCGATTTCCGCACGCCGCCCCATTGCTTGAAGAAGAACGGAATCCCCGCCGACTGGCACTGATCGCGGAGGCGGATCACCCATGCATCCTGCATCGGCCTCGCCCCCGCGCCGCTTTCGCCGCCGACGATCATCCAACCGATGCCGCGCAGGTCAAGCTCGCCGAGATCTTCGAGCAACGGCTCAACGGAGAGGAATCGAATAACCGCGGGCGCCTCGCGCAACACCGCGATCCGCGGCACGCCATGCTCGCGGTTCTCCACGCTCACGCCCCACCAGATATGCGATTGCGCCGCCGCGAACCGCAGCCGAGTCTGCAACAGGTCGCGCATCCGCTCCGCCCGCTTCGTCAGCACCTGATAGGTGTGCCAGTTCGCCGTCTGCATCACCCGGCAAACGCGTTCGATGTAGTCCTCCGGCACATCCTCATGAAAGAGGTCGCTCATCGAGTTCACGAAGATCGACTTCGGCTTCCCCCACCGCAACGGCTCGGCCAGCTTCCCCGGAATGAGCTTCAGGTCGAACCCCTGCTCATACGGATGCCCCGGCACGCCGCGAAAGCGTTCCGCGAACGTCTCCGCATAGCAATGCTTGCATCCCGGACTGATCTTCGTGCACCCGCGCACGGGATTCCACGTCGCGTCCGTCCATTCGATCTGAGAAGCAGCACTCATCGGCGTTCGGCTCTCCTTGTCGTCGCTTCATCGTATCTGCTCGTCGAAAGGCCATTCAACGACTTGATCCGCCGTAGGACACGCCCGATCCGTCCAATCCCTTCGCTTGCATGCCGTTTGCTACAATAGCCTTTCCGCGGCCCTACACCGGTCGCCTTCTCCCCGTCGAGGCGAGTTTTCATGTCGGTTTCGTCCTTGTCGCAATTCGCGGTGCATCTTCGACCTCAAGACAACGTCGTCATCGCCGCCCGGCCCGTGCCCGCCGACACCAAGTTCGAGTTTCGCGGCGAGCCGGTGCGCGTCGACAAATACATCGGCCTCGGACACAAGATTGCAGTTCTCCCCATCAAGAAGGGGGAGGCGGTCTACAAGTACGGCCAGATCATCGGTTTCGCTTCAACGAACATTACGCCCGGCGACCAGGTGCATGTGCACAACGTCAGCGCCACGCTCTTCGAACGCGACTACGCCTTCGCCCAGGATGTGCCCCCCACGCCCCAGCCGGCGGAACCTCGCTTCTTCATGGGCTACGACCGCGGGCCGAGTCGTGCGGAGCCGTTTCGCTATGGCACGAGAAACTACCTGCTCGTCATCAGCACCGTCAACTGCTCGGCCAGCACGAACAAATACATTTCCGAAAAGATCCGCCATTCGGGCGTTCTGAGTGATTTTCCCAACATCGACGGCGTCGTCGCGATCACGCACAAGGCGGGATGCGCGATGCAATACGGCGGCGAGGATCACAACCAGCTCGACCGCACGCTCGCCGGGTTCGCCAAGCATGCGAATGTCGCGGGTTATATCCTTCTCGGCCTCGGATGCGAGACGGGGCAGGCGATCCATCTCATCGAAAACCAGGGACTCGTGCAGCTCAACGGCTCCCGCAAGCCGCCGCTCGTCATCACCATTCAGGAATCGGGCGGCATCAGCAAGACCGTCGATGCCGGCATGAAGGCCGTCATCGAGATGCTGCCGCATGCGAACGAGGTTCGCCGAGTGTCGCTCCCCGCGAAGCACCTGATCCTGGGCACCAACTGCGGCGGTTCCGACGGCAACTCCGGCGTGACCGCGAACCCCGCCCTCGGCGTCGCCTCCGATCTGCTGGTCGCTCAAGGCGGCACCAGCGTCCTCGCCGAAACGCCCGAGATTTATGGGGCCGAGCATCTGCTGACGCGCCGGGCCGTGACGCGCGAAGTCGGCGAGAAGCTGGTCGAACGCATCAAATGGTGGGAATGGTACACCGGCATTTTCGGCGCCGAGATCAACAACAACCCTTCTCCCGGCAACAAAGAGGGGGGCCTGACGACGATCTACGAAAAATCTCTCGGCGCCATCGCCAAGGGGGGCAGCACCGCGTTGGTCGATGTCGTCCGCTACGCCGAACAGGTGAAGAGTCGCGGCTTCGTGGTCATGGATACGCCGGGTTATGATCCCGTGAGCATGACCGGCATCGTCGCGGGCGGGGCCAACGTGCTCGTCTTCACGACCGGCCGAGGCAGCGTGTTCGGCTGCAAGCCGGCTCCTTCGATCAAGATCGCGACCAACTCGCCCCTCTACCGCCACATGATCGACGACATGGACATCGACGCCGGCGTGATCCTCGACGGCACGCCGGTGGAAGTGGTGGGACGGCAGATCTTCGAGGAAATCCTCGCTGTCGCCTCGGGCAAGAAGACCAAGAGCGAAATCAACGGCGTGGGCGAAGAAGAATTCGCCCCCTGGGCGGTTGGGCCGACGTTGTAGCTGCCTTTGCTCCCCTCTTCCCTTTGGCGAGAGGGGCTGGGGGTGAGGGGCCTAAACGGTGCTGGCGCCAGAGTGGTCCTCACGCTCCGCGTGAGGTCAGCCGCGATGTAAGGTCAGACCGCCGTGGAAACAAGTTTATCTAACTTGTTTGACTGTCCCTTTAGATTCATTCCGACAAGTTAGATAAACTTGTCGCCACGAAAGGCAGGTAGCGGTCTGGCAACATGTCGCCGTTGACCTCACGCGGAGCGTGAGGACCACTCTAGGAGCAGACCATCACACCATCGCCGGCAAATCCGCGAGCGTGGGGTCGATGTAGGTGTGATGCCAGAGTTGCGTCGCGACGACGCCGACGAGGCCCATTTCGATCATCGTGCGTTGGCTGCTTCCGCGACGGAGATTCTGGAATTCGGTTCGCCAGCGACGCGTCTCGGCCACGTCGAAGTAGCCCGTCTTTCGCAGCGATTCCTCGCTGAGCAGTTGATCGACGAACGTCGGCATCGCCGTCGTGTGGAACCCATCGAGCGGGGCGCGAAACATCGCCTTGCGGCGCCATGCGATCGAGCGCGGCACCCAGCGGTCGGCGAGCAACCGCAGGATCAACTTGTCGCGCATGCCGCGCATTTTCCAGGTCGGATGCAGCTTGGCGAGGTAGGCGAAAACCTCCTCATCGAGAAACGGATAACGCGTCTCGACCGACGAGTTCATCGCCACGCGATCCCCCTTGGACGCCAGCAGCAGGCCAGGCAACATCACGCGGGCGCCGAGGTAGAGGGAGCGATTGAGCGGATGCCAGCGTTTGGCTTTTTCGAGGTTGAGACCAAGGTCTTCGTAGGGCAGATGATCGCCAAGGCGGGCCCACATTTCCTTGCTGAAGAAGCGTTGCTTGCCGGCTCCGAAGAGGCCGTAAACATTGAGCCACGCATTGGGTCCGCCGATGGCTTTCTGGATGCGTTGAGCATTCGCCCAATCGACTTTCGGCGCCCCAGTGATCCGCATGAAGAGGCGACGGGCGGCTTCGCTCCCCTTGACGCCAGGGACGACGTCGAGCCAGCCGAGTGCGCGTTGGATCTTGTACCACGGATAGCCCGCGAGCCATTCGTCGGAGCCTTCGCCGGTGAGCGCAACCTTGTAACCCGTCGTGTGGACCTTGCGAGCCAAGGCGAGCAACGCGGCACACGCGGTGTCGATCACTGGCCCCTCGGCGGCGCGGATCAGTTCGGGATACGTTTCGAGCACTTCCTGTCGGCCGAAATTGACGACAATCGATTCATCCGCGCCGACGTGTTTGCTGACGAGGGCGGCTTCGCTCCGTTCGTCAAAACCTTCGTCCTGCACCGAGATTGTGAACGTGGGGATCGGGCCTTTGCCTTCCGAGCGCCGCTGAGCGCACGCCATGGCGACGACGATGCTCGAATCAACGCCGCCGGAAAGATAGGACACGACGGGGACATCCGCGCGCAGCCGGCGTTCGACCGCGTTTCGCAGCACCTCCTCGAAGCCGGCGACCACCTTCGACTGCAGATTGCTGCGGATCCGGCGATAGTCGCCCCACTCCTCCTGGCCCGCGTCGGGAAAATCGATCTCCCAGTAAGGCCGATCGACGATGGCGCCGCGCTGCGGGTCGATCGTGAGGTAATGTCCCGGAAGCAGCGTGTTGATCCCCTCGAAACACGTGACTGGGCCTGGCAGGGCGAAGAAGGTGAAGATGTGGTTGATGCCGCGCGGATCGGGGCGGCGCTCGATCATTTGCGAGGCGAGCAACGCCTTGATCTCGGAAGCGAAGAGGAGGAACTCGCCGTCCGCCGTTTTTTGACGCGTCCAGTACAGGGGGCAGATGCCGAAGCGGTCGCGAGCGATCGTGAGCTTGCGGGTCGTTTCGTCCCAGAGCGCGAAGGCGAATTGCCCGCGCAGCTTTTCGATCATGGCGTCGCCATGATCCTCCCAAAGGTGCGGCAAGATCTCCGTATCGCAATGCGTGCGGAAGACATGGCCGCGCGCTTGCAAGTCGCTACGGACTTTTTGATAGTCGAAGAATTCGCCGTTGAAGACGACCTGCACGGTCCCGTCTTCGTTGCCGATCGGCTGCTTGCCGTCCGCGAGACCGACAATGCTGAGCCGGCGATTCGCCAGCGCGAGGCCGGGGCGGAAGAAGAAGCCATCTTCATCCGGCCCGCGATGGACGATGGCTTTCGCCATGCGCTCGATGACGGCGGGCTCGATATCCCGCGGGCCCGAAAGACTCAAGATGCCGGCGATTCCGCACATGGGCGATGGGAACCAAGGTGAAGGAGGAACGGCGACCGTTTAAACGGCGACCGTTTAAACGGCGACCGTTTATATGTTATGGCCGCTCAGTTCCGGAGGAGGTTCTTCGCTTCGAGGTGGACCTGGATCAAGTGTTCGCGTGCCCGGTCGTCGGCGACATTGCCGGGCTCGCGGGCCCATGTCAGCGTGCGTTCGATCTTGGCTGACAGGCGGGCGCGGGCTTCCGCTCGCTCTCGTCCGTTATCGCCCTCGAAATAAACCGGATTGGTGTGAGCCCAATGCCTGCCGTCGCTGGATCGACAGCGTGCGGCGATCCATCCCGAGTCGCCTAATCCGCCAGTCGGAGGTATCGACTTGCCCTCGCTCTGCCGAAACGTCACTTGTCCGTTGACAACGACTTCGATCTCCCCAATGGGAACATTGCTTGTCGGTATGCAAGCGAACCGAAGCTCCGATGTGCGCGCCGCGGGGATTGCATCGCCCGATTCGAATTCGCTGAAGCTCGCGACCAGAATGGCGCCGTTCGTCACGAAGCTTCGCCCTTCCCGCATCGGCTCGATCCAACTTCCCAGGTGCTTTTCATTGACGGCGACGTAGGTTCGCGGCGAACCCAGGGCTCCGCGGTTCGCGTCTTTTCGGCTTCCCGCAGCGATGGGTATTCGGAGCCCGGCGTTGAGCAATTCGTACCAATGGGGAAGCTCGTCCCATGTCGGAGCATGCAATACATCGATTTTGCCGCGAACGATTTCCGCCAGCAATTCGTCCGGTTCGGCGCCCGTCAATCGTTCGGCCCAGTCGTCCGCGACCACCAACCCTTTTTTGCGATGGCATTGATCGCACCAGTCTTCGAGGATCCATGAATCCGTCGAAATGCGAAACGACAGCGGATACACGACGCGGTGCGAGTTCAGCAGATGCAGATTGCCAAGGTCGGATTGGTTGTGCGTGTTGACGAAGATTCCATGCCGCTCCACGGCGAGCAACAGATCCTGTCCGGTAAACGCGCAGATGTTTGGCAGGTACGAGACGTCGCCGATCTTGGTTTCCGCAACCAAGAGATTGGCGACCGAAAGATCTTCGCAAGCCATTTCGAGATACGCGGAATGCGGCGACCTGTTGAACGCGGCAATATCAACAGACAGGAACCCAATCGCGTGCATGTCGATGATGCGTTCGATCGTCAAACGCATTGAAAGGCGACCGGCTTGCACCGTCATCCACTCATCGAGCGGACGATACTCGGGCCCCTTCGCGACCTGCACGCGGAATCGTCCCGGCGTCAGCAGGATTTCGAACGACCCGTCGACGAAGGCCCATGCTTCGCCTTCGATGCGAGTGTTGCCGTCTGCGTCGAAGCCGCGAGCCTCGGAGAATTGCGACAGCCGTCCCAACGGCGCGAAATAAGTCCCCGCTTCGTCCGTGAAACGAACTCGGACCGGCGTTGGTTTGCCGGTCGCGGCGTCGTTGATGCGGACATGCACGCTTTGCAGCTTTTCGCTCACTGATGCTTCGCTCCGGCGTCGTCGAGGATTTTCTTGAACGCGGCCACCGCCTTGCGAAACAGGTCCGGCCCCGTCACGCCGCCCGTGGGCCCGCCGCCGAGAAGGTGGGGTTCCATCGTCGCGAAGCCGGTGTAGCCGCGCTGGACGGCATCGGCGATCGAGCGCGGAATCTGTCCCTGTCCTTCGCCCGCAATGGAGCCGTGCGGTTCGCCGTGCTTCCAATCCTTGATGTGCAGGTGGACGGTGTAATCGCGCGTGCGGACCCAGCCATCCCACGGGTCGTGGGCGCCGTACACGTAGTTGGCCGCATCGTAGACGGCCCCGAAGGCTTTCTGATCGAACCACTTCGAGAGCGTAGTCATGAGATCGACGACATGGTCGATCGCTTCGCCGTAGATGCGATGCTCGTTTTCATGGACCAACCGCACGCCCGCTTTGGCCGCGATTTCCAGTTTCCGAGTCATGCGGTCCATGATCTGCGGGCGAATGTTCGTCCAATCGCCATCGAAGTTTTCGGGCGGATAGTAACTGAAGATGCGAATGTTCGGCGTGCCGAAAACCTTGCACAGGTGGATCGCTCGATGCAGCTTTTGCAGGTGCGGCTCGAAGGGTTCGTCGATGCGGATCTTGCCCAAGGGGGAGCCGATGGCGCTGAGCTTGAAGCCGTTCGCATCGATTAGCGACTTGAATTCGGTGATTTGAAGGTCCGAGAGTGCGAGCACGTTCGTCTGCAGGATCGAGCGGAACTCGATATGCCGGACGGCGCATGCGTTGAGGACGTCGATCTGCGTCTGCGGATCGGGCGAGATTTCGTCGGCAAACGCACTGATCGTGAACATGGCGGCCTCAAATGGGATGATCGCGGATGGAGAGAGATTAGGCGAGCGGCAGGAGCTAGTCTACCTCCCTCTCCCTCCGGGAGAGGGTTGGGGTGAGGGCGCCTTTTCTCGCGTAACGCCACGTCGCATGCCCTCACCCCCGGCCCTCTCCCGGCCCTCTCCCGGAGGGAGAGGGGAGCAAGACCCGCCTCTGCGCTTTCGCTGTCGGATCATCAATAGCGGTCTTCGTAGAGCGTATCGAGCGTGTATCGCGCGAAGCGAGACGCACCGTCGCTGGCGTCTGGGAGCCCCAACATGCAACCGCATAGCCCTCTCCTCCAAGGGGAGGGGGCGCAAGAACGGTCAATCGAAGAGTTCGCTGACGGATTTGTTGAAGTGGATGCGTTTGATTGCTTCCGCGAGGAGGGGGGCGACGGTGAGGACGTGGATATTGGGCAGTTGCTTTTCCGGCGTGATCGGGATGCTGTCGGTGACGATCACTTGAGTGACCGGCGCATCGCGAAGATTGACGATCGCGGGGCCGCAAAGCACCGGGTGCGTGGCGCAGGCGTAGACGTCGCGGGCGCCGGCTTGCTTCGCGATGCGGGCGGCGCCAAGGACCGAACCCGCGGTCGAGATCATGTCGTCGAAGATGATGGCGACCTTGTCCTTGAGCGGGGCGCCGATGATGTTCGCTTGGCGCGTTTCCGTCGCGCTGTAGCGGCGCTTGTCGACGATGGCGATCGCTCCGCCCACCTTTTTCTGGTGCTTGAGCGCTCGCTTGATGCTCCCTTCATCCGGGCTCAGGACGACAAGATCCTCGGCTGGGATGTTGAGGCTCTTCACGTACTTGTTGATGACGGGCCCCGCATGCAAATGATCGACGGGGATGTTGAAAAAACCTTGAATTTGTGCCGCATGCAAGTCGAGTGCGATGAGCCGATTCGCCCCCGCGGTCTGGAAAAGGTCGGCCACCAATTTCGCGGTGATCGGCACGCGCCCCTGGTCTTTGCGATCCTGGCGAGCATACCCGTAGTAAGGACAAACGATTGTGATGCGGCCGGCACTGGCGCGCTTCAAACTGTCGAGGATGATCAACAGCTCCATGATGTTGTCGTTGACGGGATGGCAGGTCGGCTGCACCACGAAGACGTCGCGGCCCCGAACGTCTTCATCGACGCGGGCCAGAAGTTCGCCGTCAGGGAAAACCTGGATCGTCATTTTGCCGAGCGGATCGCCAAGGGATTGGGCGACCTTGTCGGCGAGAGAATGGTTGCCGCGCCCGCTGAAGACCTTCAGTTGGAAGTTGTTGTTCATCGCGGCGCATCTCGGGTGTCGGCAGGGGCAGCTTTGTCTTAAGGTTGCGGCAAGAGCGAGTCAAGCGCGTCCGGGGCTCGGGTTTTCTCCTTGACAGCGGGTGAAAAGCCGAGTAGCTTTGCATCGTAAAGTTGTCCGAAGGGGCGGCGATGAACTTGCACGAGGCCCTGGCTCAGATTGCGGAAATCCGCCAACAGGTGGCGCGAACGGAAACGTTTCGCGGCTATCGGTCGACGCCCGTCGCTTTTTCCGGAATGCTCGCCATTTTGGCCGCGGGATTGCAGGCATGGTGGATCGATGATCCGCTTGCCAGCATGGCTCAATACCTCACGCTGTGGATCTCCGCCGCCGCGTTCAGCTTGGTGGTCACCGGGGTGGCCATGGTGCTCTACTGCCGGCGATCCGACTCGCCGCTGAGCGTCCCTTCCGCGAAACTCGCTGTCGAACAGTTCACGCCGAGTTTGCTTGCCGGCGTTGCACTCACGTGGGCCATCGTCGCCCGTGCCTCGGAAGCGATTTGGATGCTGCCGGGATTGTGGTCGGTGGTCTTCGCCCTTGGCATCTTCGCTTCGTATCGCTTGCTTCCCAAGCCGACATTTCTCGTCGGCGTCTACTACCTTCTTGCCGGCGTCTGCTGCCTGGCGATCGCCCAGGGTCCGCATGCGTTGTCCCCCTGGGCCATGGCCATCCCTTTCGGCCTCGGCCAACTGTTCGCGGCCGCGGTTCTCTACTGGACATTGGAGCGTCCACATGGCGACTGACCGAGTTCGCATTCCCGAAGGAGCGGGCCGATTCTCTTACGAGGGGCTCGATCGGGTGATCCACGAAAAGGCTCGCCTCGGCATCCTCGCCTCGCTGGCGACTCACCCCAATGGGTTGGTCTTCAACGATCTGAAGGAACTGTGCGCCCTCACCGACGGCAACCTAAGCCGGCATCTGCAGATTTTGAGCGAGTCGCACTTCGTCCAGATTTGGAAGGGCTACAAGGACAATCGCCCGCAAACGCTCGTGCAGCTCACGGACGACGGGCGCAAGCGATTCCTCGAATACATCCAGACGCTCGAGAGCGTGGTGGCCGACGCGATGGGGACGAAGGCGGAGACCTACGGCAAGGGATTTTCGCCGGCTTGATTTTTTTCGATTTGCGAACTTTGCGGCAGCAAGTGCTTTGTGCGTTCCTGCCCCCCCTCCCGTTTGGGGAGAGGGGCTGGGGGTGAGGGGAGAAAGTGGTGCAGAGACTTGTTGATCGCCGCCAAGCCCCACCGTAAGCGCAGCGCACGGTGGGGATCGGCCGCGGGTGCGATCCCCAGGGTGCGCTGCGCTTACCCTGGGGCTTTGCAGATCAAAACGAAACATTGCACCGCGCTCTCCCCTCGCCCCCCTCTCCCCAAAGGGGAGAGGGGACCAAGACGGAGGATCCAATGGACGCAAGCGATCGCGCGATGCCCTCGCTGCCGCCGGACTTCGAGAAGTGGTTCTGGACGGCGCGGATGGCGAAGTTCGCGCTCTATGCGGGCGTGACCGTTGGAGCGATCGTCGGCGCATTCGTCAGCTTGGTGCAGCCGGTGTTGGCGATGATTCTGCAGCGCGGCGAAGGGCCGGTTCGCGATGGCGGGATCCCGGCGCTTTCCATGATTCTTCGGGATGCCGCGTGGGCGACCTTCGTGGGCGGATTTTGGGGCGGCGTGCTGCTGTTCCCGGTTACGGTTCCTCTGGGCCTGCTCCTCGATTGGATCGAGCTTCGCCGGATGCGCGATGCGGAGCAGGCGGTTAAGGATCTTCAGCAATCGCGGTTCATGGATCGGAAGCCTTCGTGACCGCGCGGAAAGAGAAACGATCATGAACGTCATCGTTGCCGACGTTTTGGGAATGTGCTTCGGCGTACGCGATGCCCTCGAAATCATCGAGAACATCGACCAGCCCGAACGCGTCACCATTCATGGCGAACTCGTGCACAACGAGCAAGTGCTCGACAAGCTCGATCGCCGCGGCTTCCAGCAGACCGATGAGAAGGGCCGGCACTCGCTGCCGCTCACGGACCAAGTGCTGATCACCGCGCACGGCATCAGCCGGCGCGAACGGCAACGCCTCCAAGCCGGGGGCAAGACGCTGATCGATTCGACATGCCCGCTGGTGGCCCGGGCCCATGAAGCCGCCCAGAAGCTGCAAGCCGAGGGGCGGCATGTCATCGTCATCGGCAAGCCGGGCCATGTGGAAGTGCAGGGGATCGTCGAGGATTTGCACAGCTTCGACCTCGCGCCGACGCCCGAGCATGTGAAGCGATATCCGCACAATCGCCTGGGCGTCATGTGCCAAACGACGACGCCAGAGCCGCTCGCCGCAGCGATTCGCAACGAGATCAAACGACTCAACCCGCAGGCCGACATCCGCTTCATCGACACGATCTGTTTGCCCACGAAAGAGCACCAGCACGCATTGGAACGGATGCTGGACCAGGTGGAAGGCGTCGTCGTCGTCGGCGGCCGCAACTCGAACAACACGCGTCAACTCGTGGAGCGTTGCCGCGAGCGCGGGTTGCCGGCGTTTCACGTGCAAGAAGCGGGCGATCTCGATCCGAACTGGTTCCACGGTCTGGAAAACGTCGGCCTCACGGCGGGAACCTCGACGCTCGAAGAAACGATTCGGGACGTGCATCAAACGCTGATGCACATGTCGTCTGCCGTGGCGGCGTAATGCGTGAAGCCGCGGAAAATCCGCGGCTTTTTCGACAGCTATTCGCTTGGCGTCGCAAAATCGATTCCTTGGCGATTTTTTACCCGTCAGTCATGATCCAAGCAAAGGAAACGTCATGCGGACCGTCTTGGCGATCTTTGTCGCCATTGCGTATGTGGCGCTATTGAGCATGGCGGCCTGCTTCGCCCTCTTCGCTTGGATCCTGCGTGACGGGCTTGGGCCCGATGCTCCGCCGGATTCGACGGGCTGGCTGGCTGCCGCGCGTTTCGTGAGTTGCTGGCTCAGTCTGTTCTACCATGTCTATGCTCATTGGCTCGTCGTCGCGATTGCGGCATCTCACATCGGCTTGCGCCTTGCCCCACTGGAGCAAGGCGGCCCCAATGATTCGCTGACGAATGGCTGAAGTGCGGATGTGGTTTGAGTGGCACGCCCTGAACGTAGTGAAGGGCGTGGTGAAGCATCCGATCACTTCACACAACTTGGATACTGCGTCAGCACCGATTCCACGCCCTTCGATACGTTCAGGGCGTGCCATCCGACGGCGTGCCATCCGACGCGACCGCGAACTCGCATACTGCTATTTCTGCGTGTCCAGAAAAGTGATGTCCGGGCAGACCGCGCGTGTCGTGCGCGTCAGAAAGCGGCGAATTTCCGGTTGCGTGATTCGCTTCAAAACGCCCCGAGCGGCGCGGCGACCGACGTCTCGCGGCGAGCAACGGACGATCTGCTTGATCGTCGGCACGAACGCCGGGCTCATCGAGAATCGGCGAAGCCCGAGCCCGAAGAGCGGCAGGAAGCAACGCGGCCTGGCGGCCATTTCGCCGCAGAGCGTTGCGGGCTTGCCTGCTTTTTCGCACGCCTTGAGGATGCGCGAAAGCAGTCGCCAAATCGCGGGATCGAAGGGCTCGCATAGATGAGCCACCTTCGGATTGTCGCGGTCCGCGGCCATGAGGTACTGGATCAGATCGTTGGAGCCGATGCTGATGAAATCGACTTCATCGAGAATGCGATCGACATTGATGGCGGCAGCCGGCACTTCGAGCATGGCGCCGATCCGCAAACCATCGGCGAACGGCTTGCCCGCCTTCGCAAGTTGCCTCTCCGCCTTACGCACCATTCGCTTGACGAAGCGCACTTCTTCCAGCCTGGCGATCATGGGGAAGAGAAGCTGCACCTCATCCCCATGAACCGCGGCCCGCAGAATGGCTCGCAGTTGCGTCAGGAAAAAATCGGGGTAGTCGGCACAAAGGCGGATGCTGCGCCAGCCCATGAACGGGTTCGCTTCCCGCTCATGGCCGAAATAAGGCAGCAGCTTGTCGCCGCCGAGATCCAGGCTGCGAATCGTCACCCGCTTGTTCGGCGACGCCTCGATCACCGACTTGTACGCGGCATACTGCTCCTCTTCGTCCGGCACATCCGGATGCGTAAGGAATAGGTATTCGGTTCGATACAGGCCCACCCCGACGGCCCCCGTGCGATTCGCCATCTCGGCATCGGCGAGGCCATTGACGTTGGCGAGCAACTCGACCTTCTCGCCGTCGGGCGTGATCGATTCGAGGTCGCGATTTTCGACGAGCTTGTCGCGCAGCAGCACGAACTCGCGTTGCAACTTGCGAAACGCCGCTTCGGTCTCGGCATCCGGGCGAACGTAGACATGGCCGTCGCGGCCATCGAGCGCGACCAGGTCGCCCGATTCGATTTCCTTGCAGATGCCCGGCAATCCCGCGACCGTCGGGATGCCCAGCGCGCGGGCGAGAATCGCCGCATGCCCAGTGGTCCCGCCTGCTTCGACGAGGATGCCGGCCGCCTTCACCTTTTCGAGCAGCACCGCTTGCGAAGGAAGAATCTCGAAGGCGACCAAAATGGTCGGCTCTTCCCCATCAAGACACGCGAGATGCGGCGCTTTTTCAAGCAGATGCGTCGTAAGACGGGTAATCACGTCACGCAGATCCGTGAGACGTTCGCGAAGGTATTCGTCGGGAATTTGGCCGAAGAGCTTCTCGTACTCTTCCAGCACTTCGTGCAAGGCGGACGCGGCGTCGATGCGACGGTGCAGAATGGCGGATTTGACTTTGCCGATAAGGGCCGGATCGCGAAGCAGCAGCCGATGGCCCTGGAAGATTGCGGCTTCCTTGCTTCCGAGCTGCTCATCGATGCGTTTGGCCATCGCATCGAGTTGATGCCCGGCCGCATCGAGCGCCCGATCGAAACGCAGCAATTCATCCGACACGGCAGCCGCTTCCAGTCGGCTCGGCTCGTGCCGGGCGAGCAGTGCATCAAGCACCCAGGCCCGCGCCACTGCGATTCCAGGCGACACGGGAATGCCCTTTTTCAGCATACGGTCACTCTAATGGCAGCCCCCTCGGGAATCAATCGGCGAACGGGACCCAGTTCCGTCGTGTCCCGTCAGGCGGGTCGTAGAATAGACGAAAACCGACTATTCCGAGAGCTTCGAGTGAGTTCCTTCGTCGCCGTTCCCGTTTCCCGTCTATTGTCGCTGGCGTCCAAGCCGGCGGGATCGCTGATGGTGCATGAGATTTACCGCAGCTTGCAGGGCGAATCGGCCTATGCCGGTTTGCCGTGCGTCTTCGTGCGATTGACCGCGTGCGATCTCCGCTGCACCTGGTGCGACACGCCGCACGCATTCAATCAGGGATCGCCGATATCGCTGGACGCCGTCGTCGCTCAGGTGCGCGCATTCGAGACGCCGATCGTCGAGTTGACGGGAGGCGAGCCTCTTTTGCAGGCGGAATGCTTGACGCTGATGTCGCGGTTGACGGACCAAGGTCATACGGTGTTGCTCGAAACGAGCGGATCGCAGGATATCGCCCCGGTCGATCGCCGGGTCCACATCATCATGGACCTGAAGTGTCCCGATTCCGGCGAATGCGAACGCAATTTGTGGGCTAATCTCGATCATCTCAAACCGACCGACGAGATTAAATTCGTGATCGCATCGGAACGCGACTTCCGCTGGGCGGAATCGACGGTTCGCGAACATCGACTTGATCGCCGCTTCCGTCCGCTTTTTAGCCCGGTCTTCAGTTCGGTGACGCCGCTTCAGTTGGCGAGTTGGGTGCTCGACTCCCAGCTCAACGTTCGCATGCAACTGCAACTGCATAAGCAGATCTGGGACCCCCAAGCCCGCGGCGTGTAACAGGGTTAGCCGCGATGCGCAGCGGAGCGCGGACTGCTTGCCCACGCGGTCCCTGGGCGCCCTTTCCGCGCTCCGCTGCGAGTCGCGGCTAACCGTTTCGCGTGAACGCAGTTGCCTTTCCTGCAAGTTTGTGTTCATCTGCTTCCTCGTTCTGTTCGCTCCCCCGACCACAGCCTCGGAGCAGCCTTGAAACGCTACCAATCCTGGACGCTGACCGACGTTCGCCACGATGTTTGGCTCGATCGCTTCGATACGGATGCGGACCAATTTCCGCTGCCCGGCGTGAATGCGGATTGGGCGATCCGCAAACGGACGCTCCGCGGCGGATTGCGCGACGGCATCGATCTCGTCGAAGTGCACAACGGCGCTCTCTCGTTCTCGATCCTGCCGACGCGCGGCATGGGGCTTTGGCATGGCCGCTACAAGGGAATCCACCTGGGCTGGAAGGCGCCGGTCGCGGGGCCGGTGCATCCCAAGTTCGTCAACATCGCCGACCGCGGCGACATCGGTTGGCTGACGGGGTTCGACGAATGGCTGTGCCGATGCGGACTCGCCTTCAACGGCCCTCCGGGCGAAGACGTCTGGACCGATCGCCACGGCAGGCAGCGCAAGGAAAAACTGACGCTGCATGGCCGGATCGCCAACCAGCCCGCGAGCCGAGTCGAAGCCCGCGTATCGCTCGATGCGCCGCACGATCTGAGCATCGTCGGCGTCGTCGAGGAGGGCGGGCTCTTTTACCCGCACCTTCAACTCACGACCACCTACGCGACGGCGCCCGGTTCCAACCGCATCACGATCCACGACCGCGTCGATAATCGCGGCGCCCAGGAAGCGGAGATGCAGCTTCTTTACCACTGCAACGTCGGCCAACCGTTTCTCGAAGCGGGCAGCCGGGTGACCGCGCCGATTAAGGAAGTGTCGCCGATCAGCGCTCGGGCCGCCGAGGGGATCGACACGCTGGAGGCGTATGCCGGGCCGGCCGCGGGGTTCGCGGAGCAGGTCTACTGTTACGAACTCCTCGGCGACGGCGGAGGCCGTACGCTTGCGATGCTGACGAATCACGCTCAGGACAAGGGGATGGTGCTCCGCTTCGGCGCCCGCGAGCTGCCCTGCTTCACCGTGTGGAAGAACACGGGCGCGCTGGAGGATGGCTACGTCACGGGCATGGAACCGGCGACGAACTTCCCGAACTTCAAATCCTTCGAGCGGCAACAAGGTCGTGTCGTGCTGCTGCCGCCGGGAGGCCATTGGGAAGCGACCTGGAGCATCGAGATGCTCGACAGCAAGTCCGCCGTCGTCGAAACGCTGGCCGAGATCGTGCAGCTTCAATCGCATGCGAAGGCGATCATCCACCGCCAACCGCAACCGAAGATTTCCGCCCAGGCGAAGTAGACGCCGTTCGCAATAGGATGAGAGCATCCGCTGCGAACCGATACATGCATGGAGCCATCGATGTCGTCCCCCCTTACCGGCCGAACGTTCGCCCTCGCCGAGGGACGGCAACTCGAGGATCTGGCTTCGCTGCTCGAGAAAGAAGGGGCTGCCGTCGTGCGTTGCCCCTTGTTGAGCATCCTCGACGCTCCGGACGACAAGCCGTTGCTCGAATGGATCGAGGATCTCATCAACGATCGCTTCGTTTGGGTCATCTTCCTCACGGGCGAAGGCGTTCGGCGATTGGAAGCCTGCGCCCAACGGCATGGACTGCGCGACGGTTTCATTGCCGGCCTGACGCGGACTAAAATCCTCACGCGCGGCCCCAAGCCGGTGCAGGCGCTCAAGAACTTCAACGTGAAGCCGACCCGCATCGCCGCGACGCCCACGACCGACGGCGTGATCGCGGCCCTGAAGGACGAAGGCCTGCAGGCGTTGCCCGTCGGCGTGCAGCTTTACAAGGAGGACAATCCGCCGCTGATTTCCTTTCTCGATCAGCTGGGAGCGACGACGCGAACGGTGTTGCCCTACATCATCGCGCCGTCGGCCGACACTGAACGGGTGATCGATCTGATGGGCCAAATGGCGGCGGGGAAGGTGGACATGATCCTCTTCACCAGCTCGCCGCAGATCGATCGGCTATTCGAAGTCGCCGAGGAGAAGGAGCAAACGCCGATCCTGATGGACGGCCTCGCCAAGACCCAGGTAGCCGCGGTGGGTCCGATCGTTGCGGAAACGCTGAAACAGCGCAACGTGCGTATCGACGTGATGCCGGAGCAGGGTTGGCAGATGAAGAACATGGTGCAGCATATCGTGCGACACTTCGCGGCGAAGTAACGGGCGGGCGGTTTTACGTGGCGACAAGTTTTATTAACTTGTCGGAATGGGTTAATGACCGAGACCGCTTAACCCAGGGGCTCCCTACGGTCGCCCCTGGGCTTTGAGGCGCAAACGAAAAACGCCCGACCGATGCCGAGCGTTTCTTCGTCTTTTCCACTCTCTCGCGAGCTTGCTCGCGTTACCAGGCGAAGTGGCTGAACGCCTTGTTGGCGTCGGCCATCTTGATGGTGTTTTCGCGCTTCGTCATGGCTTCGCCTTCACGGCGGTAGGCGGCCATCAGCTCTTCCGCGAGGCGGAGGAACATCGGACGGCCCGCTTTGCCGCGGGAAGCGTTGATGATCCAGCGGATCGACAGGCTCTGCTGTCGGGACTTGTTGACCTGCATGGGAACCTGATAGGTGGCGCCGCCGACGCGCTTCGAGCGGACTTCCACGCTCGGCTTCACGTTTTCGACGGCCTGCGTGAAGACGTCAGCTGGATTCAGGTCCGGCATGCGTTTCTTGATCTGCTCCATCGCATGGTAGAACACGCGCTGGGCGGTCGACTTCTTGCCGCCGTACATCAGGCAGTTGACGAATTTGGAAACCAGCTTGCTCCCATAGACGGGATCGGCCTTCAGGGTTTCTGCACTGGCGGTACGCTTTCCCATTTCGAGCTTCTCTTCAATTGATCGAAGGTTCGGGGACCATGTAGCGAATGATCTCCAGCTCTTCGAGGTTGTCTCGGATCTCTCCGTCGTCGGGGGAAAAGATCACGTGGTTCGTTTGGCAACACGTGGGGCAGGGAACGCGGGCCAGGGCCAAAGCCTCCGGATCCGCCAATCCTTCCCCTTCGCATCGCAGCGTGGTCTGCATCGTCCTGCCGCATCGGCAGCAGGGGAAACTGAGGGCCAGTTCCAACTCCAACATGCCGCGTCTCTCGCAAGGAAACGTTTCGCCATTCGCCGCAGCGGGGAAACGGGGCCGACAGGCAAGTCGGCCCTCAGCTGTTAGCTGCCTTCTCGCTTCGAGCCGTACTTGGAGCGAGCTTGCTTGCGGTCGGCAACGCCCTGGCTATCGAGCACGCCGCGGACGATGTGGTAGCGCACGCCCGGCAAATCGCGAACGCGGCCGCCGCGCACCAGCACGATCGAGTGTTCCTGCAGGTTGTGCCCTTCGCCGGGGATATAAGCCGTCACTTCGATTCCGTTCGACAGACGGACGCGGGCCACCTTACGAAGAGCCGAGTTCGGCTTCTTCGGCGTCATGATCTTGACTTGCAGGCAGACGCCGCGCTTTTGGGGGCAGCCCGTCATGGCCGGATGGCGCGGCTTCTTGTGCTGCACCACGCGCGGCTTGCGCACCAATTGGTTGATCGTCGGCATTCCCGTCTCCCGAACAGGGCACGAAGACCCTGGCGATTCTCGAAAGCGTTTAACTTATTTGCGGCAAGCAGCATGGTCAAGCCGGGGAAACCAAAATCCTGCCCGCCAACCGACCGCATCAGGCCTTCGATCGGCTTAAAGCCGAGAAATCGTGGTTGGCCCCCCTTGAGGGAGGGTTTTGCATCTTCGACTTAAGTCGGCTCGAAAAAGGTCGTCTTACACGAACCCGAAGCGTCAGCGAGGGACGACTTTGACCTCGCTGACGCTTCGGGTTCGTGCAGAAAGGCCCTTCCCTCATTGAGACCAGTGTTCATCCGAAGTTCCTGCGGCTCTTGACTCGCGACAGCAACACGTTCACGGCTTACCAACCCACCAAGGTCCGGGAGAGGGGCCGGGGGTGACGGCGTGCGACGTGGCGTTACGCGAGAAAAGGCGCCCTCACCCCAATCCTCTCCCGGAGGGAGAGGGAGGCAGACTAACTCCTGCCGCTCGCCATAGAACAAGGTGTTCTGCGCTTTCAGAGATATCTGGCTCCTCAGTTTTCGGCTGCTTGGCTTTGCTTTCGAATTGCGGCAACGGTCGCCCACGGATCTACCGTTTGCCGTCCATCTGCTGGAGGATCGCCTGAACGGCCGCGGGGTAGTCGCGTGCTTGCACTTCGAAGGTGCGGAAGGCGCCTGGGTTGGCGGGGTTGGGCGCGATCGCGGTGAGGCGGATGCCGCCGCCGGGGACGGGTTCTTGCTTTTGCGACATGATGCCGCGCGATTTGAGCAGGGCTTCATTGGGATCGACGAAGCCGCTTGGGATCGCGCTCGTCTGCACGATGGGGGCGGGCGTTGAGTAGTTCCAACCGGGCGAAGGACTGTTCGGATCGCCGGCAAGCGTTGCGACCGCCGGGTCGCGCGGAACCGGAATCACGATCGGCAACGTGGCCCGGCCAAAGGGCTGATCGCCGATCGCGAGCGGCGAGCTGTCCGGCAATGTTCGGTTCATGGAAGCAAGGTAAGCGGGGCTGGTGGGCGAAACCGTGACGGCGTTATTCGTGGGCCGGGGCGCGTAGGCTCCGGGGGATCCGCCGGTTCCGGTCGATGCGGAAGCGGGGGGCGTAGGGCCGAACTTATTGTTTTGGGGATGGATCTCGCCCAGGATGGGATCGCCGCTCTGCTTGACGGGCGCGGTCGATTGGCAGCCCGCGGAAGCGAAACCCAGCAGCAACGCCACGGCCGCGCCCCGCGCGATTCGCGAGATTCGGCCAGCTTCAGCGAAAGAGCGGAAGATGGGGTTCATTTTCAGTTTGCCCGCACTTCGAATCCGAGTTCCCTCCAATAGAAAAGGATCGACCATAAACTGAAGTCCGCTTCAGGAAAAACGCGTTTTTCGCGGAAACATCCGGGGCGGACTCGCCGGTAGTCGCGAACGCGTCGAATGTACGCCCGCCAAGCCCCAATGCAAGCCCAGCGCACGTTGGGGATCAATCCGCGGACCGATCCCCAGGGTACGCTCCGCTTACCCTTGGGCTTGGCGCTATTTGGATTCCAAAGGAACAACATGACCGCACGCATCGCAGTGATTGGTGGAGACGGCATTGGGCCGGAGGTGATCGAGCAAGCGATCCGCGTCGTCGATTCTGCCGTCAAGAAGCATGGCGCCGGTTTCGTCTGGAATCGCCTCAACTGGAGTTCCGCCGAGTACAAGAAAACCGGAACGATGATCCCGGCTGACGGCTGGGAGATCCTGAAGCAGCACGACGCGGTCTTCCTGGGCGCCGTCGGTTCGCCGGATGTGCCGGACACGATCCCCGTGCATGGCCTGTTGCTGCCGATGCGCCGGTTGTTCGATCAATACGTCAATCTTCGCCCCGCTTACCTCTTCGACGGCGTGCAGTCGCCGCTTCGCGACAAGAAGCCGGGCAGCATCGACATGCTCGTCTTCCGCGAAAACACGGAAGGCGAATACGCTCCTGTCGGCGGCCGCCTCTACGCGGGTACGCCAGAGGAAATCGCGACGCACACGGCCGTGTTCACCCGCCGCGGCTGCGAACGCATCATGCGTGCGGCCTTCAAGGCTGCCCGCAAACGCCGCAAAAAGGTCACGTCGATCACCAAGTCGAACGCTCAGCCGATCACGCTCGGCCTGTGGGATGAAGCCTTCCGCGACGTGTCGAAGGAATTTCCCGATGTGGCGGCCAGCACGCTGCTCGTCGATGCCGCGGCCATGGACTTCGTGCGCAAGCCGGAACATTTCGACGTCGTCGTCGCCAGCAATTTGTTCGGCGACATTCTCACCGACCTGAGCGCCATCGTGACCGGGAGCGTGGGTCTGGCAGCGAGCGGCAACATCAACCCGGATCGCAAGTTCCCCAGCATGTTCGAGCCGGTCCACGGCTCCGCTCCCGACATCGCCGGCAAAGGCATCGCGAACCCGCTCGCCGCCATCCTTTCCGCAGTGCTGATGTTGGACCACCTCAACCAACCCGAAGCTTCGAAAGCATTGCATGACGCGGTCGCCAAGGTGCTCAAGGAAGCCAAGGTCCGCACGCCGGATCTGGGCGGCAACAGCACCACGGAGCAGATGGCCGACGCGGTACTCGCGGCGCTGAAGTAAGGCGAGCGGCAGGAGCTAGTCTACCTCCCTCTCCCTCCGGGAGAGGGTTGGGGTGAGGGCGCCTTTTCTTGCTTAGCGCCACGTCGCACGCCCTCACCCCCGGCCCCTCTCCCGAACTCTCCCGAAGGGAGAGGGAGACTTGCAGTTGCCGCTCGCCTAATGAATGGGGATTGAGTGGCACGCGCGCCACGCGCGGCGCGCGTGCCACCGATCAGGGCACGCCTCCGGCGGCCTGCAACGACTTGAACATTGGATACTAGGAGAGGCGAGAACCTGTCCCGGTGCGTCTCGCTACGCTCGACACACCGCTCGACACGCCCTACGAATGCCCTTCGACCTGGACGACGCTTCGAATTGCGGACAATGCGTTCACCACCATGACCGAGTGCCCGCCAATGCCCTTCACGCCGATTGTTGCGACTCTGGGATACGTCCTCTCCAAGGACCGCTCGCGCGTCCTGATGATCCATCGCAATCGCCGGCCCGGCGATGCCCATCTCGGCAAATACAACGGCCTCGGCGGCAAGCTTGATCCCGGCGAAGACGTCGTCGCCTGCATTCGCCGGGAGCTGCGCGAGGAAGCCGGCATCGAGTGCCGTTCGCTTCGCCTTCGCGGCTCCATCAGTTGGCCAGGCTTCGGCAAACAGGGGGAAGACTGGTTCGGCTTCATCTTCGTCATCGACGAGTGGGAGGGCGAAGTTCCCGCTGCCAACGACGAGGGAACGCTCGAGTGGATCCCCATCGACCAGATCTTGACGTTGCCGCTCTGGGAAGGGGACCGCTATTTCCTGCCGCTCGTCTTCGATGATTCGGTCCCGCAGTTTCATGGCGTCATGCCGTATCGCGATGGAAAGCCCGTGCGCTGGAACTATTCGACGGTGACGCCATGAACTCGCTGCTGTGCCTCGCACTCCTCGTTTCCGCCGCGACGGCCCAGACGCCGTATGCGGAGATCCGCGTCGTCGATGCCCAAACAGGTCGTGGCGTGCCGCTCGTGGAGTTGGAAACGACGAACCATCTGCTCTTCGTCACCGACAACGCGGGCCGGGTTGCGTTTCATGAACCGGGGTTGATGGATCGGCAGATCTTCTTCTTCGTCCGCAGCCATGGGTATGAGGTGGAGAAAGACGGCTTCGGGATCGCGGGCGTCCGCATTACGCCGCGTGTCGGGACTATCGCCACGATCAAGGTGAAACGCCGAAACATCGCCGAACGGCTATGTCGATTGACGGGCGAAGGCTTGTATCGCGATAGCGTGTTGCTCGGCCGCAAAGTTCCCTTCCCTGATCGCCGTAACGAGGGGAACGTAGCCGGGCAGGATTCGATTCAGGCGACGATTCACGCGGGCAAAGTCTACTGCTTCTGGGGCGACACGAATCGCATGGAATATCCGCTCGGCCTTTTCCGCATGGCCGGCGCGACGATGCCCATCCCCGATCCGAGCAAGCCGGAAAGCGATCCCGCTGCCGGCATTCCGTACGAGTATTTCGTGGACAAGACCGGCTTCGCCCGCGCGATGATGCCGCTGCCGGAACGGCCCGAAGGGGTGGTGTGGATTTTCGGCGTGTTTGTGGCGCCGGACAAAAACGGCACGCCGCGAATGGTGGGGCACTACTCGCGCCGCAAGGGTTTGGCGGAGGAACTTGAGCAGGGCATCGCCGTCTTCAACGACGAAAAACAAATCTTCGAGTCCGCCAAGCTGCTTCCTAAAGGCGAGACCTGGCGATTTCCCAAAGGGCATCCGATCCGCTGGAAAGGCGACGGCAAGGATTGGATCCTCTTCGGCAGCCCCAACCCGAATGTCCGAGTTCTCGCCACGCTGGATGCGGCGCTCGATCCGATGCAATACGAGGCATTCACCTGTGCCAAAGCGGGCGAACCCGTGTTGGATGAACAAGGCCAACCGCAGTGGCGCTGGCAACGCGAGGTCGCTCCCGTGGATTCCGCCACGGAGCGGCGTTGGCGGAAAGCCGGCAAGATCAAGGCCGACGTCACGCGATTCTTGCCGAGCGACGCCGCGGGAAAGGAGGACGCCATTCTGCTCCACAGCGGCAGCGTCCGCTGGAACGAACATCGTAAGCGCTGGATTCTGCTCGCATGCCAGAAGGAAGGCAAAACCTCGTTCCTCGGCGAGGTCTGGTACGCCGAGGCGAAGCATCCGACGGGGCCGTTCACGAAAGCCGTCAAGGTGGCGACGCACGACAAGCAGACGTTCTACAACGTCTGCCATCACGACTTCCTCGACCGCGACGACGGCCGCACGATTCACTTCGAAGGGACCTACACGAGCGATTTCTCGAACAATCCGCACCGCACGCCGCGTTACAACTACAACCAAGTGCTCTACCGCCTCGACCTGGACCATCCCGCATTGCGAGAGTAGTCCTCACGCTCCGCGTGAGGTCCGCCGCGATGTGAGGTCAGACGGGTCTTTCGTGGAAACAAGTTCATCTGACTTGTTCGAATTGCTTCAGAAAATCCAATTCCGACAAGTTAGATAAACTTGTCGCCACGAAAGGCAGATTCAGACCTTAACATCGCCGCTGACCTCACGCGGAGCGTGAGGACTACTCTCAGACAAACCGTTTTCCCCTTCCCTACGTCGGCTGGTATACTCCAACTCCATCATCATTCCGGGTATTCCGGCTTCGCGAAGGAGCGATCTCTTGGCCGACAAACAGCGATTCAACCTGCACTTGCCTGGCTTGCTCAAGGTTTTGGCGGAACACCTCTACTCGACCAAAAAGGTCGGCGTTCGCGAGCTGATCCAAAACGCGCACGACTCCTGCATTCGCCGCAAGGTCGAGGGGAATGATCCAAAGTATCGCCCGGCGATCCGCCTGTGGGCGAAGCCGGACCAGCGGACGCTTTACATTCAGGACAACGGCACCGGCCTCACGTCGGACGAAATCGACACCTACCTCGCCACCATCGGCCGCGGCTACACCCGCGAACTGCGCGAGAAGCTCAGCATCGATTCGGCCGCCGAGGCCGCGGAACTCATCGGTCAGTTCGGCCTCGGCTTCCTCAGCGCGTTTCTTCTCGCGGAAGAGGTAACGCTGACCACGCGCTCCTTCCGCGGCGGCCCGGCATTGCGTTGGCAGTCGCGCGGCGACGAGTTCTACGAAACCATCGAACTCCCCGATCATCACATCGGCTCGACCGTCATCCTCAAGGTCAAACCCGCGGCCGCTTTCGTGCTTCGCGAAAAGAATCTCGTCGAATCGGTCCGCAACTACGCCGACTTCCTTCCCATTCCCATCTACGTGGGCGATCCGGCCGAGGACGACGAACCCGAGCAGATCAACCTCGGCGAAACCCCCTGGGAAGCCCTCGACCCGGACCAAGCGATCCATGAGTTCATCGGCCGATCGTTCGACGGCGTCGAGCCGCTCTGGGTGCTGCCGCTCAAGGATTGGAAGGTTCGCCTCTACAACGATTCGTCGAGCAAGGGCCGGGTCAGCCAGGATGCGATCACGATCCCGATGCAGGGTTTCCTGTTCGTCCCGCCCGGGTCGGTCGCGTCGGTCCGCGAGTATGGCGATTGCCGAGTCTACATTCGCCGCATGTTCATCTGCGACCAGGAACGCGACCTGCTGCCGCCGTGGGCCCGATTCGTTCGCGGCGTGGTCGAATGTCCGATGCTGCAACCCACCGCCTCGCGCGAAGGCTTGCACCAGGACGACAACTTCCAGTCGGTTCAGCAAGCCATCGAGGAGCAACTGGGCGAAGGGCTCCGCAATCTCTCGAAGACGGATCCCGATCGCTGGCGCGCCCTCGTCCGCGGCCACTCTGACGTGATCACCAGTTGGGCGGTGAAGAACAACGAGTTCTTCGAGAAGGTCGAAGACATCGTCTGCTTCCGCACCTCGCGCGGCCTGCTCTCGCTCCCGGAATACCTCGATCAAAGCGGCGGCAGCCTTTACTACGTGACCCGCGAAATGGGGTCGCTGCAGGAGCAGATGCTGGCCGAGGGACGCGATGTGCCGGCAATTGATGCATCATGGTTCGCGGTCACGCCGTTCCTCGAAAAGTACGCTGCCCGGCACGGGGATGTAGGCCTGGTGCAGCTCGATCATGGCGCCAAGGACATGATCCATCCCGTGTCCGATGCGACCTGGCAATCGCTCATGGGCTTCTTCCGCGACCGCAAGATTCGGGCGAAGGTGGGATCCTTCAAACCCCAGGAAGTGCCCGCGCTCATGGTCTACCCGCAGGCGGCCGAGATCGTCCGCGAGGCGAACGAAGCTCTCGAAGGGGACGAACTCCCCGGCCCTCTCGCGGGGCTTCTTCGCGAGTATGTGGACCACCGCTTCTCGGACAAGAGCGAGCTTTCGGGCACGCTCTATCTCAATGCTTCCTGCCCGCTGATCAAGAAGCTGGCCGAACAGGGCGTGAACGCCGGCATCCGCGACGCGATGCTCCTCTCGCTCTACGAAATCGCAAGGCTCTTCTCGGGCCGCATGCTCAACGCGGGGCAAGCGTCCAAAGCGTTCGGCAGCATGATCGGGGCGATGGACTATCTGGTGAAGAAGAATTAGGATGGACGCGACATCGTTTGCCTTGTTGATCGGCCTGCCGGCTTTGCCCGAACGAAAAAAGATGCAGAAGTTTGCATTTCGAACAGGAGGATGCTGACATGTACGCTTCCCGTGTATCTGCTTTGCTGATCGTAAACCTAGTCTTGGGATGCACGCCATCGATCGACTTGCCTGGATTCGAAAGGCGGATACCACTTGATCAGACAAGCCTACAAGTCAGGCCTGGCGCCTTTTCGGATGCCGAAATGCATAAAGTGGCTCTCCTGAAGCAATTGGAGTACCTACACATGCCAGGATCACGCGTTACTAGCGAGGGCCTGAAGCAAATAAAGCATCTGCAACATTTGAAGTACCTCAATGCCTCGTCTTCACTTGTTTCAGATGAGGGTCTGCTTGAGCTAACGGCATTGAGCGCACTAGAAGATCTCGAGATCTCCAGTAACCTTGTTACTGATGAGGGAATGAAGCACCTTGTTCAAATGAACAACTTGAAGAAGTTAGACCTTTTCAACAATGAAATCACGGACGCCGGCTTCAAGGACATCGCCAAGATCAAATCGTTGCGCACGCTTGAAATCTGGGGTACCGAGATAACCGATGCAGCGCTCGTCGACTTGAAGAACCTTGCGGAATTGCGACGGCTCAGCCTTCCGTATCGGGTCACCGATGTTGGGTTGTCGGAAGTTCGGCATCTGAAACACCTTCGGGAGCTGAAATTGCATCGAGTACGCGTCACTGGACTGGGTATGCGTCATTTGGAGGGTCTTCAGGAATTGGAGTGGCTTGATTTGAGCGGCTCGGGCGTGACGGACGTGGGACTAAGTTCGATTGCTAAGCTCAAAAATCTGAGGCTCCTCAAGTTAGGAGAATGCGAAATCACGGATGCCGGCATTCAAGAAATAAAAACACTTGCGAATTTGGTGGAGCTGGAACTCAACAGAACACAAGTCACTGATGCAGGAGCAAGAGAACTGCGCGTGCTGAAACATCTACGACACCTCCGATTGAATGATACCACAGTAACAGACGAAGCCGCATCTTTCCTCCGCGAAGCGATTCCTGGCTGCTTGATTTCCAATTATAAATTTCCGGAAAACTAACTCTGGATGGAACCGGACAACTGATATGAATATCTGGTCGTGGATTCTCGAGTTCCAGCAACGCGCGCGTGCCGAGGGGGACGTCGAGCGAGCGGCGTTGCTCGACGATTTCCAATCCGCTTTGGAAACGAAGGACACGGACCCGGATCGCACGTTGTCTCTCCTCGAACAGTCGCGGGCGAAAGCGAAGGTGCTTGATGAGCCCAAGTGGATGCTCTTCTTCGACCACTGGATTCTGCAGACGCAACTGTTCTTTCGCCGTGATTACCGCAACTTGCTCGACCATGCGGTAAAGGCGTCGATGGAGGCGTGCAAGTCGGTTCATCGCGATCTGCCGCAGCGGGTCTGCATCCATGAAGACCTGATCCACGCCTACGTCGGCATCGATCCCGTGGGTTACGCCGATCGCATCGCCAAGGCGTTGGATTTCATGAAGGGGGAAGCACATCCCCATGCGGAGTGCCAGCATTGCATCCTCGGCTGCCGGGCGAGTTTCGAATCGGAGATGGGTCGATTCGACGCATCCCGCGAGATCGGCGAGGAGAAGCTTCGCAAGGCGCTCGATGAAGGTAGCGACCATCATTCCGCCAACGCCTACTCGCATCTCGCCGACCTCGCCGTCAAGCGGCAGGATTGGGAAGCAGCCCTCGAATTGGCGAAGCAAATGGAATCGCGAGCGCAACGCTCCGATCGCGATGCGGTGCAATCGCAGGCACTCGTTTACCAGGCGCTCGCACTACGCAAACTTGGCCGCGAGGAGGAGGCGCTGGTCCGCTATGGCCGAGCGGTCGCGCGTATCAAGCGCCTGGCGATTCCCTCGAACGAAATCTACGCGACGATCGCCCACTTCTACGAATCGGCCGGCGACGATGCCAAGGCATTGCGATTCCGCGAGAAGCAATTCAAGGTGCACGGCAACCGCGGCCGGCTGCTCCATGATTTCCGCAATCTGAAGGAACGCTGCCGGCTGCTCGCGCGGTTGGGCCGGCTGCAGGAAAGCGACGTGGCGGAAGCTCGCGCCGCCGCCGCCAAGCTGCGGCATGCGGAAAAATACCTTGCGGAACTCGACGAGGCTCTGTCGAATCCAAACCCCCAAGCCCAGGGGCGAGCGTAGCGAGCTCCAGGGATCGGAGTGTTGGAAGCGGGACATGATTCCGGTCTGGATCCCAGGAGCTCACGGCCGTCTGTCCTTGCATCGCCGCTGACCTCGATCGAATCAGGTTGCAAACGCTCCAGCGTCGGAACGTCCAGCGAATAAAGTGCCCGCTGATGCGAGAGCCGTTCCCGCGCCAATGCATCGATGTCGCGGCTCGATGCATCGTGCGGGATCAGCGTCCGCGTCACCTTCGGCAACTCGACCACGTTGGGCGGCCAATCGCATTCATGGGTCACGCCGACGAGGCTCTGGCGCAGGCCCAGTTCGCAGACGATTTCCGTCGCGCTCGGCAACAGCGACACGATCCGCATCGGCGTTTTCCCATTACCTCAATAACCCAAGTAGGCTGCCGGGTCGGCGGACGCGAAGCCCAGGTTGTTGGTGGTGCGTGCCGTGATGAACGCGGCCGAGCAGAATGCAGGGTCCGTCGTGTTCGCCGCCTGCATCAGTTCGACGTGCCCATCAAGAAACGCGACATTCGCCATCGCGGTGTGGCGGAAGTCCGTGAAGTTCCAACCGTAGAAGCCGTAGGGTTGATCGCTCGTCGAATACGCTTTGGGCCCGCGCATCCCGGTGCTTTCCTGCATCACGCCGGACGCACTCATGTAGACCGCATCCGAAAAGGCAACGGTGCTCGACGTATTGAGCTGCACCAACTTCTTGTCGGCGATATCCGCGTTGTAGGCGTAGCCGCCGGTCACGCCGCCATAGATGAGCTTCACCGGCGGGGTCAGCAGATCCGGACAACGCAAGACGCCCGTGTTGTTCTCGTAGTACACCGACAAGAAACCCTTCACTGGGTCGACGGTGGGGACGAAGGTAACGGGATCGCTGTTCACTTGGCCGAACCAGTAGTTCGTCGTGTACGTCGGCCCGCCGACATAGACGCTGTAGGGGGGCAGCTTCTTGCGCCCGGATTCGAAGTTGTGAGCGGCGAGCACCAGCTGCTTGAGGTTGTTGGCACACTGCGTCCGCGAAGCGGCAGCACGCACCTTCTGCACGGCGGGGACCAGAAGCGCGATGAGGACCGCGATGATCGCGATCACCACCAGCAACTCGATCAACGTGAAACCACGACGGGACGGGCGGCGATCAGCCGCGGATGAGAAACGCACGGGCTACTCCTTTTCGCCGGATCGGGCGAAAAAGGCGCCGGGAGGGTGCAGGGTCCGACGAACAGGGAGCGGCGAACAACGCGGCAAGGATGCCTGTCGTCAGGTCGCCTGGGTCCGAGGCGCCGAACAAGCCCGACAGGCAGGTCTTCTGGCTTACGGCTTCGAACGAGTTTCAGGCGGCCTTCCCGCGATCGGATCGCAGTGGCGATGGATCGCAGTGGCGAAGATAGCCCGGACTCTAGCCGAATACAGCAGCGGCCCTGCGCCGGATTCTCACCGGCTTCCCTTTTCGTCGCCCCCGCCGGAAGGCGGAAGCGAACCTGTCGAGAAGGATGATGGTAGGCCGTCGAATCGTCCGCGGCCAGGGAAAAAGAGGAATCGTTCCGCAAACCGGCGAGCAGCCGCTGTTAGGCGGCTGGTAGAGCGTACGCGGAAGTCTCGTCATGCCCAGCCCGCTCGTTTTTCGAAACGGCCTGTGAACGACGAGACTTCTGCGTGCGCTCTACCAGCCGCCTAACAGCGGCTGCTCGTCTCAACTCAGCGGCGGGCGTTTTCCAAAAAGCCTTCCAGCAGCCGGCTGCGGACCGGGTGCTGCAATTTGCGGACGGCTTTCGCTTCGATCTGGCGGACGCGTTCGCGGGTTACTTTGAAGATGCGGCCCACTTCTTCGAGCGTGTAGGTGTAGCCGTCCCCCAGGCCGTAGCGGAGCTTGATGATCTCGCGCTCGCGGTAGGTAAGTGTCTTTAGGACGTTGTCGATCTTGTCCTTCAGCATCTCGTTGGTCGCGGCGTTCACCGGCGATTCGACGCCGTTGTCTTCGATGAAGTCGCCGAAGTAGCTGTCTTCGCTCTCGCCGACGGGCCGGTCGAGGCTGATCGGGTGCCGGCTGATCTTCATCACGCGGCGAGTCTCCTCGACGGTGATGCCGGCGGCCTTCGCGGTTTCCTCGATCGTGGGTTCGCGGCCCAGTTCCTGGAGCAGCTTCTTGGAGACGTTGCGAAGCTTCGACATCGTCTCGATCATGTGGACCGGGATGCGGATCGTGCGGGCCTGGTCCGCGATCGCGCGGGTGATGGCTTGGCGAATCCACCATGTCGCATACGTGCTGAACTTGTAGCCGCGGCGGTATTCGTACTTATCCACCGCGCGCATGAGGCCGGTGTTCCCTTCCTGGATCAGGTCGAGGAACGACAGGCCGCGGTTGCGGTACTTCTTGGCGATCGAGACGACGAGGCGCAGGTTGCCGCCCGAGAGATCGCGCTTCGCTTGCTCGTATTCATGGAAGCGGGTGGTGACCCCCTCGGCCCGGCGGCCGAGCGACGTCGGGTCTTCCAACGTCATCAGCATCAGGTCGCGCAGTTCCTTCTCGTAGTTCGCCTTGTCCTCGCGAGCATGCTTCAGCCCTTCAAGCTGCTGAACCTGCTGCTCGAGTTCCTTCATGCGAACGGCGATCTGCTCCAGCTTCTTCATCAGCGGCTGGATCTTCTGCGTGCGGATCGAAAGTTCTTCGACCAGCGTCACCGCCTTGCGACGGCGGATCTTGAGCAGCCGGCGATGCGTGCGGCGTTGTTCTTCCGAGAGATTCGCGTCGAGGCTGAGCACGAAGTCTTCGACGTCCTGCTCCAGAAGGCGCTCGAGCGTCTTCAGGTTGTGCGGCATGCGCTGAAGGATCTTGTCCTTCTCGAGGTTCTCGGTGAGCGAGACCTTCACGGTGCGGTCGAACGGAAGCTCGCCGGAGTGGACTCGCTTGAGCTGCTCGACGACCTGGCACAGGGCGTAGTCGCACTCGAGGACTTTGCGGCGGAAGCGCTTGCGGGTGACTTCGATCTTCTTGGCGAGATGGACTTCCTGCGAGCGGGTCAGCAGCGGGATCTCGCCCATCTGGGTGAGATACATGCGAACCGGATCGTCGATGTGCTTGCCGTCGCCGTCTTCCTCGATGGCGGTTTCGATCTCGCGCAGCTCGGACTCGACGTCGGGGACGTCGGTGGCGCCAGCTCCCCCTTCGCGGGATTCGGCCTCCGTCTCGTCGATCAGCTCGATGCCCTGCTCCTCGAGAACGAGGATAAGCTGGTCGAGCTTCTCCGGGTTGACGGCATCATCGGGGAGGTATTCGTTGACCTGGGTGAAGGTCAGGAATCCTTTTTCCTTGCCCGATTCGATGAGGGTCTTGAGGCCGTCGTCCAGTTTCAGTTCCATCAAAATCTCCCAAGTCGGGGATGATCCAAGAGCCGGACTTTTCTAACCACAGAGGCACAGAGGACACAGAGAAAGGCAACAGAGGTTTATCTCAAAGCCGGGGGGCGAACGTAGTGAGCTCCCCGGTTCCATTTCGCGACGTTATGCTTTCCGTCTGAACCCAGGAGCTCGCTGCGCTCGCCCCTGGGCTTTGATGCACTCTCTTTTCTTTGTCTTTCTCTGTGCCTCTGTGGTTAGAAAACTCCGACTTCACGACGCAAGGGGTGCGAGTCTTCGCGTCGTTACTGGTTCTTTCGGTTCTGCAGCTCACGCAGGATCGCGAGTGCTTGCTCGTGATCGCCCGCGGCGAGCATCCGTGATTTCATTTCCTGGTTCTGCCGTTGATGACGGCGTTCCTCGAAGCGAGCTTTCACTCGCTCGTAAGCGCCCAAGCGATCGTTCGATTCCTTGCCGCGATCGCTCATCTGAAGAGCCCGCTCCAGCAATCGTTCATTATCAAGGACGTTGCGAAGATGGTCCAGGTCCGCAGGTTGCCCGGAGGCGCGGAGGCCGTAAAGGCCGTCCGCCAGTTTGCGTAATCCTGGATGCTCGATCTCCTCCAACGCGACCTCGTCCGCCGCGCGAGCGACCACTTCCGGGTCGGCGAGCAGCAGTTCCAGCAGTTCGATCTCATGCCGCGCGGCAGGCGCGGCTCGTTCCTGCGGGACCGAAGCCGACGCGGCGTCGCTTCGAAGTTCGGACCGATCTTGCGGACCTCGGTCCGTCGCGCGCCGCCGCGCTTTCAGTTCGCGCATCCGTCCCCATATCGTCTCCTCCTTGAGCTGCAAACGGTGGGCGATCCGGTTCGCCATCAACTCGACTTTCACGTTTTGCTCGGGCGGCGCCACCGCCAAAATCTCGAGCATCGCTTCCACCGCGCGGCGTTGGCCGTCGAGGCCCTGCGCCTGGCCAAGCACGCGGTTCAGCTTGAACTCGAAGACGTCGATCGCCCGGTCCAGAGCCGACTGGAAAGGGATCGCGCCGTCGCGAACGAGCAAATCGCACGGATCGAGTCCTTCGGGAAGCGTCGCGACGCGAAGATCGAGGTCTTGCGTCACGAAGATTTCCAGGGCCCGATCCACGCCGGTCTCGCCGCCCTCGTCCGCGTCGTAAACCAGGACGACGCGCGACACCAGGCCGCGAAGCTTCTTGACATGCTGAACGGTCAGCGCGGTTCCCATCGTGGCGACCACGTTGGAAATGCCGTGCTGATGCGCCATCATCACGTCGGTGTATCCCTCGACGATGGCGATCCAGCCCGCCTGGGCGGCAGCCTGCCGCGCCAAGTCGATGCCGAACAGTTGCGTACTCTTGGAAAAGAGCGGAGTTTCCGCGGAGTTGTAGTACTTGGGGGCGCGATCCGCCATCGGCGAGTTCGGCAGAATCCGTCCGCCGAAACCGACGACCTGCCCGCGCATGTCGCGGATCGGAAAGATCACTCGATCGCGAAAGCGATCGTAGAACCCTCTCCCCTCGTCCCGTCGAGCGATCAGCCCCACCGTCTCCAGCATCTCCTGCGAGATGCCCGCATTCGCGGCACGGCTGGCCAACCATTCGCCCATCGCCGGAGCGTATCCCAGACCGAACTTCCGGACCGTGTCGCCCGTCAGTCGGCGTTCCCCGAGATACCTCCGAGCGGCCTCCGCATGCGGCGCGTCAAGCAGCGACTCCCGGAACTGCTCGCATGCCCACCGCATTGCTTCAAGCATAGAGGCGCGACTCGCCGCTTGAGGATTTTTTCCCCCTTTTTTCAGTTGAATTCCGGCTCGACGCGCCAGTAGTTCCAAAGCTTCCTGAAAGCCGATCCTCTCGAACTCTTGGACAAAACTGAACACGTCGCCATATTTGGAACAAGCCCAGCACTTGTAGCGCTGCCGGCGCGGATCGACGTCGAAGGAAGGGCGATGATCGTCGTGGAAGGGGCACAGGCCTTTGAAGGTGGGACCGACCGGCTTGAGCGGCATGTAGCTGCCGACGATATCGACGATGTCGCTCGCCTCCTTGACCTGCTGCTTCAAGGCAATCCAATCGTCGAACAAGCAGCACCCGTCCGAGGTTGAATCGATGCGAGGATATGGGAAGCGGAGGGAAGACCGGCCTGCCTCGCCGAGAAGAGCGACGGACTGGCCTTTTTCCTCCAGGCCGATCCAAGTATAGGCACGCGGAAAGGTCAAGCGAACGATCCCCATCCTTGGGAGCGAGTCGGTTTTTCGGAACATCCTTGCCCAACCGGCAAACTCAACCGAAACCGTCGAACTTCGCCCGTCCAACGAGCGAGCGACGAGGCGTGCAACCTCGCCGCAAGATCAAGCCATTTCGCAGCTTAACCCAAATTGCACAGACGGCAACAGGGATTATAGGGGATCGCGGAAAATGGGTCAAGGCAAGGTGGTTTAGGCAAGCGCCCTGCCCCTTGAGCGTTTCGCGACCTCATGGCCTTCGCAACCCCATCCCCCACCCGCAATACCCCGTTTGTTGACGGCGATCGCGTAGCTTTCGCAAATCCGCAACTAAACCACTAACCTGGCAAATACACGTAGCAATCGCCGCGTTTCCACCGCGAAAAAACCGTTTGGTGTCGGTGCGAAGCGACAGTTTTCGCAACTATCGCGCATCCTTCCGACTGCCTATCGTAAACGAAGCTCCCCAGCTTTCGCAAAGTCAGCAGATACGTTTTTCGACAAGCGGGCAGAGATGTATCCCTCTCCCTCCGGGAGGATATCGCATTCTCGATGCAAACCTCTGAATCTTGAAGCATGCCGCGGTGTGCCATGCTTGGGCGGGTACCTGGCCGGGGCCAGAGAACTGCCCGCTTCCACCGTCCAAGCATGCCCCTAAGGCCGAGCGTTCGGAAGCTTCGCATGCTTCGTCGGGAATCTTGTAAATGCCGCTGAGGGAAACGACGCCGCGAATGTCGCTGGTCTTGCGCCCCACGGCTTCAAGATAGCGGGGATCGGTCGTCAGCAAGGAGACAAGGTGTCCGCCCGCGGAATGGCCGACAAGGAAGACCGCGCCGGCATCGCCGCCGTATTCGTGGGCATGGTCACGGAGCCAGGCGAAGGCTTGGGCGACGTCCTTCACATGCTCGGGATGCTTCACTTCGGGCGAAAGGCGATAGTTCGGCAAGGCGACGACGAACCCCTGGCTTGCGAGATACTCGCCCACCGACGAGTAGAGTCCGCAGCAGCGGTTGTCGCCTCGCACCCATCCGCCGCCATGCACCAGCATGATGACGGGACGCGGCGCCTCGGACGGTCTTTTGGGGAAGTACAGATCCAGGCGATGGCGAACGGGATCGGCGCTCTTGCCTTCGACATACGCGATGCCGCGAACGCGTTCGATATTGGCGGCCGCCGCCCGCTCCGCTTCGAGTTTCCAGAGCGGAAGGTCCGTAACGCGGCACGCGGAAACCGCGAGCAGCAACATCAAGACGGCGATTCGCATTCCCCAACGCATCACGGTGCCCCGGAAGCGTGTTATGAGAAAGGACATATAGGGAAGGATGAGCTCGAAATGCAAGGGCATCTGCCCTGCAACAAACATGGCGCTGTAGGGAACGCCCTCCGCGGCGTTCCGCGAGACTGGACATTTACAGCACCGAGTGTCCACATTCCGCGATCACCGCTTGCGGCTTGGCGATCCGGGTCAGTCCAAGCGATCGATCGCTTAAGCCGCAAGCGGAAGACATGAACGCCGCGACTTTGCCGATTCTTCCGCGTTTGCCAAGTTTGCGCGTCCGGCAGCGTCGGTCGATCGTAGCGGAAACTTGAGCGAAAATCGGTTTCGCTTTGTGAAATTTCACCCTGGCCTCTGTACAATAGTCCCGCTGGCATGGATTGCCGTGCCCGCTTGTTGGCCGGGAAACGCGGCAGGAAGCTGCTCCTTTCTCCTGTTTCTCTTCGGCCTTGTCGCGTCCTCGCGTATTCGTTCGGCGTAACCGGTACGACCGCTGCGGCGGAAATAATCGAGCCATTTCGCCGACTCGGATTTGCTTGCGCATTCAGCGCAAGCTATGGTTTCGGCAGAATCGGTCCGTCACTGATTCCCGATACCGCAAACCCACGGAGACGTGGGGACGCAAAGCCATGGGTCCCTCGCGGAACTTTCCCAGTCCGCCGCGGGGCGATCGCCAGGTTGCCGAAGGAATCCTCCTCATGCCCTTGCTACCTCGGTGGCTGCGGCCCCTTGCCCGCAGCACCAAGGCGCCCGCACGCACCCTGCGTCCGGCCGCCTCCTCACGCCCCCAGGTGGAAGCGCTCGAAGATCGCGCGCTCCCTTCCGTCTCGCCGCTGACGCTCGACCAGTACTATTCCCAGTGGCGCAGCGACACGTTTCGCGTCGACGACCTCTACACGGCCGTCGGCCCGACCGCCTCCACCCCGGCGACGGCGACCGCATCCTCCGTCAATCAAAGTTTCGGCTCGCAGATCGGGCTGAATCAAGTCCTCGCCGACGGCCAATACAAGGGCACCGGCGAAGCGGTCGTCGTCATCGACACCGGCATCGACTACAACCACCCGGATCTTGGCGGCGGTTGGGGCAAACGCGTCATCGCCGGGTGGGATTTCGTCAACAACGACGCCGACCCGATGGACGACAACGGCCACGGCACGAATGTCGCCGGAATCATCGGCTCCTCCAACGCGGCTTACTCCGGCATCGCGCCCAACGTCAATCTGATCGCCCTCAAGGTGCTCGGAAAAGACGGTTCGGGTTCCTTCGGCGCCGTCGAAGACGCCCTCAAATGGGTGGTCGCGAATCGGGCCCGCTACAACATCGTCTCGATCAACATGTCGCTGGGTTCAGGGAATTACACCAGCAACCCGTACACGTTCCTCGAAGACGAATTCGCCACCCTGAAGTCGCAAGGCGTGTTCATCGCCGTGGCCGCGGGGAACAACTTCTACGCGGTCGGCAGCCAACCCGGGCTCGATTTCCCGGCCGTGTCGCCGAACGTCGTGTCCGTCGGCGCCGTCTGGAACGGCAACCAGGGCGCCGTCTCCTGGCTTTCCGGCGCCCGCGACAACACCACTGCGGTCGATCGCATCGCCAGCTTCTCGCAACGCGGCCCGGCTCTGAGCATCGTGGCCCCCGGGGCGATGATCCGCAGCACCTATCTCAACGGCGGCTACGCCGACATGGCGGGCACCTCGATGGCGAGCCCCGTCATCGCCGGTGCGGCGGCCCTCTTGCGGCAGGCGCTCGATGCGACCGGCAAGCAAAGCCTCGCCAACCAGGACTACATCCTCAGCCTGATGAAGTCCACCGGCGTCAACGTCGTGGATGGCGACGACGAGGACGACAACGTCGTCAACACGGGCCTGACCTTCAAACGCCTCGACCTGCTCGCGGCCATGAAGGCGGCTACGAGCAACGCCAATCAGAACAGCGCTCCGGTGCTGAGCGACATCGGCGATCGCCAAATCTCCGCGGGCCAGACGATCACCGTCGATCTCAACGCCACCGACGCGGACAACGATGCGATCACCTATTCCGCCCGCATCGTCGGCGGCACGACCGTCGATTCGCCGGCCTACACGCTGAAGCAACAGCTTGGCCTGTCGTATGTCGGCCAATACTACACGAATCTGTGGGGCCAAAACGAGAAGTGGCTGGGCGGAGCCAACGGCAACTGGTATCTGCTGATGCCGAACGGCGACCTGCGTCGCTGGGCGGGCACCGTCAGCTCCACCATGCTGGCGTCGAATCTGGTCAAGACGCTGTCGGCTGATTACTACGTCGATCCCAGCCTGCTGTGGAACGCTCAATCCGGCGGTTACATCCCGGCCAAGGTCAGCGTCAGCGGCAACCGCCTGACGATCGCCGCGGATGCGAACTTCACGGGCAGCGTGCAGATCGAAGCATCCGCGACCGACGGCAAAACCGTCGTCACCAAGTCGTTCGCGGCCGGCGTGCAGGCGGCGTCGAACCGGGCGCCCGTGTGGACCCCGATCGCGAACCAGACGATGTCGCCCCGCCAGGGTTCCATCACCGTCAACCTGAATGCGACGGACGCGGATGGCGATGCGATCACCTACTCCGCTGTTGTCGCCGATTCGAGCGGCGGCAACGGCGGAACGAAAAACGGCACCTTCAGCGCCACGCCGCGGGTGCAGTTCTCGTTCGCAGGCAACCGCCTGACGATTACGCCTCCGGAAGGATTCACCGGCGCCTTCGCGGTTGAGGTGACGGCGAACGACGGCAAGACGACGAGCAAGACGACGTTCAACGTCACCTCCGCCAACCAGGCCCCAACGCTGGGCGACATCGCCAACGTCGCCATCGGCGCCGGCCAATCGAGCAAGACGCTGAACCTGACCGCGGGCGACCCGGACGGCGATGCGATCACGATCTCCGCGAGCGTCGTCTCCACGCAGGCAAGCGGCGGTCAGGCGTATCAGCTCGATCAGTCGCTCGGCCTGAGCTACCTGGGCAGTTACTTCCAGGGCTTCAAGGGCGGCAACGAGAAGTGGATGTACTCGCGAAACCAGGGCGCCTGGATCGCGATTCTGCCCAACGGCGAGGTCCGCAAAATCGGATCGACGCTGTCGCAGATGATGCAAGCGAGCAACCTGATCGCGACGCTCGAAGCGTCGTACTACGCGGACCCCAGCAAGCTGTGGAACGCGACGGCGCCGACCACGCCGAACCTGTCGGCGACGGTCAGCGGCAATCAGTTGACGATCGCGAGGAACAGCGCGTTCGTCGGCACGGCGGTGATCGAAGTGGTCATCAGCGATGGATTCGCGACCACGAAGAAGCAATTCGCCGTCACCTTCGCGTGATGGTTCGGAGCAGAGAAGAACGGAACAAAGAGGAGGCGAAGGTTTCTCTGCCGGAACAGAGACGCCTTCGGGAACCGAGAAAACACGGACGTTGGGGCCGGAACTGGGAAGAGTCGGAACGGAAGAGGCGAAGTCATCCCTGCCGGAACAGGGACGGCTTCAGGACCGAGAAGGCTAGGAGCAGAGAAGAGGCTTTTGATTCGCGATGCCGGCAGGTTCGTCAAGGGAAGTGAGGCGCCCTTGGCGATCCTGCCGAACTCGCGGACCGAGTATGTTGTTTGTGACACCGAGCATGCAGCACATGACAACCTGTAGGGAACTCCATGCGTTGCGTTCCGCCGGACTGGACGCGCGTCCGAACAGCAGTGTCCACCATTCGCAATCCCCGCTTGCGGCTTAGTAGTGGTCCGGATGGACTATTCGGCTCGCTAACTAGTACGGGCCGAGCCTTTTGACGATCCGGCCCTGACGCTGGCCGACGGGTATGCCATGAATAGGCTCAAGAACGCATCTCCGGACCGAACTGTTTTCCTCGTAAACAAGTTGCGGTCTCAAAGCAAGTCATCAGCCAATTGTCTTCTGTTTGACTTGTTCGCAAACGGCTCAAAAACGGACGCCAGCGGAGTCGCGTGGCTTCACCGATCGCTCAAGCGTCCGAACGCGCCGTCCCTGGATCGATATCTCTCTGCGGTCGCATTCGGATCGGAAACTCCTTGCGGTTGTTGCTGCCGCGGTTAGGTCAGCCGCACACCTTCTGCCTGTCGTCGCTGTTCGTCTTGCCGTAGGCGAAATGGCCACGCCAGCCAACTCCGGGAATAACTTGACTGAACCCACAGCACCTTGATGGCGTCCGTCATCCATGGAACCATGACTGCTGGGCCTTGTCGCCGCCTACGAAGGGCTTCAACGATGATGCTGACGATCGCGACGACTCAGCGACCGGCGAACGATCTGGGCTACCTCCTGCACAAGCACCCGGACCGCTTCCAGTCGTTCGACATGAGCTTCGGCAAGGCCCACGTGTATTACCCGCAGGTCGGACCTGATCGCTGTGTGGCCTGCCTGCTCCTGGATGTGGACGCCGTGGGCATGGTGCGAGGAAGGAACCACGACCATAGCTTCCTGCTGGGGCAATACGTCAACGACCGCCCCTACGTCGCCTCGTCTTTCATGAGCGTGGCCATCTCACAGGTCTTTGGGTCCGCGCTGCAAGGCCGGTGCAAGGACCGTCCTGAGTTGGTCGCCACGCCGATCCCGCTCGAAGCCCGGCTTGACGTGGTCTCCGTGCGGGGCGGCGAGCCTGTCCTGCGGGCCATGTTCGAGCCGCTCGGTTACGAAGTCGAAGTCGTTCGCCACCCGCTGGACGAGAAGTTCCCCGAGTGGGGCGAAAGCCCGTGCTGCACCGTGACCGTGCGGAAGACGACGACCCTGCGCGAATTGCTGACGCACCTCTACGTCTTGATTCCGGTATTCGACACCCGGAAGCACTACTTCGTCGGCGACGACGAGACGGAGAAGCTGCTTGCCAAAGGTGAGGGGTGGTTGGCCGGGCACCCGCAAAGGGAAGAGATCGCCCGGCGCTACCTCCGGTTTCAGCCGAGCCTGTTCCGAATGGCCCTGAGCCGCCTTGTCGTTGAAGAAGAGCCGGGCGAGGGCGAGGAGGACACGCCCGAGAAGGAGAGGGCCGAGCAGTCGCTGGAAAACCCGCTCAGCCTCAATGAACAGCGCCTTATGACCGTCATGGCCGCGTTGCGGTCCACGGGGGCCAAACGCGTGCTTGACCTTGGCTGCGGCGAAGGGAAGCTGATCCGCGAACTGCTCAAAGATCGGCAGTTCGAGGAGATCCTCGGCATGGATGTGTCCGTCCGCTCTCTTGAAATCGCCACCCGCCGTTTGAAGTTGGAGCGCCTACCCGACCATCAAGCGAACCGGGTCAAGCTCATCCACGGTTCGTTGATGTACCGAGACAAGCGGCTCGAAGGGTTCGACGCCGCCAGTGTTGTCGAGGTCATCGAACACCTCGACCCGCCGCGATTGAAGGCTTTCGAGCGGGTGCTGTTCGAGTTCGCCAAGCCCCGCACGGTCGTGCTGACGACTCCAAACCGGGAGTTCAACGTGACGTGGGAAACGCTCCCCGCTGGACAGTTCCGCCACGCGGACCACCGCTTCGAGTGGTCCCGACAAGAGTTCGAGGCCTGGGCAAACAGCATCGCCGCCCGGTTCGGGTACTCGGTGCGGTTTCTCCCGGTCGGGCCGGAACACCCCGAGCACGGCTCGCCGACGCAGATGGCGGTATTCACGGTCGTCGCGGATCGCACAATGCCCGCAAGCAGTTGGCATTCAGGAGAAGGCGAATGAAACTTCTGTTCCCACGCAACGAGATGATGAAGAAGTTGCCCGACCCAGTTTTCGAGCACGAATACGATGCCGCGAAAGCGCTCGGGTGGACTTGTTTGCTGTTCGCGGAGGCCGAACTGTCTTACCACGGCGCTGAAGAGGCCATCAAGACTTTGCCCGTGGGGGATGGCGGTCTCCTTCTCTACCGCGGCTGGATATGGACGGAAGAAGCCTATCGCCGCTTCTGCCACGCGCTCTCGGAGCGCGGATATCGCTTGGTCAGCACCCCCGAGCAGTATGCCGAAGTGACCTACTTCCCGAACTATTACCCAAAGGTCCGCGAGCACTCGCCGGCGGCGGTTTGGACAGACACTCCGGATGCCTACCTCGCATGGAGCCAGAGTCGCAAGCTCGGGGACGGTCCGTTCGTCCTGAAGGACCATATCAAGTCGGCGAAGCATATGTGGCACGAAGCCTGTTTCGTCCCGAAAGGAGCGGGACGGGAGCATTTCGAGTCGGTCGCGGAGGCCCTGCGAAAAGAGCAAGGAAAAACGTTCCACCGCGGGTTCGTGGTGAAGCAATATGTGCCGTTGCGTTCTCGCGGCCCGAGTCCTCGTGAATACCCGATGTGCGAGGAGTACCGCCTGTTCTTCTGGCGCGGCAAGTTGCTGATCGCTTCGCACTACCACAACCAAGCGGCCAATCCCACTGACTGGAGTCCTTTCGAGAGCCTGGCCCAACGATTCAAGGCTCCCTTTTTCACGATGGATGTCGCACAAACGGAAGACGGAGCTTGGCTGGTCGTGGATATGGGAGCGGGCGAGTGCTCATCCTTGCCGCCGAGCTTGCCCGCGACCACTTTTTATTCCGAACTTCAGCACACGTTGCACAGGGATGGAGAACTCCAGAGCGAGGCGAAACAAGACGCATGAAGATCTCCATCCCCAAACTGTCCTTCGTCGTGCTGGTCGGCCCCAGCGGCTCGGGCAAGAGCACGTTCGCCCGCAAGCACTTCCTGCCGACCGAGGTCATTTCCTCGGACGCTTGCCGAGCGATGATCAGCGACGACGAGAACAATCAGGCGGTCACGAACGAGGCGTTCGCCCTTCTGCACACCATCGCCGCCCAACGGCTTGCGTTGGGCCGGCTGACGGTCATCGACGCCACGAACGTCCAGCCTGAAGCCCGCGCTCCGCTGGTCGCCTTGGCTCGCAAGTACCACTGCTTGCCCGTCGCCATCGTGTTGAACTTGCCTGAGGATGTCTGTCACGAGCGGAACCGGTCCCGGTCGGATCGTTCCTTCGGGCCGCACGTCATCCGCAGTCAGCGTTCGCAACTGCGACGTTCGTTGCGAGGCCTGCAGCGCGAAGGCTTCCGCCACGTCTTCGTCCTTGAAAGCCCGGAGGCAGTCGAGGCGGCAGCGGTCGAGCGGGTTCCGCTTTGGAACGATCGCACCCAGGAGCATGGCCCCTTCGACATCATCGGCGACGTTCATGGCTGTGCCGACGAACTGGAGCAACTGCTGGAGCGGCTGGGCTACGGCAAAGTCGTCGTCGAGCCCGAACCGGGCTGGTCGAATATCGCCTATGTACATCCGGAGGGGCGCAAGGCGGTGTTCGTCGGCGACCTCGTGGACCGCGGGCCGCGAGTGCTCGACACGCTGAGCATCGCCCGCAACATGGTGACGCTCGGCTCCGCCCTCTGCGTGCCTGGGAACCATGACATGAAGCTGCTCAAGAAACTCAATGGCCGCGACGTGCAGATCACGCACGGGCTTGCTGAGTCGCTCGCCGAGATCGACGCCCTGCCGGACGAGGTACGGGCTCAGTTTACCAAGTCGCTGGCAGCGTTCCTCGACGGGTTGGTGAGCCACTACGTGCTCGACGACGGCAAGCTGGTGGTCGCTCATGCCGGGATGAAAGCCGAGATGCAGGGCCGCGGCTCGGGGAAGGTGCGGGACTTCGCCCTCTACGGCGAGACGACCGGCGAGACGGACGAGTTCGGCCTGCCAGTGCGGTACAACTGGGCGGCGGAATACCGCGGCTCGGCGATGGTCGTCTACGGCCACACGCCTGTCCCCAACCCCGAGTGGCTGAACCGCACGGTCAACATCGACACCGGCTGCGTGTTCGGAGGCAAGCTCACCGCCCTGCGTTACCCGGAACGGGAGTTCGTTTCGGTCCCCGCAGCGAGGACCTACTGCGAACCCGCCCGCCCCTTTTTGCCTGACGATCAGCAGGCCCCCAAGCTCACGGCTCAGCAAGAGGACGACGAGGTACTGGACGCCGATGACGTGCTGGGCAAGCGGATCGTCTCGACCCGGCTACGGGGCAACGTGACCATTCGGGAGGCCCACGCCACGGCGGCCTTAGAAGTCATGAGCCGTTTCGCCGCCAACCCGAAGTGGCTGATCTACCTGCCGCCCACCATGTCCCCGTGCGAGACGAGCAACGAGCCGGGGCTGCTGGAACACCCTGCGGAGGCATTCGCCTACTACCGCAACCAAGGCGCCCCGCAAGTAATCTGCGAGGAAAAGCACATGGGGTCCCGTGCTGTCGTGATCGTCTGCCGCGACGAACAGGCGGCACGGGAACGGTTCGGCGTCCTCGAAGGGGAGATCGGCACCGTCGTCACGCGCACAGGGCGAAAGTTCTTCAACGACGCGGCGCTGGAAACGCGGTTCCTCGACCGCGTCCGACAGACTCTGACCGCATCGGACCTGTGGACGGCCCTAAACACGACATGGGCGTGCCTGGACTGCGAGCTGATGCCCTGGTCGGCCAAGGCGCAGGAACTCCTGAAGACGCAGTACGCGGCGGTCGGAGCCGCAGGGCAAGCCGCGCTGCCCCGTGCGATCGACTCATTGGCCCAAGCTACCGAGCGGCTCAGCGGGGAGGAACAAATCCAGGCCGAGCAGCTCTTGGCGCAGAGCCGCCGCCGGGAAGAGCACGTCGGCCAGTTCGTTGCCGCCTACCGGCAGTATTGCTGGTCGGTGAACTCGCTTGCCGACTTGAAGCTGGCTCCCTTTCACTTGCTAGCGTCCGAGGGCCGCGTCCACACGGACAAGAACCACACCTGGCACATGGACACGCTGGCCTCCATCTGCCGCACCGACCCCGAGCTGTTGCTGGCGACCAACTACAAGCTGGTGGACGTCACAGACTTGGCGAGCGTAGACGATGGCATCCGTTGGTGGACCGAACTAACTGAGCGCGGCGGCGAGGGCATGGTGGTGAAGCCGCTCGACTTCATCTTCCGAGGCAAACGCGGCCTTGCCCAACCCGCGGTAAAGTGTCGGGGGCGGGAGTACCTCCGGATCATCTACGGACCGGACTACACCGCCGACGAAAACCTATCCCGCTTGCGGAGCCGAGGGCTGAGCCACAAGAGGTCGCTCGCCCTCGGGGAGTTCGCCCTCGGAGTCGAGGCGATGGAACGATTTGTCCGTCGAGAGCCGCTGCGGCGCGTACATGAGTGCGTCTTCGGCGTGCTTGCTTTGGAGAGCGAACCCGTAGACCCCAGGTTGTGATTCCGCACCGTGTCTCATCGTGTCCGGCATAATGGGAGGAGAAGCAAAGGTTGGCTATTCAAGATTGGCTATTCAAGATTGGCCGCCAATCGAGGTCCTAAAAACGTTTTCGGCGTCGAGCCATTAGCGGACCACGTTTCTCTCTTCAGCGCCGAAAAACAACACACGCCCACACGCTGTTGATGCTCCAACTCGTCTCGTCCGCATGCACTACCAATGTGCACTACCAATGAATTCGCCAGCAGCGTGCACAGTACCTCGAACTCATGGCTCCATTGCCGCGCCAGCCGATGCAAGAGCGCATCCGCTTGGGTTTTGCCGAGAGGCAGGTTCTGCAGAAAACGCAGCAAGGCGCCGACTTTGTCGAACGACAGGCACGCGTGTGCGAGAGCCAACAATCATTTTCGGGCACGCCTTCGGGGTAACAATCTTCGCTGCGCTCGGCCAGGAGGAACTTGTCGGCGTTGGTGAGTCGGCCGCGCCGGCCTTTGCGGGAGAGTTCGCGTTTGCAGCCGCCCTGCTGCTTTTCGTGCTGCCGTTTTTCTTCGGCGCGGACGGAAAAAGGCTCATTCGACGCGTTGGCGTGCGGCCTCGAGTTGCCGCTGCTGCGTGACGAGGAGTTCGATCAAGCGGTGAGGGTCGATGCGCCCTTGCCGCAGGTCCTCTTTGAGTTGTTCGATGGCGTCCATGCCGACAGCTTATGCAAACGCCCGCGCCGCAGCTGCGCCAACTTTCCCAAAATCAGCCGCACAGAATGGACAGCTACGAACCGAGCGGCGTTCATTCATCCACGGGACACGTCACCACCCGAAGAAGTCGGGGGGAACCCTCTACGGCGCGTCCGGCTCCACCGCCGCTGCTGCCAGCAAGGAAACTGCCTCAGGAGTCTGCCGAAGCTGGATCAAATCGACGCCGTAGTACAACTCCCAGCGCAGTTCTTCCGACACGTCTGCTCGGCTCCACGGGAACAGCGAATCCGGCCCCAGAATACCCCCCAGCCACTTTTGCTGACACTCGATACGAAGCAAGGACGCATATGCCTTTGCCGGGCGGCATTCTCCCGATGTCCGTAACACTATAGGAAGCCCCGGTTCGCCGCGACGCCAAGCGGGACGCGGACTGGGCGACATGCGATCGCGGGGCGCGCAGTCCGCGCTCCGCGGCGCGTCGCGGCGAACCACGCGGCGAAAAACTACATGGACGAAATGGCGAGGCAGGCGAATGACTCCGACACGCGATCAGCTTGCCGAACAATACTTGGGGCAGTTGCCGTATCCGCCGTATCCGGTGCAGGAGGATGCTCTGCTCGCCTGGTTCGCCTCCGAGCAGGGCGTGCTCGTCGCGGCGCCGACGGGGACGGGGAAAACGCTCATCGCGGAGGCGGCTCTCTTCGAAGCGCTGCACTCGGGCAAGGTCGCGTATTACACCACGCCGCTCATCGCCCTCACCGAGCAGAAGTTTCATGAGATGCAGGAGGCGGCGGTTCGTTGGGGGTTCAAGCCGGAGGATGTGGGCCTCGTCACCGGCAATCGCAAGGTCAATCCGGACGCACGCGTTCTGGTCGTCGTCGCGGAGATTCTTCTGAATCGTCTGCTGCATCCGACGGCGTTCGATTTCTCGCAGGTGGCCGCCGTCGTCATGGACGAGTTTCACAGCTTCGCCGACCAGGAGCGCGGCATCGTGTGGGAGCTGTCGCTGTCGCTGCTGCCGCCGCATGTGCGATTGCTGCTGCTGTCGGCCACCGTCGGCAATGCGACCGAGTTTCTTGCCTGGCTGCGTCGCAGCCATCAGCGCGAGTTGGAGCTGGTGCAGGGGACGGAACGCCGGGTGCCGCTCACGCATGTGTGGGTGCCGGACGAGTTTCTCACGGAGCAACTCGTCAAGATGGCGAAGGGGGACGAGCATGGGGCGCTGCTGCCGGGGCTCGTCTTCTGCTTCAATCGCGACGAATGCTGGAGCTTGGCCGAGCAACTGAAAGGGTTGCCGTTGCTTGCCGAGAATCAGAAGCCGCCGCTGCATGCGGAGGTGAATCAACTCGATTGGTCGCGTGGCGTGGGGCCGAAGATGAAGCAACTGCTGCATCGGGGCGTCGGCGTGCATCATGCGGGGCTGTTGCCGAAGTATCGCCGGGTGGTGGAAAGCCTGTTCGAGAAGAAGCTGCTCGCCCTCGTCATCTGCACGGAGACGTTGGCCGCGGGGATCAACCTGCCGGCCCGTTCGGTCATCCTCTCGTCGTTGGTGAAAGGGCCTGCACACAAACAGAAACTCATCGATCCAAGCACGGCTCAGCAAATCTTCGGACGCGCGGGTCGGCCGCAGTTCGATGATCGCGGCTATGTGTTCGCGGTGGCCCATGAGGACGACGTCAAGATTCTGCGCTGGAAGCAGAAATACGATCAGATCCCGGAAAACACGAAGGATCCGATGCTGATCCGGGCGAAGAAGGACCTGAAACGCAAGAAGCCGACGCGGAGCGAAACGCGCCAATATTGGAGCGAAGGACAATTCAAGCAGCTTCAATCGGCTCCGCCGGCGAAGCTCTACAGCAAGGGCCCGTTCCCCTGGCGGTTGCTCGCCTACATGCTGAAGCTTTCGCCCGAGGTGTCGCGCATCCGGGCCGTCATTCGCAAACGGATGATGGATGAGCCGCGCATTCAGGCGGCCGACAAGGGGCTGGATCGCATGCTGCTGACGTTGCTGCGTGCGGGTTACGTGACGCTTTCGCCCGAGCCCCCCGCTCCGCCGCCGGAGAGTTCGATCGGCACTCCGCCGAGCGAGCCGTATCAGGCCGTGAGTGCGGAGCCGACGCCGCTGTTGGATCATCTGTTGGCGTTTCGCAGCATCCATCCGCTGTATGGCGCGTTCCTCCTGCCGCATTTGGCGATTGCGGACAAGGATGAGCGGATTCAGATTTTCGAGAGCGTGCTCGAGTTGCCGAGGGCGATCCTGCGGAATGTGCGCGTGCCGTTTGAGGAGGAGCTGCCGCCGGGCCCGCTGGCGCGAACGTATCTGGACGAGGAGTTGATTCGCCGCGGTCTCATCATCGCGAAGCCGGCGGTCAGCGAGGACGATGAAGAGGAAGAGGACGAGTACAAGCCATGGGCCGAGCGCGAGCCGAGACCGCCGACGCTCGCGGAAAAAGTGCGCCTGCTGTTCGATGCTCAGTTCCCCGAAGTGACGGACGTGAACACGACGGCGGTCTGGGCGGCGGGGGAACTGCTCCGTTTCGGCGGCGCCTTCGACAAGTTCATCACCTCGCGCGATCTCGTGAAGCAGGAAGGGCTGCTTTTTCGCCATTTCCTTCGCCTGACGTTGCTCTGCGAGGAGTTCATGCAGGTAACACCCCCTGGCGTCGAGCGGGCCGATTGGCGTCGCGATCTGCGCGAGATCGCCGATCAGTTGGCCGAGGCATGCCGGTCGGTGGACCCGGACAGCACGGAGGAAATGATTCAGAAGGCACACGCGGCCGACGTGGTGGAAGGCGAAATACCTGCTCCTCCGTGAAAAATTTGCGGGAAAGCAAAAATATTTCGCGCACGCAAAAGGCGGAAATTCCGCCGATTGGCGCGGATTGGGCGAACCAGTCGAAAAATGGGGCTTGGAATCCTGTACAAACCTTCTTCGAAATGCGATAAAAGGTAGTTGATGCCGTCCTAGGGAACTCGTCCCGCAGGCAGGACGGATCGGTCTTGGAGTCAGGTTCATGGGTAAGAGACTGTACGTGGGCAATCTGCCCTACTCGGTGGCGGACGCGGATCTTGAGGAAATGTTCGCTGCGTTCGGATCGGTTCGATCCGCGCAGGTGATCATGGATCGAGACACGGGTCGTTCGAAGGGCTTCGGCTTCGTCGAAATGGATGCCGATGATGGAGCTGCCCAGGCGATTTCCGCCCTCAACGGCAAGGAAATCGATGGCCGGGCGTTGACCGTCAACGAAGCTCGTCCTAAGGAGGGCGGCGGCGGTGGTGGCGGCCGAGGCGGTTACGGCGGCGGCGGCGGCGGCGGCGGTCGCGGC